>PLED01000107.1:278-4803 GCA_003136355.1 Vulcanimicrobiota bacterium | reverse complement strand
GGCACGATCAACGTCGTCGGCGGATTTGCCGTGACCGAACGCATGCTGCAGATGTTCAAGAAACGCGAGCCTTCGAAGAAGTGACCGGATTCGTTCTGCTGCGGCTTGCCGAGATCGCCGCCATCGCGCTCTTCATTCTCGGCCTGCACTTCTTGAGCTCGCCGGCGACGGCGCGTTTTGGAAACCGGCTCGCGGGCGCCGGCATGCTGATCGCCATTATCGCCGCGCTCGCCCCGTCGCACGGCTACGGCTGGTGGGCGATTCTCGTGGGCGTCGTTATCGGCACGGCCGTCGGACTGTATTCAGCGCTTAAAGTGAAGATGACCGCGATGCCGCAAATGGTCGCGCTCTTCAACGGCGCGGGCGGCGGCGCAGCCGCGGCCGTCTCGACGGTGCAATATCTTCTGTGGGAGCGCGCGCATAATACGGGCGTTCAGCTCGACGTGCTTACCGACGTGTCGCTGGTCATCAGCGCGATCATCGGCGCGGTCAGTGCGGCGGGCTCCGTTATTGCATTTCTGAAGTTGCAAGAACTCATGACGGGCCGTCCCGTCACGTACCGCGGACAGCAATTCGTCAATGGGATCGTGGCGTTAGCGATTGCCGGGCTCGCCGCGTGGGTCATGATTACGCTTGGCATCCAGCCGACGTGGGCGTACGGCGTGATGGTCGCGCTCGCGCTCGTGCTCGGCGTCATGTTCGTGCTGCCGATCGGCGGAGCCGATATGCCGGTCGTTATTTCGCTGCTCAACTCGTTCACCGGTCTCGCGGTCGCCATCACCGGATTCGAACTGCGCTACAACCTGCTGATCATTGCGGGAACGCTCGTCGGAGCGAGCGGCACCATGCTCACGGTCCTCATGGGCAAAGCCATGAACCGGCCGCTGCGCAACGTGCTCTTCGGCGCGTTCGGGGCGAGCGGCGGTATGGAAGTCGCCGCCGCCAAGGGTGGCCAACAAAATATCCGCAGCGTGACCGTAGACGACGTCGCCGTCATGCTCGCGTTTGCCCAACAAGTCATCGTCGTTCCGGGATACGGCATGGCCGTCGCGCAAGCGCAGCATAGCGTGCGCGAACTTGCGGACCAGCTCGAAAAGCGCGGCGTCACGGTAAAATACGCCATTCATCCGGTAGCGGGCCGCATGCCGGGACACATGAACGTGCTGCTCGCCGAAGCGAACGTCCCTTACAATCAGCTGTACGATATGGATGACGTCAATCCCGAATTCGCGCGCACCGACGTCGCCCTCGTCATCGGCGCCAACGACGTTACCAATCCGGCGGCGCGCAACGTGACGTCATCGCCGATCTATGGCATGCCAATTCTCGACGTAGACAAAGCCGCGAACGTCGTGGTTCTGAAACGCTCGATGCGCTCGGGATTCGCCGGCATCGAAAACCCGCTCTACGAGGATCCCAAGACCGCGATGCTCTTTGGCGACGCCAAATCCAGCGTCGACTCGCTCGTCTCGGCCGTTAAGGCGCTATAGGTCTTAAGCCAAGATAGCCTCGTCCCGAAACGCAGCGTATGTTTAGCGTTTCGAGCCGAGACTATCTTGGCTTCTAAACTATTTTAGGTTCGGGACTACTTCGATGCGTTAACGCCGAGGCTCGCTTCGGTTAGTGAATACTGACGCGGGTGTTGCGTTCATATGCGTCGCGTGACGCTAAGGCCAAATACACCAGCAAAAGCGGAAGTGCGATATCGTTGATCCAGAGAATCGTGCCGGCGTTTCCGGGCGCATAGTTGTGGCAGCAGAGCATTTGATTGACGTGCTGGATAGCCGCGCCTGCCGAGAATACGAAGAATACGAGCGTCGCGGCCAACCGCATCTCGTAGCCGCGACCGAGCGAGAGTAGCGCGATCAACGCGACGCCGAACTCCGCCCATGCCAACTCCCATTCGAACGGGCTCGGTTGCCAGCCAATCGACGATGCTGCAGTCTGCTGAAAAAACGCATGAAAGATTCCCGCCCACAAAAACCCGAAGCCGACTCCGTAAAAGAGCAATTCGCCCCAGAGCGTGTAGCCGGGCGTCATGACCGTGCGGTGCAGCTTAGCCCGGCGCAGTTTGAGAATCGTCACGACGATTGCCACAACGATGAGCACCAATTCGAGGTTGCTGAGGATCGTGCGAATGGCCGTTGCGATCACGGTTGCTCCTTCACTGGGTCAGCCGCCAATTGTAGGCGTTCCACGTCGGCAAGAACGCGTTGGGATAGAAGCCGGTCAGCGCGTTTCTGTACGCGTAAATATAGTTGGCATCGAAAAGATAGACGATCGGAACGTCTGCGGCGACCAGGCGTTCGATTCGGCCATACAAAGCCTTGCGCACGGGTCGCGAAGGCGAAATCAGCGCGGCCATCTCAAGCGCATCCACCGCATGGTTGCAGTAACGCATGTAGTTGCTCGTCGCGCCGCAGCGCAAGATCGAAGAGTCGTCCGGATCCGATCCCATCGTGAATGGGACATACGCGAGATCGAAATTGCCGCTCGCCAATATGCCCGTGCTCGGCAAGAACAGCTGCGCGCCGCTGACCGTTTTCATTTGCGCGTCAATGCCGCGCTGCCGGAGTTCGGCCTGCACCATCGTCGCGACGCGCATGCCGGTCGCCGTATCCTTGAACTGAACGTAGACGAGCGTTAGCGCCTGGCCCGCCTTGACGCGCGTGCCATCGGAGCCCCGGCGCCAGCCTGCCGCATCGAAGAGCTTGTCGGCGCCGGCCGGATCGTACTGCGGCTCCTTTACCGAGGCATCGAATGCCCACGAAAACGATGGCTGGAGCACGTCTGTAACGGGATAACGCCCAAGCGTAATCTTGCGACTAATCGCGCGGCGGTCGATGGCCATTGCGAGCGCGCGCCGTACTCGCACATCGTTTAGCGGAGCGTGCGACACGTTCAACACTAAGCCGGCGACGACGCTGGTCGGCTCGTACCGGTAGACGATATCGGGATGTGAACGCAAGACGTTCTGCTGTAGGGGCGCGATCAAATTCCAGTCGAGCTCCCGCGACTGAAGCAGCACGAGGTTCGTCGCAGGATCGGGGATGATGCGAATATCCAATCGGCGCGCGCGTGGTGCGCCGCGCCAATACCGTGGGTTTGCGACGTAGAGCAGCGACTCTCCGCGCCGCCATGAAACGAACATGTATGGACCGTCGCCAACGGTGGGCGCAGCGTTAAATGGAGCTTGCGCGAGCGGGGCTTGACCGCGGAGTACGTGCGCGGGCAGCACAAACTGCGGACGATAACCGTAGGAAAAAAATGTGTCGACCGCGGGAGCCCACGCGTGCTTCAGGTGAAAGACCACGGCGTACTTACCGCGAGCCTGGGCGCGATCGATCAGATCGTAGCCGTCTCGCGACGGAACCGGGTTGCGCGGATCGAGGATCGCGCGCAACGTGAAGAGCACGTCGCCCGACGTCACCGGTGTACCGTCGCTCCAGCGGACTCCAGGACGCAAGCGATAGATGATCGTGCGCCCGTCACCCGAGATATCGCCGTTGTTTTGCGAGGGCACGCGCGAGAGCAACTCAGGAATCTCACGCCCCGCGGGATCGAAATCGATGAACGGTTCAAACGAAAGCCGCGCTACTTGCTGCTCGACGGATGCCGCGTCCTGGTGTAAGAACAGCGGATTGAGGTTGCTCGGATCGGCCGCCAAGTCGAATCTGACCGCACTCGCGATGCGGTGGGCAGGAGCGCCCGGCTGAGATTGCGCCGAGCCCGCGGAGTTGCGCGAACAGCCGCTCAGCAGCGCGGCCGCGATACAGAACGCCCAGGCTTTGCGCATGGCACGGGCGTTCTCGGGGGCGAGCCGCACAACCCTCGACGCTTCTTGCGCCGAACGTCCTCCGGGAGTAGAATAGTTTTCCCGAAGATTATTCGGCTCCATGAACAAAACTCCGAACGGTACTAGCGACCCAAGCGGACTCGACGAGCTCGACCTCCGCCTGCTCTCGGCGCTGCAAAACAACGCCCGCTCGACCTTTGCCGATCTCGGCGAAGCCGTCGGCCTGAAGGCGTCGGCCGTGCACGATCGCGTCAAGCGATTGGAGAGCCGCGGATACGTGCGCGGATACTCGGCGCAGCTCGACGGGAAACTCTTGGGGCTGGAGCTCGTCGCGTTCATCGGTTGCTATACGACGCCCGATTGCAGCTATGAAGCGTTCATCGCCGCGCTCACCGCGATGCCGGAGATCTCCGAGATTCACAGCGTCGCCGGCGAGGAGTCGTTCGTACTCAAAGTCATGACCCGCTCGACCGGACACTTGGACGAACTGCTTTCGCGCCTGAAGAGCGTGCCGGGTATGGCCCGCACGAAAACGACTATCGTGCTCTCGACGCCGTTCGAACGCGGCGGGATATCGCTCACATGAAGGTTCCAAAAAAGGCGGGTCACCGTTTCGGCGCGCATCGCGTGATCGCTCCGCCGGGGACGATGCCGCAAAATGCGTGGAAGCTTGACGATACGCCGGTTCCGTTCGCAAACGAAATTCTGTGCGACGTCGACGCGCTCAAT
>PLED01000107.1:0-216 GCA_003136355.1 Vulcanimicrobiota bacterium | reverse complement strand
TGGTTTCGCTGACGCTGACGCCTCTGCGGCTAGAAGCGATTGCCGGCGTGCAAGTCGCCAGCGGGCACGTGAGCGTGCGCGGCACCGCGATACTCTTCGAGTCCGCGTCATGGTCGAAGTTGCCGGCCGATATCGATCCCGGCGTGGCGCTTGCGGTCTTGGACGTGGCCGGCGCGCCGGCGCAGATCGACAAACTCGTGCGCCCCGGCATGACCG
>PLED01000060.1 GCA_003136355.1 Vulcanimicrobiota bacterium | reverse complement strand
GCGATCGAGACGACGAGCCGCAGGTTCGACTCGATCATCTGGCGCTTCGCGACCAGGTCGCCGCGCTCGATCTTCTTCGCGAGGATGACCTCCTGCGCCGCGGTCAGCAGCTTGTGGCGACCGACGTCGGCAAGGAAGAGCTGCAACGAATCGCCGGCGCCGGAGGGCTGGTCGGCTTCGTAGACGACCTCCTCGGCCTTGGACGCCTTCTCCTCGGGCTTCGCCTCGCGCACCTCGAGCCCGATCCGTTCGAGCTCGCGGGTGAGGTCCTCGACATCGGCGTCGACGAGCTCATGCTCGAGCGCGAACGCCTCCAGCTCGGCAGGTTCGATCCAGCCGCGCTCCTCGCCCGTTTCGAGCATGGCCTTTGCGGGCTCGCTCTCGAGCAACTCAGTCAATTGGTTCTGCGTCACCGGTTCTCCCACGCCTTTCATCGCCCTACGCTCCACGCCGCTTCGCACCGTACGGTATTTGTCCTCTGATTTCCAGCAAAACGAGAGGATTCGTTGAAACTTGCGATCCGCTTTTGCCCTTTCCCGCCCGAGCGGCCGCCGTCGCGCACTCGGAATGACGCTCCCACGGTAGCGGACGAGGGGCCGACCCGGCTTCCTCAGGTTGAAGTATCGCGGATCTTCGACGAGAGAACCAGTGGAACTGGGTGGCGAAGTGTGAAGAAACCGTAAGGCGTTTTGTCTAAGAGCGCTTGCGGCGGGGTTTTGTGGGCCCGCGCTCGCGCCGGGCGGCCATCAGCTCGACGGCCCGCTCGAGCGTCAGCGACTCGACCTGGTCATCGGCGCGGAGGCTCGCGTTCGTCTCGCCGTCGGTGACGTACGGGCCGTAGCGGCCGTCGAGGACGCGCACCTGGGCGCCGCTCTCGGGGTGCGGGCCGAGCTCGGCGATCGGCGGCTTGGTGCGCCGGCCCCGCCGTTTGGGCTGCGCGAACAGCACCTCGGCGCCGTCCAGGGTGATCGTGAACAGCTCACCCTCGGTCTCGAGGCTGCGGCTGTCCGTCCCCTTCTTGAGGTACGGGCCGTAGCGCCCGTTCTGGGCGGTGACCTCGACTCCCTCCGGGGTGACACCGACGGTGCGGGGCAGCGACAGCAGCGCCAGCGCGTCGTCGAGGGTGACGGTGTCGACCTCCATGCTCGAGAACAGCGACGCGCGCTTGGGTTTCTCCTTGGAGCCGTCCTCCATCTCGCCGAGCTGCACGAACGGCCCGTACCGGCCGGTCAGGGCGAGGACGGGAAGCTGCTGCTCGGGGTCGACGCCGAGGACGCGGGGACCGGCCGCGCCCTTCTCGAGCAGCTCGTTGGCCTTCTCGATGGTGAGCTCGTCGGGGGCCAGGTCGACGGGGACCGGGGCCCGCTCCTCGCCGCGCACGACGCTGGCACCGTTGTTCCAGACCCGCACGATGATCTCGCGCCCTTCGGCGTCCTGGCCGATCGGGACGGCGTTGACCTCGGCCGGGTCGATCGTGGCGAGGTGCTCCTCGTTGACGAGATCCTTGAGCCCGACCTGGCCGTTCCCGAACCAGAAGGCGTGGAGCCATTTCTCGGCCTCGCCCTCCCCGCGGGCGATCGCGTCGAGCGCCTCCTCCATCGTCGCCGTGAACGAGTAGTCGACGAGATGACCGAAGTGACGCTCCAGGAGGTTCGTGACCGCGAACGCAGTCCACGCGGGAACCAGCGCCGTTCCCTTGCGCCACACGTACGACCGGGCCTGGATCGTCTCGATCACCGCCGCGTAGGTCGACGGACGCCCGATGCCGTTGTCCTCGAGCGACTTGACGAGCGACGCTTCTGTAAAGCGCGGCGGCGGCTCGGTGAAATGCTGTTTGGGATCGAGACCGCGGAAGGCGAGCGTTTCGTCTTGCTCCAACTTCGGCAACCGTTTCGTATCGGCCGTCACGGCCGCTTCATCGCGGCTCTCTTCATACAGCTTGGTGTAGCCGGCGAATTTCATAACGCTGCCCGAAGCGCGGAACGTGTAGGCTTTGGCAGAAATATCGACCGACGTTTGATCGAAGACCGCGGCGGACATCTGCGAGGCGATGAAGCGTTCCCAGATCAGCGTGTAGAGCCGCAGATCGTCCCGCTTGAGAAATGGTGCAACTTTTTCGGGCGTGTGATGGGCGAGCGTCGGACGGATCGCTTCGTGAGCATCCTGCGCGCCTTCGCGCACGCGATGCTCGCGGCCGCCGTAATACGCTTCGCCGAACGTGCCGGTGATGAACTCTTTGGCCGCCTCGCGAGCTTGGTCCGAGATGCGCGTGGAATCGGTTCGCATGTACGTGATCAGACCGACGGTGCCTTCGGCTCCGAGGTCGACGCCTTCGTAGAGGCCTTGCGCGATCTGCATCGTACGCCGCACGCGCAGGCGCAATTTCCGGGATGCTTCTTGCTGCAGCGTTGAAGTCGTGAACGGCGCCGGCGAATTGCGGCGGCCTTCGCGCTGTTTGATGGAAGCGACGCGGTACTCCGCGCCCTCGAGGTCGGCAACGACGCGGTTCGCCTCGGCTTCCGTTTCAACGTCGATCTTCTCGCCGTCTCGCGCAAAGAGCTCGGCTGGGAAGACGAACTCGGGTTCGCTGCGGCCGGAGAGCAGTGCGGCGACCGACCAATACTCGCGCGGTATAAACGCGAGAATCTCGCGCTCGCGATCGACGATCAGCCGGACGGCTACGGACTGCACGCGTCCGGCGGAGAGTCCGCCGCGCACTTTGGCCCAGAGCAGCGGAGAAATTTTGTATCCGACCAGGCGGTCGAGAATGCGCCGCGCCTGTTGCGCGTTCACACGATCGATGTCGATCGGATGCGGATTCCGGATGGCCGCCATTGCGGCGTCCTTCGTTATTTCATGGAGTTCGATGCGCTTGGGATGATCGAGTTTGAGCAGCTCGGCCAAATGCCAGGCGATCGCCTCGCCTTCACGGTCGGGGTCGGTGGCGAGATAGACCTCGCTCGCGGCTTTGACCGCTGACTTGAGCTCCTTGATCACGTCGCCCTTGCCCTTGATCGTCAGATACTTGGGCGTGAATCCGTGCTCGACGTCCACTCCCAGGGTGCTTTTGGGCAAATCGCGGACGTGCCCGACCGAAGCCTTGACGACATAGCGGGCGGGAAGAAACTTCTTGATCGTACGCGCCTTGGTCGGCGACTCCACGATAATCAAGGGCTTTTTCACGGGCCTTAGTATACCGCCCCGGTCAAGCTCGCGCCAAATCCTTGCCGTTTTCGAGCATTTGCTTTTTGCAAAAAAACATTCTATGATGCAGCACGAGCGCATAAAAAAGCGCCAGTACAATAGGGAGGAATAATGGATTCCGATCTGATGCAAAACGGCGGCACGATGGGCGAAGAATCCGAGTCTTCAGGACTCGGCAAACGCCGCGGCGGCCGGCGCAAAAAGGCCGGCGGACGTAAGACCGCGCGCAAGAGTGCGGGACGCAAAAAAGCCGGGCGCAAAAAGGCCGGCGGCCGTAAAAAGACCGGCGGACGCAAGAAGGCCGGTGGTCGCAAGAAGGCCGTCGGACGCAAAAAAGGCGGACGCAAGAAAGCCGGACGCAAGACGGGCGGACGCAAAAAGGCCGCTCGGAAAACGGGCGGACGCAAGAAAGCCGGACGCAGAAAGAGCGCACGAGGCAAGAAACGTTAAGCGCTCCCCAAAGCGATAAAAGAGCGGCCGGAAACGGCCGCTCTTCCATTTAACACATGTGGAGCGATGAAATTAATCGTCCTCGGCGAGCGCGACGTTTACGATCTGCTTCCGATTGCCGATTGCATCGCCGTGATGGAAGACGCGTTCCGGACGGTCGCCGCCGGGAATTTCGCCCAGCCTGCGCGTCTGATCGCGTGGCTGCCCGATGGACACGGCGCGATCGGATCGATGCCCGCCTATCTGGGCGACCCGGATGCCCTGGCCGTTAAGGTGATCACAGTTTTTCCGGAAAATCGCGCCGCCGGATTGGAAAGCCACCAAGGCTCGGTGCTTCTGCACGAAACACAGACCGGACGCCCGCTGGCAATCGTTCATGCCGGCGCGGTAACCGCGATTCGTACGGCCGCCGTCAGCGCGCTCGCCGCGCGCATTCTTTCCAACCCTCAAGCCTCGCGCCTCGCGCTGCTGGGCTCGGGAACGCAGGCGCGCACGCACCTTGAAGCGATGCGCGCGATCCGCCCGATCGAGCGCGTAATAGTATGGAGCCGCACAGCGGATCACGCGCGGGCATTCGCGCGTGAGGAATCGGCCCGCCACGGCACTAACATCGAGGTCGTGCAATCTGCAAGCGATGCCGTAAGCGGCTGCGACATCATCTGCACGCTGACCGCCGCGACGGCTCCGGTTTTCGAGGGCGCGTGGCTCGAACCGGGCATGCACGTCAGCGCCGCGGGATCTTCGGTGCCGCCATTTCGCGAGCTCGATGCCGAGGCTGTGAAGCGCGCGCGCCTCTTCGTCGACAACCGCGACTGCGTGCTGAGCGAAGCCGACGATCTGCGCGTTCCCATCGCCGAAGGTGCGATCACCGCGAAACACATTCTCGGGGATCTTGGCGAGCTCGTGACGGCCAAAGTCTCTGGACGCACGTCGCCGGACGACGTCACACTCTTTAAGTCGGTGGGAATGGCGGTCGAAGACGTCGCGACCGCGCGCGAGCTCTATGCGCGAGCGCAGACCCGGGGGCGCGGCACGCGCGGCGAATATTGATCGCCATGGACCGCTTCACCGAAGACGGCTACGCCGTCTTTCCCGGCTTCAAGTCGCAACACGATCTCGCCGCTCTGCGTGCCCGTGCCGAGGCGATCGCGCGCGAGAGCAGCGCGGAGCCGGTCTCTATTTTTAGCACCAACGATCAGGCGCGCAAATCGGACGAGTATTTCCTGACCTCCGGCGATAAGATTCGCTGTTTCTTTGAAGAGGACGGCACGACGGTCAACAAAATCGGACACGCGATGCACGATCTCGATCGGGAGTTCGAACGCTTCTCGCACGACGCGCGCCTGGCGGAGATTGCGGCACGCGCCGGACTTACGGAACCGGCAGTCTATCAATCGATGTACATCTTCAAACAGCCGCGCGTCGGCGGCGTGGTCGATTGGCATCAAGATGCCGCGTTTCTGCGCACGGATCCGGTCAGCGTTACAGCGTTCTGGTTTGCGCTCGACGACGCCGATCGCACCAACGGGTGTTTGTGGGTGCAGCCCGGCGGCCACCAGTCGCCGCTGCGCAGCCAATTCGTCGTACGCGACGGAAAGGCCGAACTCCAAACGCTCGATGCGACGCCGTGGCCCGATCTCACGCAAGCAGTTCCGGTCGAGGTCGAAGGCGGCACGCTCGTCGTCTTCAACGGTTTGCTTCCGCATTACAGCGCGCCGAACACTTCGGAGCGGCCGCGTCACGCGTACACGCTGCACGCGGTTGATGCGCGCGCCGCATACGCGTCCGACAACTGGCTGCAGCGGCCGGGTTTGCCGCTGCGAGGTTTTTAGATGCCCGCTTGGAAGGCATGGGGCATGCGTATTTCAATCGTCGTTTGTTTGCTTTCGGTCGCTGCGCTAGCGGCGTGCGGCGGAGGTCAGAAGACTACCTATACCACCTCAAACGGCACCGCAACGGTGACCAAGAACGGCAGCAGCACGACCTATGAATCAAAGGAAGGCAAAATCACTGTCGGCGCCGTCGACCCCTCGAAGCTCGGTGCCCCGCTCTATCCGGGCGCGGCGCAGACGGAGCAGAACAGCTCGTTCAGCGTGACGAGCAGCAAGGGCTCCGGGACTATTGCTTCGTTTACAACCGCCGACAAATTCCCAGCCGTAGAAGCCTGGTATAAGAAGCACCTGCCCAAAGGTTCGGAAAAAACGAACGTGAACGAAGGGGGCGGTTCGATCGCGGAATTCGTGATGGCCGAAAACACGCCCAACCAAACGCTCGTAATGGTCACGGGGAAAAACGGCGCGACGCAGATCGTCATCACGCACGGTAAATAGCGCGCTAAGCCGGATGTCCTAATTCGTCGGAACTAGACCATTGCGGCCATAGGCGCCGGCGGCGTACACTTCGAGTATGAAGGTACGCCGCATCGGCATTCTCGCCTACGACGGAGTTCAAGCCCTAGACGTCGCCGGGCCGGCCGACGTTTTTACGACCGCGAACAATATTCTTCAGTACAAGACACCGCCGTATGAAGTGCTGCTTCTGGGCACGCGCAAAGGCGCGCTGCGTACCGAATCCGGTTTATCGTATTATGTCGGCGACACGCTACCCGAAGCGGGACTGCTCGACACGATTATCGTTCCGGGAGGAAGCTCGCTGCGGCTGGAGCCGAAGGTGCGAACCGCCGTCGCAAACTGGCTGCGCGAACGCGCGCGGCTCGCGCGCCGAGTCGTTTCCGTTTGTACCGGAATTTACGGACTTGCGGAGTCCGGACTGCTCGACGGGCGCACCGTGACCACGCATTGGCGCTTTGCACGAGATGTGCAGGAACGCTGGAAAGCGATCCGCGTCGACGCCGACGCCATTTTCGTTAAAGACGGCAAGTTTTACACGTCGGCCGGTATTACGGCCGGAATCGATCTTTCGCTCGCGCTCGTTGAAGAGGATCACGGCAGCGAGGTTGCCCTTTCGGTCGCGCGCGAGCTGGTCGTCTATCTCAAGCGTTCCGGAGGCCAACTCCAATACTCGCAGCCGCTGCTGCTGCAAACCCGCGCTAAGGGAAAATTCGGCGACATCGCGTCCTGGATACGCGGAAATCTCGACAAAGAACTCACGATCGAAGCCTTAGCGGAACACGCGCACCTGAGCCCGCGCCAGTTCAACCGCAAATTCAAAGCGTTTTTCGGAGTGACGCCGGCGGAGTTCGTTCAAGAGCTGCGCTTGGACGAAGCGCGCTGGCTGCTCGTGAATTCCGACAGTCCTATGGACGATCTCGCCGCCGACGTCGGTTATCGCAGCGACGACTCGTTCCGGCGCGCCTTCGAACGGCAGTTCGGCGTGGCGCCCGGAGAGTATCGCAAGCGCTTCAGCGGGGCTGCCGCCGTCTCATGAGGCGCCCAAGTTTGCCGGCCATCGCGGGCTTGCTCGCATTTCTCTTTCATCTGGCTGCGAATCCGCATTACGGCTTCTTCCGGGACGAACTCTATTTCATCATCTGCGGATTTCATCCGCAGTGGGGATATGTCGATCAGCCTCCGGTGACGCCGCTCCTGGCTGCGGGTTCGCAACTTTTCGGACATTCGCTGTTCTTATTGCGCGCTGTCCCGGCGATTTTCGGCGGAGCGTCGGTGTATGTCGCGTGCCTGCTCGTCCTGGAACTGGGCGGCGGGAAGTTCGCCGCGATTCTAACGGCGATCGGCGCCACACTTTCGCTCGTGTTGGCGGCCTTTGCCATGAAGGCCGGGCCCGATATGGTGGGTTTGTGGCTTTGGCCGCTCGCGGTGTTGTACGTCGCGCGCATCTTACGCGGGGGAAATCCGCGGCTGTGGCTAGCCGCCGGCGCTGCGATCGGCTTTAGTCTCGAAAGCAAATATACCGCCATCTTTTTTTCGCTCGCGCTCCTTATCGGGCTATTGCTGACACCTGAGAGGCGCATCTTGCGCTCCAAATGGTTTGGGGCTGGAGTTGCACTGGCAGTCGCCATCGCGCTGCCGAACCTCATCTGGCAAGCCGTCAACGGGTTTCCAATGTGGGAACTGCTGCGGGCGGGGCAATCGGGAAAGAACGTCTCCTTATCGCCGCTGATGTATGCCGTAGCGCAAATCCTGATCGCCAATCCGCTGCTGGCGCTCGTTTGGATGTGCGGACTCATCTGGTGCTTCATCACTCCGCGCCTGCGCTTTCTCGGCTACGGCTACGTGCTGCTGATCGCCATGATGATCGCAACGCGCGCGAAACACTACTACCCGGCCGATATTTATCCGGCGCTGTTTGCAGCCGGCGGCGTTGCGATTGAGGCATGGACGCAGCGCTTCCGCTTTCTCCGTCCGGTTTTGGCGGCGGCAGCGGTTTTGGCGGGTATCGTGCTGCTGCCATATGCCGAACCGGTGCTTCCGGAACAAACGTTTATCGCATACAACAAAACCCTGGGACCGAAAATCGGGCAGTCTTCGATGGCCAGCGAACGCCTCAAACAAAACTGGATGACGCAAGACTGGGCCGACATGCACGGTTGGCCCGAGCTCGCGGCAGCCGTGCAATCGGTTTACGACTCGCTTCCGCCGCGCGAGCGCGCGCAAGCGGTTGCCGTCGGTCAAAATTACGGCGAGGCAAGCGCCATCGAATTTTTCAGCAGCGTCCCGGTCATCAGTGGGCACAACCAGTATTATCTTTGGGGAACGCGCGGATATAGCGGCAACGTCGTGATCGACGTAGGAGGCGATTGCGGCGCATCATCGCATATTTTCCGCGAATCTAAGCGAGCTGCAACGTTTATGGCGCCATACGTCATGCCTTATGAAGACTATCTGCCGATCATGGTCTGCCGCGGCATTACCAAGCCGCTTCAGCAGATTTGGCCGGCGGTGAAGCACTACATTTAGGCGTCAGCGCTCAAAGCATCGCCGATTTGCGCGTAGCCGGCGGATTCGACCGCGCAGTACACTCCCATAATGTTCGCGCGTTCCCGCACGACATAATCCTGCGCTTCAGGCGTGGGCGGACCGCCATTGAGGTCGTAACTTGGAACGGCGCAGCGTTTAATCGGTTTGACGACCCGCAAGGCGACCGTTCCAACCATGATGTTTTTGCCGATCAAATCCTCTTCACTCAAATCGAATCGTCGTGTATGCCTTCGTATGTTTTTCCGGCGCGTGCGTGCCCGTCTCCGGCAAAAAGCGCCGAAGCACGATCGCCTGGAATGCCGTCTGCTTCGATTCCGCGTGTTCTAAATGCTCGGCTGCCAAACTCTTGACCGGATAACGCCAGATGGCAGCGAGCGTGCCGAGTTCCACCGCGCAGACGTTACTCTTTTTCTCGACTCTCCCCGGTTGACGACGCATACGGGGTGCCATGGGAAGGTGACGCGAAGCCATCCGAAGGCCCAGTTATTGCAGGAAGGCAAGAAATGTTGAAAGCCGGCGACAGAGTTTACATCGATGGAACGAATGAAGAGGGAACAGTCAAGGAAGTTCATCCCCATGAAGTTATCGTGCGCGTTACGACTCCGCAAGGTCACGAAGAACGCAAATTTGCAAACGAAGACCTTCGCCTAGATCCGACGATGAAAGAAGCCTCCGGCTTTATCGACCATTAGCAATTGAAACGCCCACTGACGCCTCCGTCCGGCGGTCCCGTGCGGGTCGCATTCGTGGTCGGACCCGACGCCAACGTCATGGATATCGCCGGTTCGTGGGAAGTCTTCCAGGATACAAACATCGAGGGGCGCGCACGCGCCTTCGTAACGGAGATTGTCTCCGATACGACGGACCCTATTGTGGTGGGCGGCGGCTTGGTGATTCAGCCCAACTTTACCTACGATATGCTGCCCGTAGCGCCCAATGTTATCGTTATGGGGCGCAAGCCGAACATACGCCCGCAAAGCTCGATTGGATTCGCAAGGCCGGCGCCACGCCCGATCTCACGATGTCGGTTTGCATCGGCGCCTTCTTGTTAGCCAGGACGGGTCTCCTCGACGGAATCACGGCCACGACCCATCACCATTTTTACGATCAGTTCGCCAAGGAGTTTCTCAACGTCGAGCTCGTGCGCGGGCCGCGTTACGTCGAACACGACCGGATCGCCACCGCCGGCGGTCTGACGTCGGGCATCGAGCTTGCCTTGAGGGTGGTCGAACGCTATTACGGCGACGATGTGGCCGCCAACAC
The DNA here is from genome assembly GCA_003136355.1 of Vulcanimicrobiota bacterium. Taxonomy (GTDB): domain Bacteria; phylum Vulcanimicrobiota; class Vulcanimicrobiia; order Vulcanimicrobiales; family Vulcanimicrobiaceae; genus Rubrimentiphilum. Next base: position 22,526 of record PLED01000060.1, on the reverse strand, counting down.
CGCATACTTCATGGAGTACACGCGGTCACCGGAGCGGCCGGTTCAATAGGAAAGAGGGCGCGGCATAACGCGACTCGTCAACACGGGCTGGAAGGGAGTGTTAGCGCAAACGTGGCGGGGTTTACGATAAAGCCGGCGGGCGTCGCGCCAACCGAAGCGCAGCCTGCGACCAGCCGGTTCGGCGCCACGGCCGGCCGGTAAGTTATGTGAATATTCCCGTCCTTGTTCCAGAACACGGCGTCGTAGTGCGATAGATCGCGGTCATTTTTCGCATAACGTGGGTCGGCGTTAAATCGCTCGCGCGCGAGAATGACGGCAAGAATTCGTTCTGCCGGAATGGATACTTCGCCGGTAACAGACCTACTCGCAACGATTCCTTGCGGCGCGAATCGATGAACGGAGCGCTGTCAGCGGGTCGGTCAAAATGCGTTCGGAATGAGGTTAAGGTCGCACCATGCAGCGTCGGCTGCAAATAGAAAGCCCGGCAATCTGACGACTTGCCACGTCTGTGCGCCTTCAAATCCGGTACATTCTGAGGCAAGTGTCCCCAAGTGAAACGCCCGTCTTCTCAGCCTTTTTCTTCCTTAGGGTGTATAATGAACCGTTCATCGGGTGGAAAGAAGGCTTTTCACATGATTGGGTCTTCGAGAGCTCGCATTTTGCTCATGAAGCGGTCCGCTTTAATCTTGTTAGGACTTGCGGCGATCGCACTAGTCGGTTGCCCCGGTTCGGGTATTGGGCTTCCCCCCGGGACGACGTATGTCGAGTACGCATACGTCGTCAATTCCAACTCCGGCAACGCTTCCGCTTACGGTATCACCTTGGGGACTGGCGCGCTCACACCGGTGACCGGTTCGCCCTTCACAGCGGGCTCCGGGCCCCATGGAATAGCGGCCTATCTCAATTCCCTAGGAATCGGACAGGTATACGTTACCAATGAGAACTCCAACGCCGTTTCCGCTTACGCCGTCAACTCGGCGACCGGCGCGCTCACGCCGGTGGGTTCGTTCGCGGCGGGCACGTCGCCCTTAGGAGTGGCGATTGATGTCAGCGACAACCTCTTGTTCGTTGCCAATAACGGCTCCAGCAACGTTTCCGCCTACAGTATCAACACGGCGACCGGCGCACTCACGGCAGTGACCGGTTCGCCCTTCGGGGCGGGCAGCTTTCCATATGGAGCGGCGGTTGATCCCGGCAAGTTCCTCTACGTTACCAATTTTGGCTCCAACAACGTTTCCGCCTACATCATCAATAACTTCCCCGGCGGTATTGCACCCGGCGCGCTCGGGCAGGTTATCGGTTCGCCCTTCGCCGCGGGCAACTCGCCGACCGGAGTGGCGCTCAGCCGCGATGGCAACTTCTTGTACGTTACGAATGAGGGCGACAACACCATTTCCGCCTACACTATCAACTCGACGACTGGCGTGCTCGCGCCGGTGAGCGGTTCGCCCTTCGCGGCGGGCACCGCGCCCATTGGAGTGGCGGTTCAGCCCGTCTTCTTGAACGTGCACTTGTACGTTACCAATTCAGGCTCCAACACCGTTTCCACTTACGCCATCGGCGGGAATGGTGCGCTCACGGCGGTGGGCACGCCCGCCCCGGCGGGAAACTCGCCCGTTGGAGCGGCGATCGATCCCCCCGGTACGTTCTTGTACGTTACCAATGCAGGCGACAAAACCGTTTCCGCTTACACGATCAACTCGACGACCGGCGCGCTCACGCCGGCGGGTTCCTTCCCAGCGGGCACCACGCCCTATGCAGTAGCGGCCTTGTATACCCTCGCCCTCATCACCCCGACGCCATCGCCGCCGCCAACACCAACGCCGCCACCAACGCCCACTCCCCCGAGCGCGGCAGCGGGCACGATGTTTGTGCTGAGCGGAGGCGCCTCCTCAGGAATCTGGAGCATCGACATCTGGCCGCCAGGCTCAAGCGGCGGTTCCGGCTCGCTGATCAATTCGATCAACTTCACGTCGAACACGGCTCCGACTGGCATAGCGGTGGATGTCGACGGCCGTGTTTATGTGCCGAGTAGCACCGCTGGCTTCACGAGCGTGTTTTCGTTCGTCTACGGCGCAAGCGGCAACGCGACGCCGTCGTCGAATCTGAGCACGGACACGAGCGTATGGGCGCCCGCCCTCGATTCGTTCGGCGCTCTCGACTTGACGGATTACAAAAATAATGCCGTCGACTTCTTCGCTTCAGGGGCGACCGGAAACGCCATGTCGGGGATCCAGATCCAAGGAAACCTCACTCAGCTCAGCACCCCCTATCAGGTTGGCCGCGACAGCACCGGACTGATCTACGTGGTCAACAACTGCGGCGGCGGCATCGGCAGCGTTTGCGGTGCCGGCAGCGTTACCGTCTACTCTGCAAGCAGCAGCGGGAACGCCGCGCCCATCTCCGTCTTGACGATCACCGCGGGCATGGCCGCGCCGGTTAGCATCGCGGTCGCTTCGGACGGAAGAGTTTACGTCGCACAGTCTACGACCAACACGATCACGGTCTACGCACCGGGTAGCACGACTGTACAAACGACGCTGTTTGGCTCGACCTTAGGGTTCAAGATCATTCAAGCATCACAGATCTCGGTCGACGCTTCCAAGAACTTGTACGTTGCTGCCGGAAACTCGAACGATGTCTACGAGTTCGCGCCGGTGACGGGCTCGACGCCGCCGGCGCCGGGTTCCTACATCAACCACCTCTCTTGCACGTGCTTGAACGGAGCCTTCGGTATCGCAGTCGTTCCATAACGCCTCGTTATTTAACCAGGTCTGGCTACATGGCGCCTCTTTCTCTGCGCGCGATCGCGCCGAGGATGCTGAAGATATCTTCCGCGTTTTGATAAGCGCCCTTCGATAATTTGTACGCCGGTACGCCGTAGAGCGATGCCAGCTGCACCTGGCCTTCTTGGGTGCGCGCCACGAAGTAAAGGCCCAGCGCGAGAATGCGCACGGCATTGGTTGCCGTACTGGGCGATTCGGATAGCCGGCCGCTAAGGCCGATGGCACCAAGATCCTCGGCTAACGTGACGCTACCGATACTCTCCGTTAATGCACGCTGATCGCTTGTCAATATGACGCGCACGGATGACTTTACCTGGCCGTCGACAAGGATCGGAAAGAAGAACTCCCTTCCGTCGCGGATCAGACGCGCGGGATCCATTCCGCGTTTGAACATTCGCAGTGAGTTCAAACCGACGATATACTCACGCATCGGCGATCCCAGCCTAGCGTGCGCTGCGGCGCCTTCTCCGAGTCCGTTCTCCATTTGCACGTCACTCGGAGCTCTGCGCAGCGCGTCGAGGGTTCGCTGCGCTTCCAAGACGACCGGCTTAGGAACTGGCGCGGCTTTCTCTATCGGCTCAGGCCCGATCGGTACGGGCGGCGTGATCGAAAACTGCGGGGTAGGGGGCTGACGCTGCGGCAAAATGGGATGCGACATCAGCTGAGTCGTGTCGACGATGTCATACCAATTGTGCCAGGTAACGTGATTGTAACCGGGCCCGTCCACCCAAGCGGCATAGGCGTAGGATTCGTGCGCCCCGCCGGTATTGAAAAGCAGAGGGTTTTGCGGAGGCCAGGGATTGTTGATTTCCACGTAAGGCTGACCAAGCAGTGTGTAGTAGCCCACGGCGACCATCATGTGCCCCACATTTCCGCCGTACCACCCCCAGGCGTAGAGGACCGGCGTGTTCGAATCGATCTGCTTGCGGAGATCGTCCCAGCTCAGTGCGTTTGCGCTGTCGCTAAATGTAAAGCCGTTGTTCGACAGCATCTGCCAGCCGGCGTGCACGCAGATCACCGGGAACGGATTGTTGCAGCAGTTGTGATGAATGACGTGCGTGCCCTGATTTGCAAGATCGCACTGCCGGAGAGGGGATGCGGGGCGATAATATTTGATCACCATCAGACTGGATGCGTCCCAGCACCAGACGTTGGTCTGTTGCGCGTAGAGCGGAACGTTGAGCTTCGCTCCTGTGCTGAGGAGCTTTAGGCGTCCTGCGGCGTGTCGCTGCATGGCTTTGGGCGTGGTTTTCTGCGATGGAGCTCTGCCAAATGCCGATCGCGGAGCTGAAACGTTCGTCTTACCGCTCGCCTTGAAGAACGTGAAGTTTGCCGCAAGATTACGGCGGCTGCACCTTACAGCGCCCGTCGAAGGGTTATGGGTATATAGCGGAAGCGGCTTGCAAACCCACATCAGCACCGTCTGTGGAAAGCGGCTGTCGTACCACGTTGGGCTAACCGCCGTCGCCTCGATGTCGGAAAGCACTCGGAAACTTGTGGCCGGCCGCCCTCCGAACGTCACTCGCGTGGCCCCGGTAAAACACGTGCCGCTTAGGGTAACCGCAACTCCGCCCGTATTCGGGGCGCGGTCTGGAGTCACGGAACTCACCGTCGGCACGCAAGGAGCGATCGACGAAGGAGTCCGGCCAAGAATCACGCTAGCCGCCCGAAGCAAATACACATACGTGGCGGTGATCTGGTTTCCGCTGAGCTGGCCGATCACGCGAACTTCCGTGCCAGGGACAAAGGAACTCATCAACGCCGGCCGAGCACCCATGACCAGCGTCGCGGCCCCCGCCACCACTCGTAACACGCGGTTGTTGCCGAATCGTAACGTGAAGACGCCGTTGACTGGCGCCGCTTGAACGATGCCGGTAAAACTCGCTGCTCTCGGCGCGGCGCTCCGGCCCTCCGCGTAGGTAACGTACGCTGCGATTATGAGTAGAAGCGCAACCGCTGTGGCCTTCTTCATTTATATACGTCTCCGTCGTCAGCTATCATACCACCGGGACGCGTAAAGGCTGCGCTTCTCTTTCGTCTAAGCGACACACACGTGGTCTTGAATCGAAAGGGAGATGGATTTTATGAAGAAGCGCCTCGTCTGGCTCGTCCTTGCGCTAGCGATCCCATGTATCCCGCTAGCGGCTGCTGCCAGCCCAACGTCCGACCTGGTGAAGGTCGAAAAAACGTTCTACGCGCTTAAGACGTTTCACGCAGACCTCAGTATGACGAATGCGTCGATCTCGATGGATTTCGTATCGCCGGACCGTGTCCGAGAAACGCTTGCGAACGGCATGGTCGCCGTTTTCATCGGTTCGAATGCGTGGTTCACGGTCAGCGGTCGCACGATGCCGATGGCGGCCGGGATGGCAGCGCCGCTTCAGGCGCGTCTGCAATCGATCCGAACCTTGGGCCTGCAAGGAAATCTCGCGAACGACTACACCGTCACGGACACGGGCATGAAGAGCATCGGCAGCACGCAGGCGCACACGTATCATCTCGTGCAGAAGACCGGCTCGGCGGTGGTCGACATGTGGATTAATACGAAAAATCTACCTATTCAAGCGGTTGTTAAAACGTCTAATGGTGGTCTCATAACGCTTCGCTATTCGCAGTTCAACGCACCAATCAGCATTAACGCTCCCTAGCGGACGCGCTCGTCGCGTAAGCGCTCCGCCGGGAAGTCAAGGTTTCTTTGCTAGTACCAACTCGATATTATCGACCGCACCATCGTTGTAGGTTCCTTGCAGCCGAGTGATCACGATTCTAGCAACCGCTTTGCGAACACCTCGGGCGATGGATCCTGATTTCGCGCGTTGCAAGAGACCGGTTGTTCCGCCTCTTTGTGCCGCGTTGACGGGGCCAAGCTTGACTGCGCCGAGCGGCGCATTGGTCGCATTGTAGAACGAAACAGTCACAACCGCGTTGTCTTCTTGCCCGGCGTAACCCCCAATCCACGCCGAGACGGCATAGCGCACTTTAACCGGCATCGATGTCCGCGGAGTAGGCATTCAAGGCGATTGTTTGCGCAGCAGTCGACGTCGCAGTGTTCCCGCCTTCGAAGAGATTGCCGCGATCGGGAGGCCCTGGGGAGGATGCATCGGGGAAGCCACCCGAGGCGCCATATTTTACGGCTGTGAATTGCCCTGTTGTGTGCCAGCCCGGCGGCGTAACAACTTCAGTGTCGTCAGAAGCGCCCGCGCTTGCCTCGGCATCTCCGTTTACGACAAGATTGCTGCCGTATAAGGGAGCTGCGTCTGCCCGCGTGCCATTCGCATGCGTAACGCACGTTACGAAGATTGCCAGTCCGATAGCTATTAGCGCAGCCTGTATTCGAGGGTTGCTCATGGCCGATCCCGCCCTTCACCAATGTTTGAGTCAACAACGAGAATCATATCAAAGGTACGGAAAGCCAATTGATCTCGGTAAGGCCACTTTTATGCAGGCGCGAGTCGCCGCAGTTCAGCTGCGTGCGGATCCTGTGGACTATACCAGGCTTTTTTTTGCTTTTTTATGACTCCGGATGTTGGACTCGCCCTTCGACACGCGCATCGAAGATGCGCTACTCAGGATGACAAAGGCTCCGGATGTTGGACTCGAACCAACGACCCGCTGATTAACAGAACCCGGCACTCCTGCGGCGCGTTCAGAATTCCTCGTGGATGGGGCGGTTTAAGAGCAGTTGAGACGTATGCAGCTGGATGCGGCGGGGGTCAAACGTGGGGGTCAACATGGGGTCAAAATGCCGATTCGGCTTTTCAGGCACGCGGCGCCCATCGTCGTTAGCGAAACGGTCCATATTGCGGTTCGCTAACCCTGACCAATCCGCTCAGCCGGCAAGACGTCGCAGATGTCGCCGCCTATGTCGAGTCGCTCTAAATGCCGGAGGTCGCGGCAGCACCAAAGACAGTTGCGATGAAACGTTGCATTCGTTCGGTGCGTCAAACCACACGCTAAGCGCAGCGGCTACCGTTCGGATACGCGAATTCGCCCGTCAGGTGGGTCTGCATCGCGTGCAAGTCAACGACTTTGCGATTGTTCGCAGCCACCACCAGCGCCGGATCGTTTTCGTCGACTCAGCGCATCGTGGTCAAATAGAAACTCCGCGCTCCTGAGCGAGTTCCAGCTGCAGACGCATACGTTGCATTTCGGCGCGGACGCGTGCTGCTTCGATGTGATCGTAGGCCGAGCCGGCGTTGTGCGCGAGCAGCGCCAGGAGCGCGCGTTCATCGGCGTTTAAGCCGGCGCCGTTCGCATGCGCGCCGTAGAACGCGACACCAAAGAGATCGCCGCGCGCCTTAATCCCGGCTGCCAGCAGCGGCGCCTCGATACCGGCGGGTACGTCGGCGGTTCTCCAGTTCAGATCGGGCAAGAACAGCGGTTCGTGCGTTGCCCGTAGCTGGGGAATGAGTTCATCGGTTCGATTAATCGTATTCATTGCAGAGTCATGCCAGCCGACGGCAGAGACGAGCCTCAGCGAACCGTCTTCGGGCGACGTGCAAAACAGCGCCGCCGAGGCGAGATCGAGCGTGCGCACCGGCTCATCCACAAGAAACTTCGCGATAGGCTCTTCTGCATCAGCGTGCAGCATCGACTCGGCAAGATTGCGCAAGTGCTCCTCGGCGCGACGCTGCTGCCGAAAAAACAGCGCGTCGACCAGCGCATCGATGCGTTTGTGCAGCGCGTTGACGCCAAAGCCGACAAGCAGGGCGGCCGCGATACCGGCGTACGCCGCTGCGTTCGTTCCCTCGAACATACGTCCGGCCGCCCATTCTACAAGAGCGAAGAACGCCACGATAAGTGCGGTCGTCACCGCATACACGAGTGTGCGACTCACCGCAAAACGCAGATCGATGACGCGATATTGCGTCATTGCATAGAGCAGGGCTCCGCCGAGAACGACCGGAGCGATCACCCAAAGAACGTACGCGACCTGGTTCAACGGATATCTCGTTGCGTGGTAAGCATCAAGTTGAACAAAGAGAGGCACGAGGACCCGGAAGACGACGGCGAAGGCAATGCCGCAGACAACCCACGCGATCCGTTCCCGGTTTGCACGCCGTCCGGTGTAGTATGCCTCGATCAGCACCGCCAGCGTCATCGCTGACACGACGACATTGTACAAAACGTCGATCGCCCCGGACTGTGAGGGGTCGAAGACGCGCTTTTGCACGACATCTTGAACCAGTAAAAACGTGCGCGCTAAGCCCAGCAGGGCTGCACCGCCGAACGCGCTGAGCAAGAACGTGCGGTGCCACGCTCGACGCTCGTGTTGCAAGAACGCGACGGCAAAGTACAGCAGCGCCGCCGATTCGAACGGTCCGGACGCTGCGACCAGCCATGCCGCAAAAACGCTAAACGGAAAAGGCCAATATGGGTTATCGAGCTGGATCGTGAGCAACCACGCAAACGCCATGAACGCCCAGGTGGCGCGTTGCTGACGCAATACGACCAGGAGGCCCGCGAGAAGCAATAGCAGCATGCTGATCGGACGCTTCCATGGGCTTACCGCGTCAATTGGCATCTTGGTTTGGCGCAAAACGACCGTTTTGTTTTTGCCAGCGCGCTCGATGACGTACATCTGCCGCGTACCGGCGATGCTGCTATTGAACAATGTGGCTAGTGGCGTGAGAGGGGTGACAACATCCCCGACCACGACCCCGGCGCGCGCGGCGGAGCTGCCCGGCGTAACGATGCTGATGCGCCCCGTACCGGGATCCGCCGTGATCCCGTCGCTGCCGCGGTGGAGCATGCCCCATGTCGAAGTTAACGCATACGCAACCCCGAGCAGCGTTAGGAGCACTGCGGCGACGCGCCCAGTCATAATAGCCTATCTTTTCGAGTTCATAACGGCGAGCCCTATACGCCTGGTTGAAAGCCGTGTTGGCGCCGACTCTCAAACGCTAGCGATCCACCTAAATGCATTTGGCATCAAAGATGTCACGGGGCAGCCTCTCTGAGACCGATCAAAACATCGAACCGGACTGCACCCCGTTTCATGGGCTCCAGCATCGCGGCACACCTGCATGAACGAGATTGAAAGCAAATGACCGTATGTAGTGTGAAAGATCGCGGTCATTCCTCGCATATCGTGGGTCGCGCGTTAAAACGACGGTAGACTTGAGGCACGGCTTTCTTCATCCCGGCTGTACGCCTGGGAATCACGATGTCTCAAATAACGTGCACCGGAACGATCACGACGTTCCGCGGCAGACTTTTGTCTGGCCAAAACTGAAGGACGAGTTCCCCGCGGCGCGTCGGCAAGAACGTGAAGTCCTTGGTTTGGCCAATCGTGATCGTTTCCACGGCAGATTCGGGCATGCGATGGTCGAACGCAACGTCGGCGCCGTCCACGGCGAGCGGACTCCATTGCAGCGTGTGGTTCGTCGCGCTCAACGAAACGAGCGCGTCAGGAAAGATCGTCAGCATGCTTAGAAAACGGAAGCGCTGCAGGACGCCCGCATGAATCGTTAGCGCCGACGGCTGAGGTAATCCGTTCACGAGCATGTTGAGGCTGAACGCATGCGTCGTGGTCATGGAAAAAATGTGATCGGTATTCGGATCGAATGTGCGGCCTGGCTTGAGCACGATGAGCGGGCCGACAAGGCCGCCCTGGAGCTGCCACACATCGTCCGCGTGCGTGTGATAGATGAACGTGCCTGCGCGCGGCGGCGTCATCCGGGCTTCAAATGTGGCGCCCGGCGCGATGAGCTGCGCACGGTGGTTGCCGAAGCCGCTGAAACCGGGAACCCCATCGTAGTAACTGTCTTGCAACTCCATGCCGTGCCAATGCACGCTCGTGGGTTCGCCCAGCAGATTCGTAACATCAATCGAGGCAGCCTGACCGCGCGTCAAAAAAATCGGGGGACCGATGGCGCCCGGCTCGGTGCGCGTGCGGCCGTCCTCGTTTACAACATATCGGAACGACGGCGTGTCGGCTCGATCGTCAGGCGCTCGTTCAACGGTGAGGCGAACATGTCGCTTTGCCTGCGGGTCGGCAATGCTGAGCTCCTTCGCGGGCTGTACATTCAATGCGAGGACTAATCCACCCATCCCCATGCGGCTCATGAAATTGTCGCCCGCGTGAACGGGACTTTTTGCCAGCATTGCGGCGATCGGCGCGTGACGAATCACATGATATGGAAAGTGACAATGGAACAGCCAATGTCCCGGACGATCGGCGTGCCAGACCATCGTGAATGTCTGTCCCGGCGCGATCGGCTCGGTAACCTCGGGATCGGAGCGCCTCGCGTAGAGATCGTCCATCACGCCATCGCCTCGCGACGCGACGGAAAAATAAAACCCGTGCAAGTGCAGCGGGTGCGTACCGATACTTGCGTTGAGCCAGCGCCAGCGAACAGTTGAATTTTGCGCGTAGGAAAGACGTTCCGTGTACGGCCACGATTTGCCGTTAATCGTGTCCAGTTCGTAGTTGAAATTCGGAGATCCGCGTTTACTGGTCACGTTGATCCACTCGCTGATCACAAAGATGCGATCGGCTGGAACGTTTTTTGTGCCCGCGGGATCGATTACCAGTGCGCCTGAAAGCTGCGAATCCGCGCCGAACCGATTGGCGATATCCTTTCCCGTGGTGGATGCCCAGTACAGGTACGTCCCGGGTGCGGATGCCCGAAAGCGGACGAGTCGAGTCGTCCCGAACGGAATCGCAATTGCCCGATCGCGAATCGCCGGACGAGAGATCATTCCGTGCAGCGTGAGCGTCGTATTCGGGATCGAATTGCGCACGCTGGCGATCACGATGGTTCCCGCACGAACGCGGATGAGCGGACCAGGAATTTGCGGCGTTTTACCGTTCTCGGCGAAGGTTTCGATCGGGATGCCGGGACCCGCGGCGTCATCGGGATGCCATAACGCAACGCGCGCATCAAGCGAAACCCGCAGCTCCGAACGCGTGAGATGTCCGGCGGCAACGAGGTTGTCATTCGTCGCCGCATTCTGCAGCGAAGCCAACGCAAAAAGAACGCCAATCACAATAAGCAGAAGCCCTTTCCCCGGTACGGTCAGTTTTCCGGAGCCGAAAAGGGCCCCCTGCTTACTCACTTGCGTCTGTGGTGGATGACGGTGTTGCCCTTGGTGTGCAATTGCTGGCCTCGAACATCATGAACTTGTCCGCCGCCGCCCCATAGGCATCGGCGAAAAATAGAAAGCCCGCCAAACATTTGATTTGGCGGGCTTTTACGTGGCTCCGGATGCTGGACTCGCCCTTCGACACGCACATCGAAGATGTGCTGCTCAGGATGACGGGCCCGCTGATTAACAGAACCCGGCACGCCCGCGAAGAGTCCTGAATCGCTCGTGGACACGGCGGTTTGACAGCGGTTTAGTCGGACGGAATGCGGCGGGGGTCAAACATGGGGGTCAGACGAGTGAACTCGGGTCGCAGGTCGTCAACAGGGACTGGAAGCGAGTGTTAATGCAAACGTTGCCGGATTGATGATGAAGCCCGCGAGCGCCGCACCGACCGGAGCACAGCCTGCAAACAGCCGTGTGAGCTTTACAGCCGGCCGAAAAGTTATGTGGATGTTCCCGCCTTTGTCCCAGAACACGACGTCGTAGTGTGACAAGTCGCGATCGTTCCTTGCATATCGCGGGTCGGCGTTAAATCGCTCGTGCGCGAGAATGGCGCCGAGTATACGTTCCGCCGAAATGGAAACTTCACCGGTAACGGACCAGCTTGCAACGATTCTTCGCAGGCTTAACGAATTCAAACAGGGACGCGCGCCGCCAAGAATCTGGACTACACCAGAATCGTACGTCTTGATTGAAACTTCGGAGCGACCAATAGAGCGCAGGCAGGCCCGGGCGGCGGGCAACGATGCCTGACCTATAAGGCGATCTACAAAGAGTCCGTTAAAGCTCTGCACGCGGTTACCGATCATGAGATCGCTCTCGTGCAACCGCACGTTCGGATCCGCGCTGAACCGGGCATTATAAGTTCCCGCTGGCGATGTCGTATTTGGAATTACCTGAGAATTGTCTTGGCTGGCAGCCAGGACGTACAAACTCAGCGCTGTGTCTGCGGGCATTGCCGGCAAGTTATTGGTCATGTCTGTCGGCGTTATTTGCCCGCCTGAGTGCTCTACGAAATACCAGTGTCCCGCGGAGTCCCGGGTTAGCAGCGCAGTGACGCCCCCATAGGCATTTTGAAAACCGATCAGCGCGTAGGGCCCGGCGACAGCGCACTCAGTCATCTTGGATGACGAATTCACAAGGTGAGTGAACAGATTTTGCTGATCGGAGCTGCATGCCGTTGCCACGAGATCATCCGCGGCCGCTGGCGCGGTGGGCAAGAACATCGCTACCGCGAGCAGTGCAGCAATCCACATGATCCATGAAAGACGGTTTGTCAGTTTTGGTCTCCTGTCATGGGTTGCTTTGCGCGAACGGATTGTATACGATTACGCGCTCGCGCAGCCTCGCAAATACGGCGTCATTACTGACTAAAACTAGATTGTGGACGTACGCCGTTGCGGCAATGAGGGCGTCCACAGCCGGGAGGGAGTTGCCGCGGCCCTGATAGTGCGCCAGCAGATCGCCCCAGCATTTGGCGACGCGATTGTCGATCCCGACGATTCGGTCAGACCAATATAGCTCAAGTTCCTCAAGTTTCCGCGAAAGCGCATAACGCTTTTCGTTATTCGGCGATGTGGATCCGGGGACTAAACTGAAGTCAAACGGCAACAGTTCGATGCCTTTGTAGATCTCACCGATTGTGATTACCGATAGCCGCAAGCGCTCGTCGCGGATCGTCTCAAAGAAATGAGCGACGCCGGTGTTCACCGGCTTGTCCCCAATGATGGCGCTGATAATGTTGGTATCCAGCAGCCAGCCGTCGCGCACTTTGTCGTAGTGCTCGAGATCCGAGAGCTTGTTCGCCACTACAGATCAACATCGCGGCCATGGTCGGTTTTGTCGCGCAGCGGGACCTCAAAGCTGGGCCAGCTGCGCAGAAAACTAAACAGCGGCTGCCGACTTTCCTGTTTGCGTAGGCTGTCGTACTGCGTATAGGAGAGGACAACGGCAAAGGGCTGACCGTGCCGGGTAATGATCTGCGGTGCGTCTTGAGCGGCGCTCAGGAGCGCGCTGAGTTCGGCTTTCGCTTCTTGGACCTGCCAGTCTGCCATAGCAACACTATAGCATAATTCTAGACAGACTGACTAGTATATTAGTTAAAATCTATGGAGGGGCAGCGCTCGGAGGAACCAGCGGACACCTTTTCCCGAGCTTCCCAGAAGTAGGCCGGCTTCGACTGACAGGGCGCGAGGTTGGTCCCGGGCGCCTCCCCGCTGGTCGTTTACTTCTGCGAGCCCGCTGACCGTGAGTGATTTTTCAGACAAGCGCGACATGTGATTTTAGTCATTCGGGAATCTGGCCTGGCGCCGCCTAATCGGTACGCCGGCGACGGAGCTGGCCCGCAAGTATGGCGTTCACGCGAATACGATTCGCATGTGGCGCAACCGGTACGGCGGTTTGGAAACCAGCGATCTCGTTCGTTTAAAGCACTCGAGGCAGAAAATCCGCAGATGGAGCGCATCATCGCCCGCCAAACCCTCGGCGGTTTTGCGGACTGTGCGGTTGTTAGCGCCTCAAATGGTTGTGATGTCGTCCATCTTACGGCGAGTCAATGATTTGCTCGAACCTCATCCGGTGTTACTGTTGGCCCGTTATTGCCCCACGACGTCCGTTCGTGATCTATGACCGCCGCAATCTGCGCATCGGTAAGTTGCGAGCCGAACGCGGGCATCTGCGCGGAATAACGAACACCGCTAATGACTTTGCCCGAAAGTCCATGCAGCACAATCCTGATGTGCATGTCTGCATCCTTGCCGTTCACGACCGGATCATTGACTAGCGCCGGAAACGTACTGGGTACGCCCGCACCATCGGCGCCATGGCAAGCCTGGCAGTTTTGGCTATAGACCTGTGCCCCGAGGGTTGCATAGTCAAAGCCGGCAACGTTCTTACTTCCCGCTGCAGCATTCCGGCCAACTGCGGCAGGCGTTTGCGCAGATGTTACCGTGGCGGGCGCGTTGGCTGCCGCTAATGCCGGATTTGCAGCGTACGTCGGCGTCCGGGCAAACTCCGGCGGCGTCTTGAAATACTCCATTCCATACCAGCCGGCCCACCCCACAACGATCACAAAGAACACCCATGTCCAGACCGGTACAGGCCCTGCAGACTCGGCCCGGACCGGATCGAACGGCTCGTTCGAGCCAAACGCATTGACGTTCAGTTCGACCGTTCCGCGCACGCGTGAGCCGGGGCGCAATCCCGTAACCGTTATGCCGGGACCATTTTCCACAATGAACGGGACACGGCGAATCCCAACGTTGCCGACAGAATCTACCGCTTCAATACGTAGGACGTGCTCGCCGTCCGTTATCTTCGTCGTATCGAGGTTGAACGTTGCCGGCGGGCGATACACCGATAGTGGCTCTGTGTTGTCGTCGAGAAAAACGCTGATGGTTTCGGGCTCATTCGGAAGCATTTCATCGCCCGGCATCATCGATCGCCCCGCAGGATGAGATTCTTAGGATGCTCGGGATCGCGCTCGCCTGGTCGCACGATCCAGTAAATCGATATGCCGATCGTCCAGATCGTCGCCAAGGCGCCCACGACGACGATGAGCCATCCCAACCAATCGCCGGAAGCCGGTTTCATATTCATATCGTTCATTTACCGGTTCTTTTGGTTAGGGACACCTGTTTGAGCGATTCCAGATATGAAACTAAGTCGCGACTTTGCGTAGTGGTAACCACCACGCCTTTCGTTGGCCCGAAACCGGATGGAATAGGCACGACTTCGTCACCCGGATCCGCCTTAGGCTTGACTGCGAAAAGCCACGTATATCGCGGCATGATCGACCCGTGAACGACACTCCTTGGCTCCCATAGGTGGATGTATTGCCAGATCTTACTTGGTTGTCGGCCGCCAATGTTCGTCAGATCGGGCCCATTGCGATGATCGCCCAGCAGTTCCGGCGTGTCGTATGCGTAATCGCCCGCGGTCGACGGACGCCCGAAAACCTCGTCCTGTTTAAGCGGCCGAACGTTCTGCGTGTGACAATACTCGCAGCCTTCACTCACATAAATATCTCGCCCGCGTTCTTCTTGCGCGGTGTAGGGCTGCGAACCCACCGTCGGCGGAGTCCTCGAGAGCACCATGCCGGGGACAACGCCCATGAGAATCGCAAGCGCTCCGTAGATGATCGCGCTTACGAGAACCAAGGACCATACGTTATTCATGCCGCGGTTCATGCCGTCGCTGCCTTCCCTCGTTTCGGCGGCTCCCAGTGATCGCTCTCCGGACCGGGAGCGAGCGTCATCAGGTAGACGTTATACGCAAAGATGATGTGCGCGAGGAACATGAGCGATCCGGCGACCGCCCGGGCCACCCAGAATGGCGCCGCCGCATCCACGGAGGCGATAAACGGGTTTCCCGCGGCCCAGGCTAAGCCCTGAATTGTCCCCCCAATCGATAATGCGATCACATACGCAGTGACGCCGATTGTGGCGAACCAGAAATGTAACCCAGTCGCCAGCAAGCTCGGCTGCTTTCCCGTGGCGCGCGGGAGGAGGGCATAGATACCGCCCCATGCGATGAAGGTGATAAAGCCATACATCGTCGCGTGTGAATGCCCAATCGTAAAACTCGTGAAGTGCCATATGGTCTGAAGGCTTCGGAATGCTTCGACCGTGCCTTGCGTAGATCCAAGGAAGTAGTACGCAACGCCGACCACAATGAAGGGCAGAGCATATGACCTGCGCACCGTTTCTCCGCGAGCGCGCATGGTAAGTGCGAAGTTCGCCGTGCCCGCCCATACCGGAACAAGCATGCCGACGCTGAAGACGATCGCGAGCGTCTGAAACCACCACGGCAAAGGCGAAAACTCGAAGTGGTGCGCGCCGATAACCGGATAAAATACGAGGTTGGTCCAAAAGCCCAGCACGCCCAAAGCGTACGAGTAGATCGGTCGATTCAACAATTTTGGCAGCGCGTAGTACGTAATTCCAAGCGCCAGGAATGTGAACCACATGCCGACCGCGTTGTGCATGTAAAAACCCTGCACGGCGACCTGGCCAAGGCCGACCTGATACGCGGGGATAATGGCGACGATCGCGAGGATTGGCGTAAAGACGAAACCGCCGATCGTATACCAGTTGGAGATGTAGATTTCGCGCTCCACTCGATTTGCCACGGTTTGCACGATCGCCAACCCGCTCAGGAGTACCCCAAGCAAGAAGATGATTTTTACCCACCAGACCCATTCGCGGTACTCCTGGTCCCCGTAGTTGATCCCGAGATCCAAGGTGATCGTGCCGCAGATTGCTGCCAGGTTGTAGCAGGCCAGCGAGAGCCATGCGAGCCACTTGTTGGACACGCCAATCCCCGACGTGCGCGCCGCCACATAGATCGCTGTACCGGAGAGTGCAATCGAAGCCCAGCCGTAGAAGGTGCCGTTCGTATGGATTGCGCGAAGACGCCCAAACGATAAGAACGGGCTTGTCGCCCAATCGGGGTATGGGAACTTGAAGCTCAAAAGTAAGCCGACTGCCGTCGTAAAGAGCAGCCAAAACGTCGCGCTTGTTATGAAAGACGAAAAGAGCGCAACGTCTTCGGGTTCCGCGTTATCGCGGATAGCAAGTGATGCGCTCTTCATCAGAAATTGTGCCTTCTTAATCTTTCAGGTGACTGCAGGTCTCTGCGAGGTTCGCTTTGGATCGAGTTTCCCATAAAACATGCGCGAGCGATTCGCAAGATACTCAAAATTTCGGTAATATGACGGCCCCCAGATCTCACGATACAATGACACGGTCGCGCGCAACGCCTGCCATGCGGTATCCGGACCCCCTCTCAGAACTTCAATCAACGGCATCTCGGAAACGACACCATATTTTGCATAAACGCCCACTTCTTCATACAGATCTGCGAGTCTAATTTCCAGATGCGCATCACGATCTATTGGATTGCTGCCCAGGCTTTCCCTAAACGATCGATCGGCCATCTTGATCGGCAATTCGGTCAAAACAAATTTAAACCACTTCTCAAAATCTGCGCCGTTGAAATGAGATGAAACTGCTTGGAGTCCGGCGAGCTGACTACTTCTGTTGGCTAGTCGTAATTGACGTAATGCCAGAAAAGCCGTGATGACAAAGATGAGGAATGTGCCAATCGATGCGCAAGCTTGAATTGTCGTAATCATTTGATTACCTTACTCGAAAGAATAACTCTTGAATTCGTTAGGCCGTTATGAGGAACCTAGCCAGACGGGCAATCGCACCTCGCTGCCTGCGTTAGGACGGCCAGGAGGTATCGCTTGAAAGGCGCGATACAAGATAAAAATGGCGAAGCGGCGATTCCGCAGGGGCGACCATGTGAGCTGGAATTCGGAAGCCGGCCGCGTCAGCGGCCGGATCACCAGAGTGGTCACATCCAGAATCCAGTTCAAAGGGTACACAGTTCATGCCAGCGAGGATGAACCGCAATACGAGATCAAGAGTGATAAGACCGATCACATCGCTATGCACAAGGGTTCGGCACTGAGGAAACTCGCGGATTGAGGGCCGCTCAATCATTCGTAAGAGACCGAATCCCGCGGAGCCTGCCCAGAAGCAAATGGAAGTACAGCATTCCGCGCGCGCCATCCAGCGCAGCCAGTACTTTTTGTTCGTCGATCCTCGGGTTTGATGACAGCAACTTCATGGCCCGCGAGACACCGGAGTCCGTGGGCGGAAAGACGTCCAGGCGCCCAAAGCCGCGCAGCAGAACCACGGCCGCGCTCCATCGTCCGATGCCCCGTATCGTTCGCAGTTCGGAGATCGCCGCCTCGCTCGAAAGCCGGTCGATGTGCGCTGGGTCAATGGTCCCGCTTAGAATTGCGTGAGCCGCTGCCCTAAGGTATGACACTTTCATCCGGCTCAACCCTGTATCGCGAAAGTCGGCTTCACGCGCGTCGGCAACGGCTTCCGGCCGCGGAAACGGATAGAGTGGGATGACGCCGTGCTTTACCGGCGTGGAAAACCGTTCGACGAAGCGCTGCATGATTGTGGCGGCCGCAGCGATGCTCAACTGCTGAAACACGATCCCGTGGCACAGCGCCTCCCAGAGCTCCGGATAACGCGGTGGCTTTACGCCGCGCAGCTCGGTCGCCAGACGCTTGAGCCACGGAATATGATTCGCGCGCTTGTACCAATCTCGCAGGTCGACTTCGGTTCCGAGCATTGCTGCAATCGTCTGCACGTGAGCTCGTGCAGCGCGCCCCGAAATTCGAACGTCAAGCCTGTCGCGGCTGATCTGCCGCACTTCAACCACGTTGACGTCGCCTGAATTGGATAGTGCCCGAAGGTAGCGTCCATCAGGTGTCATGATGTCTACGACGTTGCCGCGCACGCGCCGTAACGCTTCCACCGTCAGATCCAGCCGATACGGCGGACGCACGGGAAGTGATGCGTGCAAGGGCGTGCTCAGCGATCACCATGGTGGCGCGCTGCTATCCGTTCGAACAGTTTGCGCAGCACGATAGCCTCATTGTGTTCGGTGTCCTTCGCGCCGTACACAAGCGTAATCGTCTTTGTGCGCTTCGCCGCATTTAGAACTTCGCCGATGCTCTTAGTCGCGTGAGATTCCGTAAGTTCCTCCCGATAACGCTTGCGAAACTCAGGCCATCTATTGGGGTCGTGTCCAAACCATTTACGCAGATTGGTACTGGGAGCCAATCCTTTGGCCCAGGTATCGAGTTGGAGATCCGTTTTCTTTACGCCCCGCGGCCAGAGGCGATCCACGAGGACGCGAAATCCGTCTCCTCTGGCTGGTTTGTCGTAGGCGCGCTTTACTTGTATCTGCTGTTTCATAGTGCCAATCACGCTGTTGTCGCGTAATCGCGGCGCTCTTTTTGCCGCTCTTGCTCGATAAAATTGCGCAACTCATCCAAGAAGCGGTTCACCGTACGCTGCGCGATACGGTGGCCGATGAGTCGGTCGAACAATTGCCCCGGTGGTCCGAGTGGCGGCACATAAGTGCCTTCCATCCGCAGCTCCGTCGCGAGGCCATTGGGCCGTACCGTGATCAGGCCGCTCATGACCGGCAACGGAATCCATGAATGTGCTCTCCACCGAAACGTGAGCGCTTCGTGAATGCGCGTCCCGTCGGTGAGGTCGCGAATTTCCGCGATATCGCAGTGGACGTGCGTGCGAATGCTCGAGAACGGGCCGACACGATGTCCCGCGCCACTGTCGTGAAGGTGCTTGATCATGTCGATCGTGGCGCTGAAGGGGCAGTGCACATCGCGTTTCGCGTACATCCGTGTCATCGAACGCCGTGCAACTCTGCGGCAACGAGATCGTTTAGCGGGATGTCATCGTCTGCAAGCTTCTGCACCGGGACGTCGCTCTGCCCTAAAAGGCGCTTAACGGTGCTCATATCCCTCGAACGATTCACCGTGCACGCTGCACCGATGCGTCCGTTCTGCAGGTAGAACGCGCTAAACGATCCCTCATTCGGCTGGCCGCGCACCACGACATTGTCCCATGCGGCTGCGCTTCCGTAGTATTGGAGTCCAAACTCGTATTGATCTGACCAGAAGAACGGAATGGGATCGTACGGCACCCTCTTCCCGCACATGGACTGTGCCGCCGCGGCACCTTGCAATCGCGCATTGTCGAAGTGTTCCAAGCGCACGCGACGACCCAGCCGGGGCCGCCACGAGCGCGCGATGTCGCCGGCGGCAAAGACGTTAGCGACGCTTGTTCGGCAAAATTCGTCCGTGGCCAGGCCATCTTGCGTGTCGAGATCGCTCAGCATTCCGAGAGACGGCTCAATGCCGATGCCGACGACCGCAGCCGTGCATGCAAGCTTGCTGCCATCGGAGAGGACCGCTTCTTCGAGCGAACCTGCGCCGCGAAATTCCGTGACGGTAGCGCCGATCTTCAATTGCACGCCGTGACGGCGGTGGTAGTTCGCATAGATTGCGCCGACCTCCGGCCCTAAAGCATGCGCCATCGGAAGCGTTCGGCCGGCGATTATTACATCACAGCCAAGCTGTTTAGCCGACGCGGCCACTTCGCAGCCGATGAAGCCGCTGCCAACAACCAGGACGCGCGGGTGCTGCTCAAAGGCTTCGCGTAGGGCGAGCGCTTGCGGCAACGTGCGCAGGTAATGCACTCCGCGGAGGTCTGATCCCGGGGCGTGCATATGCCGTGGTGTACCGCCGGTCGCGATCAAGAGCTTGTCGTATCCGACGTGCGCGCCGCTCGCGTAATTGACTCGACGGGCGCGCAGATCGATGTGGAGCACGCTCTCTCCTAAATGCAACTCGATCGCGTTCGTTACATAGAAATCAGGTGAGCGCAGGAGAGCGAAGGCGGAGGTTACCTCTCCTCGCAGCAGCTGTTTGGAAAGCGGCGGACGCTGATAAGGCTGCTCTTGCTCTTGCCCGATGAGCACGATACGGCCGTCGAAGCCTGCACCGCGTAGCGCTTCCGCGGCACTGGCGCCGGCCACGCCCGCGCCAACGATGGCATATGTCTGTTGCGTCATCGCTTACACGACGCCGAGTCAGTTACGGTGCGCCGTCGCGTCGCCTTCGGTCGATTTAAAACCGATTCGCGTATGCGAGTTGTCGCAGAACGGCTTATTCTTAGAGGCACCGCAACGGCACAGATAGATTGCCCCGCTCGCATCGGGTTCGCCCTCCTGCGAGATCGAGTGACCGCTGGGCCATTCCAAACCGACAGCGCCGACGATCATGTTTGGTCCGTCGGCGGTTGGTACGATGCGAACACCTGCCATTTCTTCCACCTTCATTTTGTCGTTAAACCGGATGCTATGGGAGGCGCGCTTCGCACGTCTTCCAGTCGATATTGGCGAAGAACGCCTCAACATATTTGTCGCGCTCCGAGGGCTTGAAGTCCTTGATAAACGCGTGTTCCCAGACGTCCAGGACGACGATCGGCACGCAACCGGCGAGATGTCCGTTCTCATGGTCGCTGATCCAATGGTTGGTGATCTGCCCGTTGGTAACGTCACAATAGGCCATTGCCCACCCTACGCCGCGCATGTCGCTCACGGCGCTGAAGTCTGCCTTCCATTCCTCAAACCCGCCGTAGGCATCGCCGAGCGCATTGTAGAGTTTGCCGGTTCCGATGTCGGCCGGCCGGCGCGTCATGTTATCGAAGTAATACTCATGCAGTCGCATTCCGTCGTACTCGAAACCAAAACGCCGCACGAGTTCGGCAAAGGCTGGATTACCGCCGGCCGCTTTCCCCGCGTCTCGAATCTCCTCGAGGCGTTCGTTGAGGAGATTGACGTTCTTAACATAGCCCTCGTACAGGCCGAAATGCATCTCGAGCGTCGCGTCCGAGATGCCTTGCAATCCCGAGAGGTCCCATTTCTTTGGAGAATAGGCTTTGAGCTGCGAATAGAGTTTCACAAGCCTGTTTTCTCACACTTCCTCCTGCGGGGCAACGACCCAGGTCAACGAGAAACCTCAGATATGAAGCATCGGCAAGCTACTGATCTAGACGTGCGAGCCATTCCGGCCTCACAGCGCCATCCGAAGGTCCTTGCAGCCTTCGATGCCCTCGACGAGGGCGCTGAGCTACGAATTACAAGCGATCATGAACCGCGACCGCTTCGCAGCGAGCTCGAACGCACGCGGGCCGGCCAGTATGTATTGCTGCAACGCATGCTTAGCCACGATCAATGGGAAGTAACGTTACGCCGCGTGGCCGCGCCGCGAATTGAACGAGTCGGAGACTTTCTGCGGCGATGTCCGCTTTTTGCAGATGCTTCTGCGGCGTCAGTCAGCCGGATAGAAGCCGCCGCGATCGAGAAGCCGCTCGCGCACAACGAACCCGTCGTCGAGCAAGATGCAGACTGGGACGATCTGGGATTGGTTTGGAGCGGGATGGTGGCTGCGATAATTACTTCTCGGCTTGGTCGCGAGCACGTGCTTTACGATGTTCTTTCGACCGAGGTATTCGGCGAAATCGCCGCCATCGGCTCCGGTTCGACAATCGCCCGGTTTGTTGCGACGTCCCGTTCCGCTCGCGTGCTTCTCATCCCAAGGTCGGCCTTTCATTTAGCGGCAAACTCAGACTTGGCACTATCTCGAGCGTTGAACGACCATTTGGCGCAGCGGATGCGCGTGATCATCGAGCGCTTCGCCGCCCAGACTTCCCTCCCAACCGTCGCGCGGGTCGCAGCCGCGCTCTTGGCCCATGCCGTACCGAACCTCGGCCTGCAGCCGGTGCTTGCGCCGCTCGCGAATCTTACGCAGGCAGAACTGGCCGCGTCGGCTGGCACAGTCAAGGAAGTTGTCAGCCGAGCGCTCGCGGAGCTCGAAAGCGGCGGCGCAATCGAGCGTAGCGGCGGACATATCGTGAAGACCGACCGAGAAAAGCTGGTGGCTTACGCAAAGCGTCTATAACCCGGGTCACTGTCATATGGCCGTTGACCGCGATAGAATACGGCCATGGTGGAACTCGACGTCCGCACCCTTGCGCGCGCACAGAAGCACCGCACTATCCGTCTGCGCTTGGAGGAGCTGGATGCGGGGAGTACACTGCGGCTCATCAACGATCACGATCCACGGCCCCTGCGCCGTGAACTGGCGGATGCCTATCCCGGCCACTTTACGTGGACGTATGTCGAGTCTGGCCCACAAACGTGGCGTGTGGACATTCTAAAAACGGAGGTTTTTGAACCACACGAAGATATCGA
>PLED01000101.1 GCA_003136355.1 Vulcanimicrobiota bacterium | reverse complement strand
CGAGAGCGCGTCGTCGGGCGTGACCGAACCGTTGGTGTCGATCTCAATGGTCAAACGGTCGTAGTCGACGTTCTGTCCGACGCGCGTGTCGTCGACGCTGAAGTTGACTTTGCGGATCGGCGAAAAGATCGAATCGAGCGGGATGAGCCCGATCATGTGCTCCACGTTGCGCTGCCGGTCGGCCGTCACGTAACCCCGGCCCTTCTCGACGCCGATCTCCATCGACAATTTCGCCGACTTTGAAGACAGGGTCGCGATGTGGTAGCCCGGGTCGAGGATCTCCACGTCCGCGTCGGGCGTGATATCGGCGGCGGTAACTTCCTTGGAACCGGTCGCGTTGAGCGTGAGCACTTTGGGTTCATCGGTGTTCATCTTCACCGGCAGGCCTTTGAGGTTCAGCATCATGGCAATCGTGTCTTCGACGATACCCGGGATGGTCGAGAACTCGTGCAGCACGCCATCGATCTTCATGTATGTGACGGCCGCGCCTGGAATCGAGCTCAGCAAGATGCGCCGCAGCGCGTTGCCCAGCGTGATGCCAAAACCGCGCTCGAGCGGTTCGACCACGAATTTCGCGTAGTTGTCCCGGCGCTCGCGGACATCGATACCTGCGCCTTGAGGGGTTTCCAAAACGGTCATTATGTGTATTTCGTTCCTTTGCTCTTGCGTTATCCGCAGCGGCTCATCGCCGCTACGATCGTACGTATAGAGTTTTGCCTCGCCTTGCGTTGTTGTGACCACCAAGGGAGGGCGAAACTCCGGTTGGTGCAGTTCCGCCTATACTTTGCGGGCTTCCCGCGTAGACCGGAGGGCGGAACTCCGGCCGGTGCAACGACGGCGTTAGCCGGCGCCGCCTACCTGCTGTAATACTCTACAATCAGTTGCTCGTCGACCGGCGTGTCGATCTGCTCGCGCGCCGGAAGCGCAATGACCTTGGCTGTCTGATCCGAATCGCTCCACTCCAGCCACTCCGGTGCGCGCCGGTTCTTGGCCACCTCGAAGTTCGACTCGAAAATGGGCGACTTTTTGCTACGGTCCGAGATGGTGATGACGTCGCCGGGTTTCACGACGTAAGACGCGATGTTGACCATCCGTCCGTTGACGCGGAAATGCCGGTGCGTGACGAGCTGGCGCGCTTGCGCGCGGCTCGACGCCAAATTCAGCCGGTAGACGACGTTGTCCAAGCGGCGCTCGAGCAGTTGTAAGAACGTGCGGCCCGTTTGTCCCGGGATGCGCGCGGCTTCGCGGAAATAGTTCTCGAACTGCGTTTCGTGAACGCCGTAATATCTGCGCATCTTCTGCTTCTCGCGCAGCTGGCGGCCGTACTCGGAAACTTTCTGACGCGAAGCTTTGCCTTGCGTCTTC
The DNA here is from genome assembly GCA_003136355.1 of Vulcanimicrobiota bacterium. Classification (GTDB taxonomy): domain Bacteria; phylum Vulcanimicrobiota; class Vulcanimicrobiia; order Vulcanimicrobiales; family Vulcanimicrobiaceae; genus Rubrimentiphilum. The sequence continues at coordinate 5,097 of PLED01000101.1, read as the reverse complement.
TGTCCCGGGGCTGTGCCGCGGCGCTCGACTGCGCACTTCTTAGAAAGGCAGCGGTCGCCTTTGAGAAACAGTTTGATCTTTTCGCCGGTTTTGCTGGCCGCGGTTTCGCGGCGGCAGAGGCGGCATACGGGTCCGATATAGCGCGACATATTAGACTCTCCGCCGTTTGGGTGGGCGGCAGCCGTTGTGCGGGATCGGGGTAACGTCTTTTATCAGCGTAATCTCCAGGCCGGTGGCTTGCAGTGAGCGGATCGCGGCCTCGCGTCCGGCTCCCGGTCCTCTCACGAGAACTTCAGTGGATTTCATGCCGTGCTCCATCGCTTTGCGCGCGACGGCTTCAGCCGCCATCTGCGCGGCGAACGGCGTGGACTTCTTCGATCCTTTGAATCCCAAGTTGCCCGCCGAGGCCCAGGCCAGCACATTGCCCAGTCCGTCGGAGATGGTGACGATCGTGTTGTTAAAGGAAGCGTGGATGTGAGCAACGCCCGATTGGACGTTCTTGAACTCGCGCTTCTTTCGCGCTTTCGTTTGTTTTTTTGCGGCCAAAAGAGACTCCGTTTATCCTGTCTGTGCAGCGAGCGCAGTGTCGTCGCCTCGACCCGCCAGGGGCGGATCTCGCTCTGGGGCGCCCGGCGATAGCGCCAAGCCAAGATTCTATCCAAAAGAGGCGGCCCCGGTCAAGGACCGGGGCCGCTTTGCCTTTTCGGACGCCTAGGCTAGAACTTGATTCCGAGCCCGACGTACCCACCGTTGTGGGTGTAATCCGAGGGTGCGTTGGTCTTGTTTCTCCCGCGGTCGCCGATGAATCCGAGGTCCAGGAAGAGCGGGAAGCTCTTGCCTAGGCCGAGGGTCGCACCGACCTGGTAGTTCAGGATGCTGTACGCCAGCGGGAACACGGTTCCGGCCTGAGGCCCACTGGAGACCGTGTAGTTGCCCTTGACGCTGGGATAGTAATACGCGCTGCCGTAGAGCGAGAAGTTTTGGTTGAGGTCGGGCAGTTTCTCGAGCCCGAACCCGATACCGTTCAACGACGGATATCCGTAGTTGCCGGTATGGACCATGTAACCCACGCCGATGTAGATGCGCGGATCGGCGATCTTGAGCCCAAGACGGCCGTCGCCATTCCATTCATTGGCAGTGAACGCCGGCACGTACGTTTGTCCGTTGCCGCCGATGACCGTGACGCAACCCTGCGTTCCGGCCGAGCTTCCGGGCAGACCAACGATGCATGACGGGCCGAAGTTTGTGGCGACGTTATGCGGATACTGCCATTTCTCGAAGGTGCCTTCGATCATCCATGGCAGGTTGATCAGGTTGAACTCGAACGCTCCACGCAGTGCATAGGAGCTGCTGCCGGTGTTGCCCGGGCTGAACTCGTTATACACCTTGGGACTCAGAATGTAGTCTCCCGCCACGAAGTGGTCCTGATAAGGGGCCACAACGGGAACCGGCGTTGCAACGGGCGGAGCCGGAGTCGGCACCGGAGTTGCGGCCGGCGGAGGCGGAGGCGTCGCCGCTACGTAGCGCACGACGACGAGGCGCTTGTCGGGCACCCATTGCACGTACGCTCCCATGCCTTCAGAGATGACGCGAACCGGAACCAAAATTTGGCCCTGGTACATCATCGGCGGGACATCGAGCGGACGCGTTTCGCCGTTGATGACGACCTGCGGAACGCCGACCGTCACTTTGACGTCGGAGCCCGGTTTGGTCACGTCGACGGTTTTGCTGCCCGCGTCATAGGACACGGTCGCGCCCATCTGTTCGAACATCGAACGCAACGGAATCAGGATTGTGCCCCCACGCACTAATGCGGAGAGGACGCGCCCCTGTTTCAACACGTCGGGTCTCGAGTAGACGTGATGGTCGTTGAAGAGAATTGGAATTTGCCCTGATGGCGGTGAGCCGAATTGCATCGGCGGTGGCGGAGCCGGCGACGCCATAGGCGTGGCTTGGGCAATCGCTTGGTGGCTAATGTTTCCCTGCGATGCCTGGCCCGACGGAGCGGCTACCGCAGTGAGGCCCAAGCCCGCGACCAAAATCGCGGTAAGGGCTCCGGTGCTCAGTCGATTCAAGATTTGTCTCCCTCTTATTTTGTAGTTAAAGAGACCGGTCGGCTGCGTTGCCTTGGGTACTGGCGAAGGTACGGTCTCCACCTTGCCTAACGTGCAGGGGCGCACTGGGGTTCCCCCTGCCGGTCTGTCTTGCGGTTATTCCCACTTGCCCGCCAGTCATGCACTTTTTGACGCCGCGCCAGGCAAGCGCTTGAGCCAGGCTACCCCGGCCGCCACCTCGCCGCAGGCGATTATGAAGGCGACCCTCGCCGCATCCGGGCTTTGCAGCGCGTGGAGCGCGCTTAAGACGGCGCCTACGATCGAAGGCGCGAGAATTTGCGGAATGAGCAACGCCAGATTCCAAACGCCCATCGCGGTAGCGAGAGAACCGCGCGGGAGAAGCGCGCAGCCCAATGCCCAATCCGCCGTCAGGAATATACCCCACGCTGCTCCGGCCAGCGCTGCCGCGCCGAAGAGTTCGACGGCGGTTTTTGAAAACAGGAATGCGACGAGTGCGCAAATGAACATGCCGCCGCCTGCGGCCGCCACGGCACGCCGGTCGAAACGGCCGGCCGCGCGACCCGCAATCGCTGCGCCGATTGCCGCCGACGCCAAGAACGTAACGAGCAATTCACCCACGTTCGCCTTCGGATCGCCGCGCATCAGCCGCGCTACGTAGAAATACAAATAGCCAAGCAAGGTGTAAAAACCGACGTACATGAGCGCCCGCGAGATAAACAAATCGGTAAAGACGCGCGTAATACGCAGCGGTGTCGCGGGCTTCGCTAGCGGCTCTAAGTTTCGCACGTGCGCCGCGGTCACGGCAAAACCGGCCAACAAAGCGCCGGCGATTGCGGCGCCGACCGCAGCTGCGCTTTTGAGAAACGAAGCCGCTAGCGCGCCTGCAACGTTCCCTAAGCTCTGCAACGCCGCCATCCACGCTGAAGCGCCGCCGAGCTGAGCGTCTTCGACGAAGTCGGGAATTGCCGCTTGGTACGGACCAATGGCAATATTGAGGCCGAGTTGCAAAACCAGCAGTGCGGCGGCGAGCTGCCGGAAATCCGGCGCCAGATAAAACCAGATCACCGCGGCTGCGCCGACGATCGCTCCGCACGCATAGAACTCCAGCCTGCGGCTGCCGTTCTTCCGGCGACGGTCGGATATGATTCCGGCGACGATCTGTGTTACGGCCGCTACACACGCTCCGGATATCGCCAGCTCGTTGTAAGCGCGCACCGCATCGTGCGGATAAAATTCCACGCTTCGCGACTGCAACGATATCCCGAGCAGCGCGCCCCATACCATCTGGATGCCAAACCAGAACGCCCCGAGCAGCGCCGGGTTATGCGAGTTTTGCCGCGTACGTGTATTCATCAAGCGTGTCGATGTCGTAGGCAAGGTCGGGCGATGCGCCGCGGATAGCGACGGCCGGAATACCCAGCCGGCGCCGGGCTTGGTTTTCCAGCGCGGCTATCGTCAGCCGGCGCAGGGCAAATTGCAGAGCGAGAACCGGTCCAAGGAGCAACGCCATCCGCGTGACGCTCTTGCGTGCGTCAAAAAAGCGCATCGCAAGATCCTCGACGGCCGGCGCTGCGCCCGCCGGCATCCAAAATGCGCCGCCGTTCACGATGCGCTCGCCGCCAATCTCGATCCCAAAGGGCGGCGCTCCCGGAAACCGGCGCTCGAAATCGCGGCTAGCGGTTATCGGAAGAGCAAGCGCACCCGACGGGACCGCCTCAATGAACTCGCGCAAGACCGCGGATCCAATAAACGGCATGTCGCTGGTCATGTACAGCAGCGGCGCTCCATCGTCCCACGCATGCAGAGCGCGCTGCAGGTTGGCCGCCCCGCTCTCGGACTCATCGATGATTGCATCGACGCTCCCGGCGCATGCCTCGCGCACCTCGCTCCCGCCTACCACGGCGATCTGCGTAGCGCCCGTCTGGCGCGCCGCTTCGATGCTCGCTGCCAACAGCGTGCGGCCGCCGACACGCGCGAGGGCTTTCACCGGCGTGCCGATACGGTCCGCGAATTCGGCGTCGACACGCGCGCCTGCCGTGATCACGGCGTTCATTCGAACAGCGACCGCTGCGCCGGAGCGCCCTCGCCGCGCACTACCACATCGGCGCTGGAGCCGTAGCGCGCCCGCAGCAGCTCGATAAAGATCTCGGCATTGCGCGCCGCGCTTCCGCGCGCATGATTATTGAAGAACGCGAACGTTGTTTCGGCCGCGTCTTGAATTTCGGCAACGCGGTTGGTCCACGGCTCGAGCTCTTCAGGGGAATAGTCGTACTCGTAGCGCGTCACGTTCGTGCCGGTCCACCACTTCGCGGCATTGCGCCCGTGAAAGCGGACGTAACCCACGGGCGACGTGACGTCCGAGCTCGGCTCCAAGAGCGTGTCGTAACTTGGCATGTCGACGTTGCACCAACCCACACCAAGATCGGAAAGCAGCTGCTGGGTTCGGGCATCCTGCCATTCGCGATTGCGAAACTCGGCAACGAGCGGCAACGGCCGGAGTGCCGCGACCGCGAGCCGCAGGTAGTTTTCCGCGGCCTGCGTCTTCCGGAAGCCGTTGGGAAACTGCAGCAGCGCACAGCCAAGTTTCCCGCTTTCCTTTAGAAGGGCAACGCTCTCGACGAAAAGAGCCGCATCGGGGTGTATCCGCGTCGCGGTTACGTCGGGCGGATGGGTGACCGTCGACGGGACCTTAAAGCAAAACCGGAATTCGGGCGGCGTGGCCCGGTCCATTCGCTCGACCGTCTTTGGAGTGGGCACGCCGTAATAGGAAGAGTCGATCTCCACGGCCGGAAAGCAGCTCGCGTAGTACGACAGCATCTCTTGCGAACGAATGGTTCCGGGATAAAACGGACCGATCCAATCTTTGTACGAGAAACCACACGTACCGACGTAAATCACAAGGGTCCCCATTTCGGGGACCCTGCGTTTATTTCTTCGGCGGTCCGCCGCCCGTCGCGGGCGCCGGCTTCTTGCGGTTGCCGACCGTTTTCTTCGGACCCTTGCGCGTGCGCGCGTTGGTCTT
>PLED01000084.1:22630-22925 GCA_003136355.1 Vulcanimicrobiota bacterium | reverse complement strand
GACGCGCAGCTGCGCAAACTCGTCGCCGAAAAGGAAGCGGTCGTCAAAGCGCAAGAGTTCGACAAAGCTGCGGAGCTGCGCGATCGCGAAGAGAAGCTGCGCCTTGAAAAAGCGCGCCTCGAACAGGAGTGGCAAGAGAAGCGCGCGCAAAGTGACACGATCTCCAAAGTTACCGAAGAAGATATCGCGCATATCGTTTCCTCATGGACGAAGATTCCGGTCAGCCGGCTCGCGCAAGCCGAGACCGAGAAACTTCTGAACATGCAAGAGTCGCTGCACAAGCGCGTCGTCGGCC
>PLED01000084.1:0-22554 GCA_003136355.1 Vulcanimicrobiota bacterium | reverse complement strand
TCGGCGCACCGCCGGGATACGTCGGCTACGAAGAGGGCGGGCAATTAACCGAGGCCGTGCGTCGCCGCCCGTACGCCGTGGTGCTGCTCGACGAAGTTGAGAAAGCGCATCCCGACGTCTTCAATCTACTGCTGCAGGTGCTCGACGACGGCCGATTAACGGATTCGCAAGGCCGCCAAGTCGACTTCAAAAACACGGTCATCGTGATGACGTCGAACATCGGTGCCACCGGTATGCAAACGACCACCGACATCGGTTTCCGCACGCAGAAAAATACGGAAGAAGACGAACAGCGCGCATACGAGCGCATGAAGAATAAAGTGCTGGAAGAAGTGAAGCACACGTTCCGGCCGGAGTTTCTGAACCGTCTCGACGAGACGGTCGTTTTCCATCAACTGACCCGTCCGCAAATCGAGCAGATCGTCGGACTCGAACTCGAAAAAGTCATGCGCGAAGTCAAAGCTCAGGGCATGGAACTCGAAGTCGCTGAGGAAGCGAAGGGATTGCTCGCGCGCAAAGGCTGGGATCCTCAATTCGGCGCGCGTCCGCTGCGCCGCGCGATTCAGCGCGAAGTCGAGGACGAACTCGCCGAGGAGATGCTGCGCGGACGGTTCGGCTCCGGCGATCGCATTCTGGCCGAAGTCAATCCGGACAATCCGGAGAAGCTGCGTTTCAGCAAGATTCCGGGCATCGAGCCGCCGCCTCCGCGCGAACCCGAGCACGCGACAACATAGCTTCCGGCGCTCGCTAATCGCGGCATGGCCCATTGTGTCATGGTGAGCAGCGCATCTTTGATGCGCTAGTCGAATCACGCCCGAGCGCAGTCGAGGGCGCTTTGGCGTCGAAGAGAGTGGCGTGGGAAACGACAAACAGCGAAATTTGCGAAAGCTATATAAGGATTTCTATGATTGGCTTGTTTTGTACTTGGATGAACAAGATCCAGTAGGGCTTCTTGGTGAAGGTAACCCGGGTCGAGAATACGAGCCGGAGGCTCCCCATATTTTGGCTGCCTTACCCAAGGTTGCGTCCGCTGATGAATTGACCGAACGAATTCATGCCATCTTTGTCGCTTATTTTGATTCAGAACTCGCCGGACCGTTGAGCAATTATGTGGGCATGGCCGGTGAGATATATCTGAAATGGCATCAAATGCGCCTTCAAAAAAACCTGCCCAGCATATGACCGGTCCGTCTCCCTTCGACTTCGCTCAGGGCCGCTCGCTTGCGCTCGCGGTGGTTCGATACCTCACCATGACAACGTAGAGCATGTTCGTAAACCTAGCCATTGCTGCGCTGCTCGCGCTCTTGCAAGGAACGCCGCCCGCGCCTAGCGCGACGCCCTTGCCTACGTCCTCGCCCGCGCCATCACCGTCGCCGGTCGTCTCACCGACGCCCGCCGCGCACTTAAGCGCGCAGCCGTTTGTGGCCGACCATTTATATCCGTCCGGTGTGCTTTCGATTGCGATTGCAAATTCGGCCCGCCCTATTAACGCGGCGATCGACAACCCCATAGTAACCTGGACCATCGATCAGAACGTGCACACCGTAACGATTACCGCCGGACAAACACTTGGCCGAGCGGTACTCACGATTTCAGATGGAAGCGGCCAGCGCGTCCTTATTCCGGTTCGCGTGGCGAACGATGCGGCGAAGCTTCTATCGCAATCGCTGACGCTGCAATACACCGGCAACCCCGTCGACCCGGCATGGCTGCAAAAAGTCGTTCAGCAAACGGTGTTGAGCAACGTGGAGCTGCAGCCAGGAGCCGCCCAAGCGCAAACTACCTTCAATCTTCCGGCGCTCGCGCCGGGAAGCGTCGGCGCTTTTGATGCGCAAGTGCAAGTGCCGGGCAGCGATACTTACTATCCCGCGAACGCGCTCGTCAACGTCAACCTTCAGAACGTCGTTGCTCAGACATTTGCGCCGCCGGTGCTTTTCTACGATGACGATCCCGAGCACATCGCGACGGAAGGCGTTTTGTATCGCGGGCATATCGATCCGGCAACGCCTGTCCGGCTCTATTATTACCACGACAACAGCGGGCAGCCGCGCGACCTCGCCGTCGTCTTTTCGGCGCCTTCGGGTTCGTCTACCGTGCAGCTGATCGACGTCCCGGGCGGACCGAACATCGATGTCATGCAAGTCGGCCACGCCGTGACGCGCGATTTTTTGAGCCGCAAGCCGATCAATGAAGGGCTCGTCGTCACGATCGCTCCTGAATCTCCGTACATTGCCGAAAGATTCAAAATGCAGCCCCTGAGCGGAGCCGCCGGTACTATCGACGTGCACATTCTTTCCGGTGGTGCGCTGGACGTGACGGTGCTGGCGGTCGCGCCGCGCACGCCGGATTCGGCGGTTGCGGGATTATTGACTCAGCCCAAACTTCCGGGCGACGGCCATCACCGCACCGGCGTTTTCAACGTCAATGGATACGCGCAGGATACGCTGGCGTACCGGGTAGGCGGCGACGACGCCTCGCTGGACTACGGCTTGCACAGTCCGCCCACCGTGGAACCGCCCGACGGCCGCGATTTCGGTGAGTACGGCGTGTGGCGCACGTTGAATTTCAACGTCACCAATCCGAGCCCACAGGCGGTGACGCTCTATCTTTACGAGCAGCCGATGGGTGGACCGGTGCGCAGCAATTTCCTCGTAACCGCCGCCGGCGCGACTCTGTCGACCGAGATCAATTGTGCGCGAGCCTCCGAGCATTACCAAATCGGCGCGCCGATTACAGCCCCGCCGGGAGCGAGCACGGTTCAGCTCCAAACCATGACCGACGGCGGCTCATTCTATCCGCTCGAGGTTGGCCTGACCGCGACGCCGCCTTCGCCCAACCCGCCGCCCATCGCGGCACCGAACGGCTGCTTCCCGAAGACGCAGGCCTCCCCTCAAGCATCGCCGCAGCCCACGTCCTCGCCGCTCCCGGAGCCTACCGGCCGCTGACAGAGCGCCAATAAAATGGCACAATGACATCGTGGAACGGCCCAATGAGCCGAAAACCGTCTTGCTCGTGCGACTCCTCAACGCTATCGATGAGGGGCGTTTTTCATTTGAGGACCTGAAAGACCGCATCGCGGAAGGCGAGCGGCGTCCCAGCACGCGCAGCCTGCGCCGCTATCTGGCAATCTTAGCGGAGGCCGGATTTCCGTGGTACTGCGACCGCGCGGCCAACGTCTACCGTTTTGCGGGCGGCTACAGCCTCAAGCGCCTGGAGTTGAACAGCAACGAACTTTTCGGGCTGGTGGCCCTGCGTTCGATTGGCGCGACGCTGGGCGGCACGATTGGTTCTTATGTCGACGAAGTCACCGCGAAGGTCGTCGGCTCGACCGGCACGGGCGTAAAAGAGCGGCTCCTAACGCCGTCGTCGATGGCGTTCAGGCTCAGCGAAATCCGCCTCGACGAGCAAGGCGAACGTATTTTCGGGCTGCTCTCGTCGGCCGAGCGCAGCTCGCGCAGCGTACGGTTCACCTACCACGATAAGGAAAGCGTCCGGACGAAGCGGCACGCGGATCCCTACGGATTCATCGTCAGTTCGGGCCGCGTGTATTGCGTGGCCTACGATCGGGCACGCAAAGACAAACGCACGTTTGCCGTCGACAGCATCTCAGACCTCAAGGTCACCACACAGACGTTCGTCAAGCCGGCTTCGTTCAACGTCGAGGAGTTTGCCGCAAGCTCGATCAGCGGCGTGCTGCACAGCGACGAAACGACCGAGGTCCGTGTGCGCTTTGCGTCGCGGGTGGCCAAAGCGGCGATTGCGGCGCGCGTCGTGGCGGGGCGCGCCGTCGAGCAAGACGGCGACGGTTCTGTCGAGATAACGTACAACGTGGCCGACGTCGGCGAGTTGGCGCGCTGGGTGTTGAGTTGGGGAGCGCAAGCCGAAATCGTCGCGCCGGCGCGCGCACGCGAACGAATCGCGGAATTGGCGAGCGAGATATCAGGAATTTACGGCGGAAAATGACGAAGCCCCAGATTTCTCCGGGGCCCCGACGTATTCACTCACCGGTCTTCGCCTGTTTGACTCCCGTGAAGGAGCCCCACTGACGCCGTACCCGGCGGTTTGACTGATTCACTCAGATTGCCGGTCATCCCGGCTATCGTCAACATGTGCCAATCGCGACCGATACGTTCATCGCCCTCCGTTTTATCGAAGTGAATGGATGGTATCACGGCTCAAAAGTCGTATGCAATAGGCTGATCGATGTACTCACAACGTTTCCACAACAAAGTTTAGTTATGCACAGACGTTCCACGGTTGGACTCGTCCTGATGCTGGTATTACTATCAGTTCCGGGCCGCGCGCAGAACATGCTGGGCGGTCTTCCCATTGACGGCATCCGCTGCGACTACGGGGAAGGCGCCGCGCTGCACATCCACGCCAATCTGCAAATGTACGATCGCGGACGAAAAAAGACGGTGCCCTCGAATATCGGCATTCAGATGGCCGCCGGCTGCCTGTACTGGATGCACACGCATTCTGACAATGGCATGATTCACATCGAATCGCCGGTGAATCAACTTTTTACGCTGGGCCAATTTTTCGACATTTGGTCGGTATCATTAAGCCGGTCGCAGGCCGACGGGCTCAGCGCAGGCCGCGGCAAGAGCTTGCGGTTCCTGGTGAACGGGCGTGTGTGGACGAAGGATCCCAAACTCATCCCGCTGCTCAACCACGAGGCGATCGTCATCGAGTCGGGGCCGCCGTTTGGCGTTCCGCAAAAACCAAATTGGGGTCTTCTGTAAGCAATAAGGAGCAATTGTGAAAGCTTTTCGTACGATGGCGGTTGCGGCCGCCGTTTCCACGCTGGCGGCTGTGCTACAGGCTCAAGCTGCCGAATTGGTTCAAGCGAAAATAGCGCGCGGGAAGACAGCCGCGCCGCCAGCGATTGCGGCTGGCGCGACGTTCATCGACATCAGCGATACGACCGGCAAAGTGACTGTCCTCAAAAAGGGCAGCAACGCCTTCACCTGTTTCGTCGGTCACCCGGGCGTTGTGGGAGACGATCCGTTTTGCTCCGATCCGGCCGGCATGCAATGGGTGGGTTCTTGGGCAGCGCATAAAAAGCAGCCGGCCAATACAAAGCCCGGAATCATCTACATGCTCGCCGGCGGGACCGATTGGAGCGCAAGCAATCCTTGGGCTACTAAAGGAACCCCGATTCACGAACCGCCGCACTGGATGGTCATGTGGCCGGTAACGGCGGCGAGCGGTCTTGCGACTACGCCGAAAAATTCCGGCACGTGGATCATGTGGGCGGGTACGCCCTACGCGCATCTCATGGTCAACCAAAAGCCTTAACGCTGTGGCCGCCGTTCCGCCGGCCGTCNNGAAGCAATTCGCGCGGTGGCCGTAGATGGCGCAGAGGTGACGATCTCGCCCGACGCGCGGCGCAGGGTTGCGGCGGCACGCCGTCTGGTTGACGAAAAAATGGCGCAGGGCGAAGCGATCTACGGCGTTACAACGGGATTCGGCCGGCTCGCGCAAATTCCGATCGCGCTCGCCGACGCCGAGCAGCTGCAATTGAACTTGGTCCGCAGTCACGCGGCTGGAACGGGGCCGCCACTTTCGGATCGCTTCGTGCGCGCCGCGGGCGTGTTGCGCGCCAGTTCGCTTGCCGCCGGCCATTCAGGCATCCGCGAAGAAACGATCGACCTTTTGGCGTCGCTGCTCAATCGCGGAATTACCCCCTACGTTCCGTCGCAAGGTTCGGTCGGCGCCAGCGGCGATCTCGCTCCGCTCGCACACATGACGCTAACGCTGATCGGCGAGGGCGAAGCCTATTTCGGCGGCGAGAAGATGCCGAGCGCGCGAGCTTTGCAGCTCGCCGGATTGACGCCCATAAAGCTCGCGCCGAAAGAGGGGCTCTCGCTCGTCAACGGCACCGAAGCGATGACGGGGATCGCGGCGCTCTCGCTATTGCGCGCCGAATCGTTAATGGACGCCGCCGACGTCATCGGTGCGATGTCGCTCGAAGCGTTTCTGGGAACGGACCGCGTCTTCGACCGCCGTATCAACGCATTGCGCCCCCATCCCGGCCAGGCGGCCGTGGCAGATCACTTACGTGTCCTGCTCCAAGGGTCGGAAATCATCGAATCGCACCGGGAATGCGGACGCGTCCAAGACCCGTACTCCTACCGCTGCATCCCGGTGGTACACGGCGCCGTGCGCGATGCCTCCGCTTATGCGCGCACGGCGATCGAAACCGAAGCGATTTCCGTAACCGATAATCCGCTGGTCTTTCCTGACGACGGGGAATTTCTGAGCGGCGGAAACTTCCACGGCCAACCGGTGGCGCTCGCTTGCGACGTGCTAAAGATCGCGCTTGCGGAATTGGCTTCTATCAGCGAACGCCGCCTCTATCTGTTATTGAATGCCGAGGAGCGCGGCTTGCCGCTCTTCCTGACCGGCCGTTCCGGCTTGCAGTCGGGCCTGATGATCGTGCAATACACGTCGGCCGCGCTCGTTTCGGAGAACAAAGGATTGGCGTGGCCGAACAGCGTCGATTCGATTCCGACGTCGGCCGGACAAGAAGACCATGTCAGCATGGGCATGACCGCGGCGCTGAACTTAGACCGCGTCCTCGACAACGTTGAAGGATCGCTGGCCTGCGAACTGCTCGCGGCGCTCGCCGCCACGGATTTCCGGCGGCCGCTGCGTTCGGGGGTTGGAACGCAAGCGGCTTACGACACGGCGCGCAAAAGCATCGCGGCATGGGGCGAGGACCGCTCTCCTGCTCCGGACATCGCGGCCGCCCGCGCGTTGATCGCGAGCGGCGAACTGGTCAGCGCTGCCGAAAACGCGGCTTCAAAATGAAACGCATCGCCGGCATTCGCGGCATATTTTTACGGCCAAGGACCCCGAAGCGCTCAATGAGTGGTACGTCAAACATCTGGGCGTGCCGCTTGGAGATCAGGGAGTCATGTTCGAAGACGGCGGTCCTACGGTGTGGTCGACGTTCATGATCAACTATCGCGTTGACGATCTCGATGCGTTGCTCGAAACGTTACGCGCTGAAGGTGTTTGGGTCGACGAGCATCGGGAGGATTACGATTACGGACGCTTCGCTTGGATCGCGGATCCCGAAGGCAACCGCATCGAGCTCTGGCAGCCGTTGAAATGAAGACGCTTGCGCGAACCGTGCGTGCGCCGCGCGGGACCGAGCTTTCTTGCAAAGGCTGGGCGCAGGAAGCCGCGCTGCGCATGCTCATGAACAATCTCGATCCCGACGTTGCCGAACGGCCCGAGGATCTGATCGTCTACGGCGGCAACGGCCGCGCCGCGCGTTCGTGGGAAGCTTTCGAGGGAATCGTTCGCGCGCTCAAACGTCTGGGGAACGACGAAACGCTTCTGGTGCAAAGCGGCAAAGCGGTTGCGATCTTCAAGACGCACGCGCGCGCTCCGCGCGTGTTAATCGCCAATGCGAATATCGTGCCGAAGTGGGCCGATCTCGAAACGTTCCGCGAGCTCGAGGCACAAGGGTTGACGATGTACGGCCAAATGACCGCGGGATCGTGGATCTACATCGGCTCACAAGGCATCGTACAAGGGACGTTCGAGACGTTTGCCGAGCTTGCGCGCCAGCATTTTGGCGGCAGTTTGCGCGGACGCGTCTGCTTGACGGCCGGCGCCGGCGGGATGGGCGGCGCGCAGCCGTTGGCGATTACGATGAACGAAGGTATCGCACTGATCGTGGACGTCGATCCGCAGCGGCTCGAACGCCGCCGCGCGTTGAAGTATCTCGATCGCGTGGTTGGCTCGCGCGCAGAAGCGTTACGCGAAGTTGACACCGCGAGGCGCGAAGGGCGCACCGTTTCGATCGGTTACGCCGGAAACGCGGGCACGGAGTTTCCCGCATTGCTGGCGGAAGGCTTGCAGCCGGACGTCGTTACCGATCAGACGCCCGCGCACGACATGATCGGCGCTTACGTTCCAGCGGGCCTTTCGCTAGAAGAAGCGGCCGAGCTTCGCGCGCGCGATGTGAAAGAGTACGAAAAGCGTTCGTTTGCGACGGTCGCCGATCACGTCCGGGCTATGCTCGGTTTCCAGAAAGCGGGTGCCGTGGTTTTCGATTACGGCAACAATGTCCGCGCCATGGCTCAACGGGCCGGCGTGGAACGCGCGTTTGATTTTCCCGGATTCGTCCCCGCCTTCATCCGCCCGCTGTTCTGTCGCGGAAGCGGACCGTTCCGGTTTGCGGCGCTGTCGGGCGACGCGGAAGACATCGCGCGCTGTGACGAAGAGTTGCTGCTTCTTTTCCCGGAGGACGAGGCGCTGCGCCGATGGATTACTCTCGCGCGCGAGCGCGTGGCGTTCCAAGGTTTGCCGGCGCGGATTTGCTGGTTGGCGTACGGTGAGCGCGCGATGGCCGGCGTTCGCTTCAACGAACTCGTACGCTCAGGCGAGCTGCGCGCGCCAATCGTCATCGGCCGCGATCATCTCGACACCGGGAGCGTCGCTTCGCCCTATCGCGAGACCGAGGGGATGCGCGACGGCAGCGACGCGATCGCCGATTGGCCCATTCTGAACGCATTGCTGAATACGGCAGCGGGCGCGCATTGGGTCTCGTTTCATCACGGCGGCGGAGTCGGCATCGGGTACAGCTTGCATGCGGGAATGGTTGTCGTCGCAGACGGCACCGACGACGCGCGCGAGCGGCTGCAGTGCGTGCTTACGACGGATCCGGGACTCGGCGTCGTGCGCCATGCCGACGCCGGCTATGTCTCCGCGATCGAAACCGCCGACGCAAAAGGCATCGATTGGCGCTTTTAGTCCGCGCGGGGGCGATCGTCACCTGCGACACGGACGCCCCGCAAAACGGAGTTACTTTCGAACAACTGGGCCTAATCCGCAACGGCTCGATTTTGATCGAGGATGGCGTTATAAAAACGTGTCACGGTGAGCCAGCCTGTCCTGAGCAGCGTTTCCTTGGAAACGCGAGTCGAAGGGAACCACGGCCGAGCTTGTCGAGGCCCGCGGATGTGCTCGATTTCCCCGATTGCGTCATCGTGCCCGGATTTGTGGATGCGCATACACATCCGCTCTTTGCCGGCATGCGCGCGTCCGGCGAAACGATGCTGCACACCGTGCAACGGACGCGCGAAGCACTCTCGGACCCAGCCGCGTTCTGGCACACGGTCGAAGGCCGCTTGAGATTGATGCTCGCGCACGGCACGACGACGGCTGAAGTGAAAACCGGCTATGCGTTGACAAAAGCCGGCGAGCTCCAAATGCTCGATCTGATCGATGCCCACAAAGACGAGGCCGGATTGCCGCGTCTGATCGCAACATTTCTGGGCGCGCATGCCGTGCCGTCGGAATTCCCGGACGCGGATGCGTATACCGATTATTTAATCGCCGAGGTTTTGCCGGAGGCCCGGTCGCACGGTGCGGCATACGCCGACGTGTTTTGCGAGCCCGGGTTTTTCTCGCCCGCGCAAACACTGCGTTACCTCACCGCGGCGAGTTCGCACAATCTCGGGTTGCGCGCGCACTGCGACGAGATGTCCTACAGCGGGGCGGCGGCGGTTGCAGCGCAGGCCGCCGTCGATACCGTCGATCATTGTAACTACATCCGCAAAGACGATATTGAAGCGCTCGTCGCGCGCGATATCGTGACCGTCGCGTGCCCCGCTACGACCGCGTACCTCGGCCTTCCGCCATGCCCGGTGCGCGAGATTCTCGAGCGCGGCGGACACGTTGCGCTTGCCAGCGACTACAATCCCGGAACCTCGCCGTGCTTTAACTTGCAAAGCGTCGCGAACTACGGGCGCAGGCTTTTCGGCTTGAGCGCGGCCGAAGCGCTATACGGTGTGACAATTTCGGCAGCCAAATCGCTGCGCGCGCAAGCCGGCCGCATTCGCGTTGGAGAGCCCGCGGACTTCGTGGCGCTCCGAATCGGATCGCCCGACGAGTTCGGATTTCAATTCGGAGGCAATTTGGCCGCGGCGGTCTTCCGCGGCGGCCGGCGGGTCTCGTGAGCGCCGTGATCGTTCGCGCTGCGCTAGCCCTCGTCGATGCGAAGGAGAGAACCGGCTTCTGTTTCGCGATCCAAGACGAACGCGTTGCCGCGATCGCACCGTTTGAGGAATTACGGAAACGTTTTCCAAACGCGGCCGTTCGCGAGTACGGAGCCGGAGTTGCCCTCGTCCCCGGTTTCATAAACGGGCACAGCCACGCTTATCAAATACTGCTGCGCGGCATCGGCGACGACTTGCCGTTTGCCCGGTGGCGCGACGAGGCGCTTTATAAAATCATCCCCGAACTCTCGCCGGAAGACGTGCACCGAACGTTTGCGACGGCGTTTCGCGAAATGCTGGCCGGCGGCGTCACGACCGTTACGGAGTTTTTCTATCTCAACGGCAGTGGCAACGCGCACGCGGAGGCGGTGATCCAAGCCGCGCGCGAGACGGGCATCCGGCTCGTGCTTGCGCGCTGCTGGATGGACGCACCGTCAGCTCCGGCGCAATTTCGCGAATCGATCGATACGGCGGCGGATCGCACGCGCGAATTGATGGCGAGATTCCCCGAGGCGAATATCTGCGTCGCGCCGCATTCCGTGCACGGCGCCTCGCACGAGATGATCCGCGCGGCCGGCGAATTCGCGCGTGAGACGAACTGCCGCTTGCACATCCACGTCGCCGAAGCTGCATACGAGGGCGAACAAACGGCCGCGCAATCCGGTACGACGCCGCTGCGGCTGCTCGAAAGTCTCGGCGTCTTGGATGAACGGCTGGTAGCCATTCATGCAATCTATATAGATGCGGACGAGAAGAAGATGCTGGCGAACGCTCAGGCGTCGGTGATTCACAATCCCGTCACCAACCAGTACTTGGGCGATGGAATCTGCGACGTCGCGGGTCTGCTCGCACTAGGCGTCCCCGTGGGATTGGGAACCGACGCCAACGTCAATGCATCGATTATGGATGAAATGCGCGCCGCCGCGCTCCTCCAAAAACTTTCCCGCCGCAACGCGGGCTCTTTCGATGCTGCCCGCGCCTTCCGCCTCGCTACGTCGGTCGGTGCGCAGGCGCTCGGCGTGGAGGCCGGTGATTTTCGCGCCGGCGCTTATGCGGATTACACCGTCGTCGATTTGGATCGCTTGACTGCGCCCGCGTCGCCGCTCGTCAACGCAGTCGTCTACCGCGCGCAGTCGGCGTCAATTCGCGAGACCTTCATCGGCGGAGTACTTAAAGCTGCGAGCGAATCGAGCTCATAAACGGACCGAACTTCGCATTGTTGGCATCGGTCGAATGCATGCCCGTATACACGACCACGACATAAGACGCGCCATCTTGCGTATCCAGAATCCCGCCGTCGTGGGTGACTTCGTCGGTGTCGCCCGTTTTATGCGCGAACCGGTCGCCGGGATAAAGCCCGGCCGGCAATTTGTTGTTCCACTGCTGGCGGTCTAAGATTCCGCGGAACAACCGTGCGAACGGAACCTCATCGCGCGCGATCAGTTCGAAGAGACGCGCTGCGTCGGCGGCGGAGTGCGAGTTCCGGTGCGTTTTGTCCCAGCCGGGATCGACGATGAGCGGATCGCTGCCGGAGAGCTTTCTATAGAAGGCGGTATTCTGCAGGCCGTAGCGCTGTTGCACGATCTGCGTCGCGCGCTCGCGTCCGAGCGCATCGAAGAGCACGTTCGTCGCCACGTTGTCGGAAATCGTCAGCATCAGTTCGATGAGTTGGTGCAGCGGCGCGACATAGCCGGGCGCGAGCGGCGAATCTTTGTCGTTGGTGGTCATGTTGGCTTGCGTGACCGCGTAGGTTTCGTCGAGATTGATGACGCCGTCCTGAACGAGCGTGAAGGCCGCTAGCGCGAGCGGCGTCTTGATCATGCTCGCGGGATAGTAGTAATGGCCGGCGTCGATGGCGATGCGCTCGCCCGGCCGGTCGAGCCGGACGATAACGAAGGCTGCCGGAGCCAGCGCGACGCGCGCCGCGCTTTCCAGGACCGCCTCGGGAGTCAACATGTGGCAGTCTTTTCCGGCTCAGGGCACCCGGCCCGCTCCCTTGGAACCCGGCAGGGCAAATAGGCGTTATGCAAGTAAGTACTTGCACTTAACCCGTAAGAGAAAGCCCAATGAGCATTCTGACCCTTAAGCGCCCTGCCGCCCTCTTGTTTGCCGTTGTGGCTATAGCCGCGGTCCCAGCGGTCGCGGAGAGCCCCGCGGCGCCGCGCACTTCAGCGGAAGTTATCAAGCGGATCAACGCGCGCAATCCGTCGCTGCACTCGTTCCAAACGGGAATTCACGTCCAAGTGAGGATGACGAGTTTCCCGTTCTTGTCGCCGCACTTGGACGGCACCGCGTACTACAAACGTCCCGGAAAGTACGAGGTCGTCTTTACCAACGCGCCGTCGTATGCCAAGAGCATGAAGCAGCTCTTTGCCGATATCGCGGACCCGAGCGGCTGGCTGGCCGACTCGAACATCGCTTTTCGCGGCACGCAAACCATGGACGGGCGCCAGTATCTCGTGCTGAGCATGACCAAGAAAATTTATAGCGACCAGATCAAAGATACGGTTGCGTATGTGGCCCCGTCGACCTATCAGGTCGTCCGCATGGAATGGCATTATACGAACGGCGGCTCGATTTCCATGACCCAAACCTACCGCAACGAGTCGGGGTTCAACGTCGTAGCATCGCAGCATGTCGAAGTGCACTACCGCGTTCGCGCCGTCGCTGACTCTTCGTTCGATCCGTATAAGACCAACGTCCCGGTCGCGGATTCCGTCTTTACGGGCAAAAACTAAGTGGCACTCCCCCACCTTCAGTCCATGAACCGCTCGCCGGAAGATACCCGGCTGCGGCTATTGGCAGCAACGCGAACCCTGCTGGCGGCAAAGGGTCGCCGGGGCACGACGACGCGCGAAATTGCCGATCAGGCCGGCGTGAACGAAGCCACGCTCTTCCGGCATTTCGGCAGCAAAGATGCGCTCGTCGACGCGTGCGTCGAGTACTATTGCAGGACGGTAGAACTTGAAGAATTGCTGGCGAGCCTGGACGGCGATCTCGAACGCGATCTGCGGCGCATCGCTTCGGCGCTGATGCAGCGCATGGAAAGCGTTCGCGACCTGATCGTCATGTCGCTGGCGGAAGAAAACGGTAACGGCACTGTGGGCGAGGCGGCCTGGCGCGCGCCGACGGCCATCAAGAAGATCGTTGCCGACTACATGGCCAAGCGGATTGCCGCCGGAGAGCTCTCCGGGAACCCTCTGTTCTTGGCGCGGTTCTTTATGGGCATGGTTTTCTCGTATGTCATGGGACGGAAGCGCTTCCCCGAGGAGTACGCCGCCGAGCCGGCCCAGGTCGTCGATTTTCAGGTACATATGTTCTTAAACGGGGCAAGGAAGGGCTAGTGGACACTCGCGAGCAGGCGCCCGTGACGCGCGGCGACGTTCCAGTTGAAGAGACCGTCGAAGTCACCACATCGAAACGAAATCTCCGCCCGCTTTTTATTGCGGCGGGCGTCGTCGTTGCGATTCTGATCGTCGTATTCGGATTACGCTGGTATAGCTACGCCCGGGTGCATCAATCCACCGACGACGCGCGGGTAGATGCCAGCACCGTCAGCATTACCAGTAAGATCGGCGAACGGGTGAACAACATTCTCGTCGACACCGATCAGCGCACCCGCAAGGGTCAACTCCTGATCGTGCTGGACAGCGCGGCAGAACGGGCTGCGCTCGATCAGGCGCGCGCGAATCTAGAACTAGCGATGCAAAACCGGCTAGCCGGCGTGCAGCAAGGCTCGGGAGCCGTCAATCAAGCTCAAGCCGAGGTGCAGGGCGCCGTCTCGCAAGTTCCGCTGGCGCAGGCCGGCGTTTCGGCGGCGCAAGCCCAAGTACAGGCGGCGCAGGCCGCATTGCCGGGTGCCGCCCAGGGCCTGGCCCGCTCGCGCGCCGACTATCAGCGTACGCTTTCGCTTGTGAACACCGGCGATCTTCCGCGGCAACAGCTCGACGCCGCTCGCGCTGGGCTGGCCGCCGCGCAATCGCAATACTCGGCCGCGCAAGATAACGTGAACGTCGCCATTGCCAACATGACTGCCGCGGAGCAGCGCATCAGTTCGGCGCAAGCCGGTGTGAGTGCCGCGCAGGGCGGCGTGCAAACGGCGCAAGGAAAACTTTCGGCGGTACAGAGTCCGGCATCGGTCGCCGCCGCGCAGGCCGCGGTTGCGATTGCGCTGCAAAATCTCACAAATACGCGTATCTCTTCGCCGATCGACGGATACGTCGGTGAGAAGCACGTCGAGGTCGGACAAACCGTCAGCGCGGGAATGCCGCTGCTGGAGCTCATCCCGAACCAGGTCTTCGTCACGGCCAACTACAAGGAGACGCAGGTCGGGGACATGCATCCCGGACAGCCCGTGGACTTACACGTCGACGCTTACAAAGGCGTGACGTTCCATGGCCGCGTGATCTCCATCAATCCGGCTTCGCAGAATACATACGCGTTGGTCCCGTCGCAAAATTCCACGGGCAACTTCGTGAAAGTGACGCAGCGCATTCCGGTCAAGATATCAATCGACGACGCCGACCCGCAAAAATATCCGATGCGTCCCGGCATGTCGGTCGAAGCTGCCGTTGCGGTCCATTAAGTGTTGCTAGCACTGCTGCTGGCGGCGGCCGTCGTGCCGACGCCCGCGCCGGTTCCGGTTCTTCCGCGCATTCCCAACGTTGCGCCAGGGTATGCGGCTCCGCCGTTGCCGGCCGCTTCGCCGAACGTCATCGGCGTGACTCAGCAAGCCTTTGTCGGAATCTCGCTTCCGGACGCAGTCGGGATGGCGCTGTCAAAGAATCCGGATCTCGAAGTCGCGCAAGCGAACCGCCGCATCGCGCACTATCAAATCGCCGCGGCGCAAGGTGCTTACGATATCCGGCTCACGCTGCAGCCGCAGTATCAGTACGCAACGACGGCACCGCAAAACGCATTTTTCGCTGGACCGAATTTCGGACCGATCGTGCAGCGTACGACATCGGTGAGCGCGGGCGCGCAAGGTGTTACGCCTGCCGGCCAGCAGTATAGCCTTAACGCGTCCGGGCGGCAGACCTATGACAACACGTCGATCAACGCGTTCGATCCGGCTTACCCAACGGTGTTTTCCGTCAACTTTTCTCAGCCGCTGGCACGAGGTCGCGGTATCAACGACTTCTCGCGTAACCTGCAGCTGGCGCAAATCAACGAGCGCAGCGTCGCGCAGCGTACGCTCGGTACAACCGCCGATACCGTAGCCCAGGTCGAGAATGTGTATTGGGACCTGGTCGCGGCGTGGCGCAACGCCGCGATTCAGGAGCAGGCTCTGCGAGATACGGTTGCGCAGCAGCATAGCAATGTCAGGCTCGCCCAACAAGGCGTCTCCGCGCCGATCGACGTTGTGCAGGCCAATACGGAGATTTCCGTTTTTCAGGAAAACATTTATGGCGCGCTCCAGCGAGTCGGCGCGCTGCAGAACCAGCTGAAGAGCTTGCTCAGCGATAATCCGGCCGATCCGATTTGGAACGCGAATCTCGTTCCTACCGGTCAAGTTTTACAGTTGCCGCAAGAACCGTCGCTCTCGGATCTCGTGTTGACGGCGCTGCGCAACCGCCCCGAGATCGAAGATCTTCGCCAGCAGCGCGCGGCCGCCGACGTCAATTTGCGGTACGCGCAGAATCAAACGAAGCCTCAGGTCGATTTGCAAGCGGGTTATGCAAGCAACGGGTTTGCCGGCGTCCCGACCAATCCCGCCAACAGTCCGTTCACGGCGAGCAGCGCCCAGCAGTTGATGGCGATCAACGCACTGATCGCGGCCGTCAATCCGACGCTGCCGGTCAATCAGCAGATTCAGCCGCTGCCCAGCTCGAACACGCCCATACCATCGTACCTTTCGGGCGGCCTCGCGCAATCGATCCGAAATCTGTTGGGCAATAAATTCCCGGTCTACACCGCGGGAGTGCTCATTTCGTTTCCCATCGGCGACCGCACGGCTAAGGCGAACCTCGCGATCGCGCAACAACAAGAGGGTATCGCGCAAGTGCAAGAGGCATCGACGATCGAGCGAGTGACGGTCGAGGTGCGCAATGCTTTGCAGTCTTACCAGAGCGCACTTGCCCGCTTGGGAGCAGCCCGCGCCGCGCGTCAAGCGTCCGAAGCCGTGCTGGCGAGCGAACAACGCCGCTTTCGCGCCGGAGAGTCCACGACGTACCTCGTGCTACAGCGCGAAATCGCCGTCGCTAATAATCGCGGCCTCGAGTTACAGGCGCAGACGGACCTGAATAAGGCGGTTGTCGAAATTCAGCGCGCAACCGGGACGATTCTAACCCGCTAGACCTGCAGCGGCTTTATCCGAGAGCCACGTAAGCTTGCCATCCCGCGGCGACACGATTTGCGCAGGGTATTTTACCGGATCGTAAGGTCCCTCGCGCACTGCGTGCAGAGCAGGCGCTTTGGCCGCGCCTTCCACCGCGATGATGACGTGTCTCGAGTTATTGATAACCGGGGGTGTAAGCGTCAGGCGATGAACGCCGTACTTCTCAACGAAGACTGCGCGCACAAGCTGGTCCCCATCCGTTCCCGGATCGGCTCCCGGAAAGAGCGAGGCCGTGTGGCCGTCGTCGCCCATCCCTAACAGCATCAGATCGAAGCGCGGAGCCTCGCCCATCGTTTCAGCAAGTACTTGCGAGTAAGCGCGCGCGGCGCGTACCGGTTCGTCCTCGCCGTGCATGCGGTGTACGTTTTGCGCCGGAATGGGGACCTGAGAGAGAAATGAATCGAAAGCCATCTTGTAATTCGACTCGTCGCTTTCGGGCGGCACGCAGCGCTCGTCGCCGAAATAGATAAGGACGTGCTGCCAGTCAATCGTATCGCGCCGCTCGGCTCCGGCCAGCAGCGAATAGGCGGCTTGCGGCGTCTTTCCGCCGGCTAAAGCGACGAAAAACGAACCGCGGTCTTTTCTGGCGGAGTGCGCTTCCGCAACGAAAAGATCGGCAAGCGCCGCCGCTACGGCTTGGGGCGTCTCAAGAACCCGGAGTTCGCCTCGGGGCGGTGCGGTCACCGTTCCGAATCGAGGATGGCGCTTGCCATTTGCAACGTTTCGGCGAAGACGGGATCTTTGTGGGGAACGAACATCGCTTGTTCGACGAGCGAAACCAAATCGACGTCGTGAAGCGGCGCGCACCGCCTATCGCGCTGCGGTTTTCCCGTTACCGTCAAGCAGACGAGGTCGGCCGAGTTTGCGTCCAATTCGGCCGTGAAGGCGCAATGTTTGCTCCGAAGCACGACGCTGAGCACGCGCCGCGGCTCGCCGCGGCGTTCGATATTTACCGTAATGACGTCACCCGCGTCGTTGCAGAGTTCGTTTCGCGCGCAGGGCTTCCAATGCAAACGGCTGGCGAGCCAGCCCGCGAAATAGTACGCCTCCGGCTCCGAACCGCTGACGACTTCAACGCCCGCGATGCGTGGCAGCTCTTGCGCGAGTTCGGCGTCGTCAAAAAATTGCGCGACCATGTCTTGCCAGGGAAGAAGCCGCAGATAGGAGAGATCGCGCACGGAGCGTTCTGTGGAAGCGCTTATCTCGGCGAGTTTTTGAAGCGAAGCTTTCCCGTCGGCGGCTCGCGAGCTGTCGACGACGACCGTCGTTCCCAGTGATGCGAGCGCTTCGAAACGGGGATCGTTCAGATCGCGCCCGGCCCAGAACAGCGCCGATCCGACGCCTCCGATGAGAAGATCGTGGACCGTCGAACGCAGTTTGTCTGCCGGCATGCCGGCGACGCCGAGCTCCCTCTCTTCGGATGTCTCTCCGGCGCGCGTGGCGTCGAGAAAAATGGCCCGGCACGAATGTTTCTGCGCAAAGGTTGAAAAGCGATCGCGCAGGCGCGGAACGGTCGCGGGATCTTCGGCAAATGCGATCAGGTTGACCGTTGTGCTCGACGCTGCCGCGGTTGTCACAGCGTCCGCCAGCCGGGGTTCAGCGAGTGCGCGGCTTCGGGGCCTTCGGAGCCCGCCGAATAGTTCGGGAACGAGCGGTCTTTGATTGACTGCCACACGTCAAGAATCGGCATGACGATCTCCCACGCGCGCTGGACCGCATCCCATCGCGTAAAGAGCGTTGCATCGCCGCGCATCGCGTCGGAGAGCAGACGCTCGTACGCGGGCGCCGACTGGACGCCGAATCCCGTGCCGTAGTTGAAATCCATCGTGACGCCGCGGATGTGATTTTTCGGTCCGGGAACCTTGGCGTTGAACCGGATTGAGACGCCTTCGTCGGGCTGAATCTTGATGACCAAAACGTTTTGTTCGATCGTATCGCTTTTTTCGCCAAAAAGGCGATGCGGAATAGGGTTGAACATGATGGCGATCTCGGAAACTTTGCGCGCCAACCGTTTGCCGCTGCGCAGAAAAAACGGAACGCCCGCCCATCGCCAACTGTTGATGTACAGCTTCACGGCGGCATAGGTCTCGGTATTCGACGTTCGGCTGACGTCGGGTTCGGAACGGTAGCCGGAAACCTGCTCGCCGCCGATCGTACCGGGCCCGTACTGCCCGCGAACCGACATATCAAAGACATGCTCGTGAGCGGGCGGCTCGATGGCGGAGAACACCTTGTACTTTTCGTTGCGGATCGCGTCCGCGTCGGAGCTGGCCGGCGGTTCCATTGCGACAAGCGCCAACAGATTGAGAACGTGATTTTGAATCATGTCGCGTAAGGCGCCGGCGTTGTCGTAGTATGCGCCGCGCGCTTCCACGCCGAGCGTTTCGGCGGACGTAATCTGCACCGATTGGATGTAATTGCGGCTCCAAATCGGCTCGAAAATCGTGTTGGCGAAACGCAACGCCATGATGTCTTGGACGGTTTCTTTGCCCAGGTAGTGGTCGATGCGGTAGACCTGACTCTCGCTGAAAACTTTTTCAACCTCAGTTTGCAGCGCGCGCGCCGACGCGAGATCGGTCCCGAATGGTTTCTCGACGATGATGCGCGTCCAGCCGTTCGGATTACTAGCCGGATCGAGGCCCGCTTTTTTCAATTGCTCGATGATCTTGGGAAAGACCGGCGGCGGCGTTGCCAGATAGAAGAGGCGATTGTTGCCCGCTCCAAACTGCTTCTCGTACTCTTCAAGGCGTGTCTTGAGCGCCTCAAAGTGCGAGGTGTCGTCAAAATCGGCGGTGATGTAGCTGATACGTTGCGCTAAGTCGTCCCAGAGCTGCTCCTTGATCGCATCCCGACCTAAATCTTGCTGCGCTGCCTGTTTGCAGTACTCCCGAAATTGGTCGTTGGTGTAGGCCGTGCGCGCGAATCCAATCAATCCGAAGTTTATCGGCAAGATATCGTCAGCGCGCAGACTGTAAATCGCAGGGATGAGCATGCGCTTGAACAGATCGCCGCTGGCGCCGAAAAAGACGATCGTACACGGTTCCGGTACGCGATTGCTTTCGATACCTTCGCGTAACGGGTTAGGCTGGTGACCCTGTCCTGAGCTCGTCGAAAGGCCATCGGGTTTGGGGACCATCGTTTTTGGCATCAGGGCTTTTCTGATTTGATCGCGTGGCCGCCGAACTGATTGCGCAGCGCAGCGATCACTTTGGCGCTGTACGATTCATCCTGCCTCGACGCAAAACGCGCGAGCAGCGAAAGCGTAATCACGGGGGCCGGCACGTTTTCGTCGATCGCGGCTTGCACCGTCCAGCGGCCTTCACCCGTGTCGTCGACCCAGCCACGAATATCTTTCAGCTCCGGATCGGCTTGGAATGCGAGCACAGCCAAGTCCAGCAGCCACGACCGGATGACGCTGCCATAGCGCCATATCTCGGCCAATTGCTTCAGATCGAACGGAAATTGCGACTTTTTGAGGATCTCGAATCCCTCGCCGTAGGCTTGCAGTAAACCGTACTCGATGCCGTTATGAACCATCTTGGAGAAATGTCCGGCGCCCGCCGGCCCCACGTGCGCATAGCCGCCTTTGGGCGCGAGCGTCAGAAAAATGGGTTCGCAGTACGTGACCGCGGCGGCATCGCCGCCGACCATCAGGCAGTAGCCTTCCTTCAAGCCCCACACGCCGCCGCTCGTGCCCGCATCGATCAGCGACACGCCTTTTGCTTTGCAGCGCTCGTATGCGGCGAGGCCCATCTGGTAGTTCGTGTTCCCGCCGTCGATGATCACGTCGCCGGACGCGAGCAATCCCAACAGCTCGTCGATCGTGTCGTCGGTCGGTTTTCCGGACGGAACCATCAGCCAAATGACGCGGGGCGTCTGTGTAAACTTCTGCACGAGGTCCGCCAGCGAACGCGCGCCGGTGGCGCCGCCCTTCGCGCTCGCGCTCACCGCGTCCGCGCTGCGATCGTAGGCGATAACCGAATGGCCGCCCGCAATCAAGCGCGACGTCATGTTCGCGCCCATGCGACCGAGCCCGACCATCCCTAATTGCATGTAATCTCCCGGTAAACCGCGGGACGTTGCGCCCCGAAACCGCTGGCGAAAAAACGTCCATGTTTTTTCGCCGTTTGAGTGCATTTTTCGAAAAACAAAGTTTTGAAGCGGCCGTCCATGGCCGGTCGAAAAATGTCACACATTTCTGGGCACAACGTCCCGCGGTTTCCCGTCAAGTTTTCGCCGTTAGGGAATCGTCGATGAGTGAATTGAGCGCCGCAAGGCCGCGATCGAGATCGCCCTTCAGATGCACGCGCATGCCGCGCCGATCGCGTTTGTCGAGCGACTGCAAATCGCCGAGCGCTTGCGCCGCGATCAGCGTGCGGAAGGTGATGCCCATGCCGGGAATCGGCATATCGTCGGGCGAGTCGGCGGTGATCTGTACGAAGACGCCGGTATCGGGACCGCCTTTGTGTTCTTGCCCGGTCGAGTGCAAGAAGCGCGGGCCGAAGCCGACCGTTGTCGCGCACTTGCGCGCGTCGCGAACTTTGATGCGCATCTCTTCGAGTAGCGCGGCGTGCTTGTCGTTGCGCGCGATGTAGGCACAGAACGCCACGTAATCTCCCGCGCCGACCTGTCCGAAGACGCCGGCTAGCGCGGCGGCCGGATCGTGCGCGTGGACTTCGTCGCTTCCCGAAAGGAACGAGATGTCCATGACGTCATTTGAAACGGCCGGCGTGGGCTCGTCGAATTTGCCCGTGCTCGCAAATTGTTTGAGCAACGCTTTGGTGTTGTCTTTGGACTCTTGCACGTTGGGCTGATCGAATGCGTCGATCTGTAAAATTGAGCCTGCCGCGGCCGTTGCGATCTCCCACGAATAGAACAGCTCGCCGATGTCGTAGGCGTCGTTCATCGCGAGCCGGATGACGGGATGACCGGCGGCTTCGAGCGCTTGCAGTTTTTCGGCGATCGCCTTCGGTTCGTTAGGCAGACCGGCGCCGACGTAGACGAAGACGCGGTCGTTGCCGTAATCCGACGGCGCGCCCAGCGGCTCGCCTTCAACGGGCAGAATGCCCTTGCCCATTTTGCCGGTCGATTCGGCGATGAGCTGCTCCGCCCACGCGCCGAACGCGCGTACCGACGGGTGCGTGACGATCGTGAGCTTGTCGCGGCCGGCGGTTGCGAGTCCGCCGATCGCGGCGCCGAATCGCGCGCCCGGCGCGTCCTTCGGAGCGACGGTCTTGTCGTTCGCGTGCAGCGCGCCGAGGCTGCGATCCAAGAGCAGATTGATGTTATAGCCGGCCAGCGCCGCGGGAAGCATGCCGAAGAAGGAGAGCGCCGAGTAGCGGCCACCGATATTCGGGTCGTTGAGAAAGCACGATCTGAAGCCTTGCGCTTTCGCTTCGGTTTCGAGTTGCGTGCCTTCGTCGGTGATCGCAACGAAGTGCCGGCCGCATTTCCCCGATCCCGCAGTTTTGGTGACGCGCTCGCAGAAAAAGCGATAGAAAGCGTCGGGTTCGGTCGTCGTGCCGCTCTTGCTAGCGACGATAAACAGCGTCGAACGAAGATCGATCGCGGCCTCGAGTTCGCGGATCTGCTCGGGGTCGGTGGAATCGAGCACGTGCATCTGGGGGAATCCGTCCGTGTGGCCGAAGCAGCTCGCCAGCACTTCGGGACACAGGCTGGATCCGCCCATACCAAGCAGCAGCGCGTGCTTGAAGCCGGCAGCCTTCACGTCGGCGGCGACGTCGGAGAGATGCTGCTGGTGGGCCAGTTGATCTTCGGTGACGCCGAGCCATCCCAGCCAGCTTCCTTCGTCGGAGCCGGTCCAGAGCGATGCGTCGCGAGCCCAGAGCCGGCGCACTTTGCCGGTCATTTTCCAATCCTCAATGGCAGCTTGAAATTGCGCGTTGAGCTCCGCCGGCAGGCTGTACGTTTGCGGATCTACCTCAGCCTCCGGCACATACTTGCACTTGGCGTCCACGGTATTGAGCAACTTGTCAAATGGTTCGGCGAATAATTTGACGGCTTGGGTTACCAGGTCGTCAGTAACTTTCTTCATCGAGATGCCGACCTTCTCGAGCGTCTCCATGGTGTCGTGGGCGGCATCGACGTCGGCTTCCAGACTGGCCTTGGGCTTGCCATGGTCGCGGAATGCGTCAAAAGTTGCGGGCGGTATGGTGTCAACGGTATCGGGTCCGATCA
>PLED01000096.1 GCA_003136355.1 Vulcanimicrobiota bacterium | reverse complement strand
GCCATGGCGAACGCGTCGTCGAAGGACGGCCGAGCTTGTCGAGGCCCGCGAGTCTAGACGTACGAAAAGAACCGGATGAAACGCTCCGATTTCTGCTGCATCTCCAGCGCGTCGATGATCGCGGCATCTGTCATGGTGAGCGGGCGCAAATGGTGTCATGGTGAGCGGGCGCCATAAGGCGCCCCGGTCGAACCACGCCCGAGCGAGCGAAGCGAGTCGAGGGCCGCGAGAACCTAGCACTTGGCGCCGGTCGAAAACTTGACGTCGTAAAACTGGACGTTCGAGTCTCCGAGCGTTCGCGGCAACGCCAGAACCGAGTCGCATGCCGCATCGCGCGCATACACAAGAAAGTCATAACTGCGCGCTTCGATCGACCTCGCTCGAATGGTGGCTGCCATTGACCAAAGATGACGCTCTGGGACAGATTCGAAAACCGTTCCTTTCGCGACGGGCCGGCGCGTCAGAGCGCTGGGCGGCCCAAGGTACATGTCAGGCTTCGTTCCCGGTCGAAAGCGAATGTCGACAAAGCTGCCGCCGGCCGGGACCGCAGCATTCTCGTCTACGGCTCGCACAAGATCGGGCACAATCGCTCCGTCGAAGAGATAACCGGTTACGCCCGGACGCCTGTAGTGTTGCGCCTTGTCCGCAGTAACCGGGGCGCCGACGGCAACTATCTCTCCGGTCATTGCGATAGTCTCTGCCAGCGCAGTCCTTGGTGCCGTCGAAGCCATAGAAGCTCGCACGCGTTCCGCCTGACGGCCACTTAGCGTCCCCGAGAGTATGACGGTTTCGTCCCCCGCAATCCAATGCACAATCTTGCCCGACGGCGGCGTTCTGAGAATCAAGCGCGGTGTGAGATGTGACATAAGCCTGAATAACGGTGCGTTTTCGCTTAGGCGCAGCGAGCGGTTTGCCAGGAAAAAATTTGCAAACCCGGCGTGTCTGCTTGATATCGGGTATGAATAGGCAAACGCTAGGGCGCGGCCGTTTGCTCCCGAAAGTGTAATGACAAAGTGGAGCCGAGTGCCCCGAGGCAATCCGGACGGCAGCACTACGTGGAACGGTGTACCGCCTACCGCACGCCGCAACACACTCGCGGTCACGCGATAGGACATCGTGATGTTGTCCGCGGAAATTTCCATTCGTCCTGTCTGGCCTGATGGAAACCAAACACGCAATTCGCGCAGAAGCTTCCCGCCGAACGCGACACCCACTCCAAACAGAGCTACTATCACGATCGCGGCAGCTGCCGCCATCACGCGGCGGCGCCACTGGACAACAGGCTTCCTAGCAACTGACCGGATCGTTTCGATGGGCACGCGTGGAACGGCAATTCTATTTTTGGCTTCTTTGCAGGCGACTGCAAAATCAGATTGCATAATCGGAAATCCCCGTGTCATCAAGTGCGCATAGTTCACGATAACCGGTGAGCGTGGCGCGCAATTTTCTGCGCGCCATCATCAGTCGAACCCGAACGGTGCCGTCTGGAACACCCAGGATGGCGGCGATTTCCCGGCTTGCCAAATCCTCAAAATAATAGAGCACGGTGACTTCGCGCAAGGCCGGCGATAATGAAGCTAAGGCTCGCTGTATATCGAGATCAACGCCGGATGGTTCGGAACTGGCCGCCGCCTCAGCAACCGCCTCCGCACGCGCTCGCCGGCGGCGCGCGCGGGCAGATTCGCGCACCACGATGCGGTAAAGCCACGCATTGAACGCGCCCGGGTCTCGAAGTGAAGTGATCCCGCGATAGAGCGCGATGCACGCTTCTTGCGCCGCATCTTCGGCCAGCGCCGCCTCGCCCAGAACACAAAACGCCACCCGATAGCATCCGGGCCATACGGCCTCAACGAGCGCATCGATCGCTGCCCGGTCGCCGCGGCGGGCCGCTTCCACCTGCTCAGCCGAAGCAAATGCCGACAATAATGCCTCTTGCGTCACGCATACACTATGGAAGAGGCCGCGAGCACGATAGAATGTTAGCTCGGGCGCAAAAAGAAAAACGCCCCTCCGGAGAGAGGCGTTTGGCTTTTCTTACGCGGTGTCCCTATTGCATGGACGTCGCGTAAAAGATCCCGTTTTGGTAGTAACCGTAGGCGGTGACGTAACGTCCGACGACAACGCGGCCGGTCTGCTGATTGTTCAACGCGGGCTGGTCGTTGATCGTGATGGTCTGGCCGAAGCCTTCCATCAGGGTCACCGTGCTGCCGTTCACGCCGGTAATCGTTCCGCGCACTGTGGAGTTGCCTTGCTGGCCGTTTCCACCGCCGTTGGGATAGCAATTGTACTGGCCGTTCTGCTGCCCGTACTGGCCGTTGTTCTGACCACTATATTGGCCGTTGTACTGACCGTTGGTGTTGCAATTGCTGCCGTTGTTCGCACAATTGTGCGGATTGTTCGGGTTCTGCCAGCCGCGTTTCTTGCCGTGGCCGGCTCCGCGGTTGCCCTGGTTCCCTTGATTGCCTTGGTTATTGTCGTCGGCACCGCCGCGGCGCGTGCCGTTCGTGTTGGTGTTGCATTGGGCGTTCTGGCCGTTCTGGCCATATTGACCGTACTGGCCGTTAGCATTGTTGCGGTTTCCGCGGCCGTTGCCGCGATTGTCTTGGTCCGCCGACGCTATCGAAGCCGTGGCCCCCAAGAGCCCGCTGTTGTTGCCCGGGTGTTGCGCCTGTGTGAGAGCAATTCCGGACGCCGCACTGATTCCAAACAATGTTGCAAGAACTGCAACGTGTAAATTCTTCATTGGGCGCTCCTCCTGACACCGAAACGAAAAATACTTACGGTTTGTCACCCTGAGCCTGTCGAAGGGTCTGAGCGCTCGCTGTACTGGCGCCGGCTATTGTAAAGCTCTTGTCATCCTGAGTACCGTTCGCCCTCGGCGAACGGGTCGTCGAAGGACGAAGGACGACAACGCAAGCGTGCGCCCTAACGCAAAGCTAAGCGAGTAAGATCGTCCTCGTCAAACTCAATGCGGGCCGCCGCGACGTTCTCTTCCAAGTGCGCGACCGATTGCGTGCCCGGAATGGGCAGCGTTGCTTTCGAGCGGTGCAGCAGCCAAGCCAATGCAATCTGAAAGACCGTAGCGTCGTGTTTTTTCGCAACCGCATCCAACTCTGGGTGTGGCATATCGTCACCCGCATTTAAAGGAAAGTACGGCAGAAACGCCAGCCCTTCGCGCTCGCAGTAATCGACCACGTCGTCGTTGTCGCGGCGCTCGGCATAGTTGTACGGATTTTGAAGCGAAACGATCTGCGTTATCTCGCGCGCCTGCTGCAGTTGCTCGAGGGAAAAATTTGAAACGCCGATGAAATGGATCTTGCCTTCGTCGCGCAGCTCGACCAGCGCGCCGATCATATCCTCAAGCGGATACTTTTCATCGGGCGCGTGCAGCTGATAGATGTCGATGCGATCCAACTTTAAGCGCCGCAAGCTCGCTTCGCAGCACTTCTTCAACCGCTCGGGACGCCCGTCGCGTTCCCACTTGCCGGGACCGCCGCGCGTCAGGCCGCCTTTGGTCGCGATCACCAAACCGTCGGGATACGGATAGAGCGCCTGCGCGATCTGCTCTTCATTAACCTCAGGTCC
Source organism: Vulcanimicrobiota bacterium (assembly GCA_003136355.1). Lineage (GTDB taxonomy): Bacteria > Vulcanimicrobiota > Vulcanimicrobiia > Vulcanimicrobiales > Vulcanimicrobiaceae > Rubrimentiphilum. The sequence goes on along the minus strand of PLED01000096.1, from coordinate 81,510 downwards.
GTACGAGTCGGCCGTGTCGATAAAATTGACGCCCAGTTCGACCGCGCGCCGCAGCACGCGCAGCGCGTTTTCGCGGTCTTCCGGCCAACCCCAGATGCCCGGCCCGCACAGGCGCATGCCCCCAAACCCCACCCGGTTGACCGTGAGCTTTCCACCAAGAGTAATAGTCCCCGCCACATCTGCCATGGCGAGCGATATACCCGTCCCAACGGAAATCACCCCCGTGCTCGCTAACATGAAAAACTGGAGGATCGTATGAAAACCTCGCGGCCGGCAGTTCGCGTCGCTATTGTGGCGGCGTTATCCCTATTCTTTTGCCTGTGTTCTCTTCCGGATCTCGTAAGAGTCGCGGGCCACCCAAACGGAGATCTCGGCTTCGAAACCGATGGCAATATTGTGCTCAGCGTCGCATCCGGATTGCCGGCGGAACGGGCCGGCATCCGGCCGGGCATGCGCATCGATCTCTTGGGATTGACGCCATTCCGCCGCGGCGAAGTCGTGGGCGGGTACACGCCGGCGCCAGGCGATGTCTTTACCTTTGGAGTTTGGCGTGCGAACAAGTTCGTGCCGGTCACGCTTCGCTCCGCGCCTGAAACCACCGCACCGTGGTACATCATCATCCGCGAGCTTGCATTTCTCGTGCCCTTATTGATCGGCATATTCTTGGTTCTTCTGCGGCCCAGTGCGATCACGTGGGGTTTTTTCTTGTTCTCGCTCGCCGCCGGCGGTTTTCCGCCGAGCTCTGTTTTCTTTGCACGAGTCGTGACGGATTGGAATTGGAATGTCGCCGTCGGGGACCTGCAGTCATTGCTCGGCGCGATTTTACCCAAGGCTGGATTAGTACTATTCGCGTTCAGTCTGGCCGGCAGGCCGTTAGGTCTCTGGGCGCGAGTCGCGATCGCCACCACGGTAGCGCTAGGCGTCATCGAGACGGTACCGGCGATACTCTATCCCGATCTGGCCGGAAGCGGCTGGCCGACGCTCAACGTCGCCGGCGATCTCATCGCGGCCGCCATCGCGCTCGGCGGACTTTTCTACGCTTATTCACACGTCGCGATTCGGCTGCGTCAGCGCCTGCATTGGATTGCCGCCGGATTTATTTTCTGGATCGTCATCGATGTGACCGACAAACTTCTGTGGCCGGCCTACGAACCGTACTGGGTGCATACCGCCGTCGATGCCGCGCAGGTCATTTTCCCGCTTACGGTTGCGTATGCGATCCTACGCGAGCGCGTCGTGGATATAAACTTTGTGGTGAGCCGTACGGTCGCCTACGGATTGATGACGACGCTCATCGTAGCGATCTTTGCGCTCATCGATCTGTTCTTGTCACGAACGATGGAGTCGCGCTTCAGTCTCCCCGTCGACATCGTTGTCGCGCTGGTACTCGGCTTCTTCTTTCACGGGATGCGCAAACGCATCGACGCCGGCGTCGATCGCGTGATCTTTCGAAAACGGCACGTAGCCGAGATGCGGCTCGAAAAAGTAGCGAAGGCTGTCGTGCACGTCGAAGAACCCGCCGCGATCGCCAATTACCTAACGCGGCTTCCCATGGAAGTTCTCGATCTCACCGGTGCCGCGCTCTACCTGCGGCGCAACGGCGGATTCTCGCTTGAACTCTGCACCGGTTGGAAAGAGCAGCCGGCGGCTTCGATGTCCACATCCGATTCTTTGGTCGCATTTATTAGCGCCGAACTCGGCTGCGTACGCGTAAATGATGTGCCGGCTGTTGCGGCGCCGGACGATCGCCACGACGCTGCCGTTCTCGCAATCCCGCTGGTCTTTCGCAGAGAACTCGCCGGCTTCGTCCTCTACGGCGCCCATGAAGACGGCGCCGATCTCGACGCCGACGAACAGCGCGCCCTGGTGCCGCTCGTCAACGCCGCGGCTATGACCTACGATCACCTTGAAGCGCAAGCTTTGCGCGAAGAAAATCGCGCACTGCGCACGCTACAGGTCGCGGTGTCCTAAAGAAACAGCTCGGGCGACACTCCAAAACGCTGCGAAAGTTTCCTTATTTGGTTCTTGCTGAGCTCTCGCTTCCCGGAGAGAATCTCCGAAGTAACACCGCTAGAACCCAGCAAACGAGAGATTTCGGCTTGCGACACCGCATTAGCGCTCATAAGCTCGCGCAGTGCAACGCGAGGCTCTGGGGTTCGAATCGGATAGTGCTCTTCCTCATACCGCTCCACAAGGATAGCGAGCAGCTCAAGGTACTGACTCTCCGCTGCAGATCTGTGGGCCTTTTCCATTAACTTCTCGATGCGCCCAAGGTAAAGCTCATATTCCTTGTTTGAACGAATCGGTCGAGGCAGCTCTCGCGTCACAATGCGTTTATATGCTGTGTCTAAGGCCTTCATTTGTGTTTCCATCGATCCTTACTGTACTCGGCATGCGTCAAGACGGCCGATATAAAAATGACCTGCAGACGATACTCGATGAGGACAATCAGCCGATAATTATTTCCCTTGACATTAAATACCGTGTATTTGCCGACCGTCTCCGCCGTTGAATATATCTTTCGTACGTCGAGAATATTTTGCCATTTCGCTTTCCTAGCGACCGCGTACCAGGTCTTGAGCGCGTCCTCGGAATCCGCGTGGCCCAGCCAATACCCGCGCAGCGTCCGGCGTGCGATAATCCTCAATCCCGCACCCCTTCGTCAGTGACCCTATTTCTGCTCTCAAATCGAGAGCAATCCTACCAAAATGAGAGCGGCCCGTCAAGCCAAAGCCTTTCGGCGCGACGCAACACTCAAGGGCCGGGAGTGCCCTTCCGCCAAAAGCATGAGACGTTCCATGGCTGAAAAACAAAGCGCCGGTCTTCCCGAACTGCGCCACACGGCAGCGCATGTCTTGGCCTACGCGGTCCAGGACCTCTTCCCCGAGGCCAAGCCCACGATCGGCCCAGCCATCGAGAACGGTTTCTATTACGATTTCGACCGGCTCGAGCCGTTCACGCGCGAAGATCTCGAACGCATCGAAAAGCGCATGCACGAGATCGTTGCCGCGAATTATGAAATGACCGGCCGCGAAGTCAAACGCGACGAAGCGCTCGCACGATTTAAAGGCAATCAATACAAGGTCGAGCTAGCGCACGACATTCCCGAAGGCGAGCCGATCACGCTCTACACGATCGGCGAATTCACCGACCTCTGCCGCGGCGGCCACGTCGACCACACCGGCGACATCGGCGCGCTTAAATTGATGAGCGTCGCGGGTGCATACTGGCGCGGCGACGAGCACAACCCGATGCTGCAGCGCATCTACGGCACGGCATGGAACACGCAAGAAGAACTCGACGCGCATTTAAAGCAACTCGAGGAAGCGCAGAAACGCGACCATCGCAAACTCGGACAAGAGCTCGACCTCTTCTCCATTCACGAAGAAGCCGGCGGCGGACTGATTTTTTGGCATCCCAAAGGCACGATCGTTCGCGGTATCGTCGAGAACTTTATTCGCGAAGGCTTGGCCGAGCGCGGATATCTTCCGGTCATCACGCCGCACATCGTGAACGAACGCCTGTACGAAATTTCCGGACACCTCGAAAACTTCGCTGAAAATATGTTCGGCGCGCTCGAAGTCGAGGAGCAGCGCTTCCGCCTCAAGCCGATGAACTGCCCGGGCCACATCCTCATTTATAAGGATCGCCAGCATAGCTATCGCGAGCTGCCGTTGCGCTACTCCGAATTCGGCACAACCTACCGCTTCGAACGTAGCGGCGTGTTGCATGGCCTCACCCGCGTGCGCGGCTTCACGGTTGATGACGCGCACCTCTTCTGCACGCCCGAACAAGTACAAGAGGAATTCGAGCGTACGCTGAGCGAGGCGATGCGTTTAATGAAAGCGTTCGGATTCGAGCTCGAGTATTATCTCTCGACGCGCGAGAAGAAACTGCAAACCGACACCGACCCGATTGCCGAAAACGCGATCCGCAAGGCGCTGGAAGCGTACAATCTGCCCTACGGCATAGATGAAGGCGGCGGTGCCTTCTACGGCCCGAAACTCGACATCAACGTGCGCGACGCGATCGGCCGTAAGTGGCAGCTCGGCACCGTGCAGGTCGATTTCGTTCTTCCGCAGCGCTTCGAATTGAAATACCGCGGCTCCGACGGCGCCGACCACACGCCCGTCATGATCCACCGTGCGCTGGCCGGATCGATGGAGCGCTTCTTCGGTTTGCTCATCGAGCACTACGGCGGAAACTTCCCCGTCTGGCTCGCGCCGGTGCAAGCCGTCATCACCCCGATCACCGAGCATCAGCTTGAATACGCCAACTCGGTCGCATCGCAGTTGCGCGAGCGCGGCCTCCGCATCGAAGTCGACGAGTCCAACGAAAAGCTCGGCTACAAGATCCGCCACTGGAAAACCCAGAAGGTTCCCTACATTCTAGTAGTAGGAAAGCAAGAAGCTGCCGACGGCACCGTGAACGTGAACGAACGTCAAATGGAAGAAAAACGCACGATCCCGATCACGGAGTTTGCGAGCGAGGCATTAGCCAAAGCGGAGTCACGGGCATAATGTGTCATCCTGAGCGCATAATGTGTCAGCGTGACGATTATTGTCATCCTGAGCGTAGCGTTTAGCCCATNNGAGTAGTGCGCCGCATGGCGCACGTGACGAGGGGCGCGATAGCACTCGCATTGCTCGCAGCGCTCGCCGCGTGCTCCGGTAACTTCAGCTCAGGACAGCAAGGTAACCCGCTTCCACCCGGCGGCGTGGGCGGTGCGACGCCGATGAGTAATGGAACGGCCGCGCCCAACGCAAAAAACGGCTCCGCAACGCCGTCACCCGGACCCGCAACCTACCCGCTCGCCGATGCAGCCAACGGTTTCGCATGTCCGGAAACACAGCCCGATTTCGCGTGCCAGATCCGTTTTAACGTACCGCCGCCGACACCGACGCCAAAACCCAGCAAGAAAAAAACACCGCCGCCGACCGCGAGCCCCTCGCCGTCGCCGGCGCCGACGCTAAATCCGAGCGCAACTCCGTCGCCGGCAAGCACCGCGCCAACGATCACCCTCATGGCCGAAGCGCTGCCGAAAGAATCGCCCGTCATGGTGCACGTCCCCAAAGACGTTACGAAAGTTACCACGCTGATGACGGTCGCAATCACCACCAACGCCGATNNCGCTCGACGGCCTGGCCATCGCGTCGTTCACCTTGCCGAAAGATCAGATCCCGGGTCGCGGTTTCGCTTTGCAGCTTTTCCTCCAACGCATGCAAGGCAAGGCGAAAACGTACGCGCCGGTGATCTCGCTCGACAAATCTTCGCTGCAAAAGAACATGCTGATCTTCGGCTTCACCGCGCCCAAATTCACCGTGGCGAAAAATAACACGTACGTACTCGTGCTCTACGGAACGGGCATTCCCTCCGCGTCCGCGAGCCCCGCACCGACGAGCAGCGCATCGCCATCGCCAACCACCTCCCCCTAGCTTTGTGTCATGGTGAGCCTGTCGAACCACCCCGAGCAGCGCCCGAAGGGCGCAAGTCGAGGGGACGCCCGTAGTGACTAACGCGTTCCGCGATCTCACAAAACAGCAGAAGAAAACGTTTACCGCGAGCTTCCTCGGTTGGACACTCGACGCATTCGACTTTTTCCTGGTCATCGTAACCGTGCCGCACATCGCGCACGATTTTCGCGTCGCCGTGCCGATGGTAGCGTTCGGCGTAACGCTGACGTTGATGCTCCGCCCACTCGGCGCGCTGATTTTCGGATGGATTGCCGACCGCTTCGGCCGGCGCATCCCGCTCATGATCGACGTCGGCCTGTACTCGACGCTCGAACTCGCGACCGCGTTCGCCCCGAACCTCACGGTTTTTCTCATCATTCGCGCGCTCTTCGGCGTTGCGATGGGAGGCGAATGGGGCATCGGCGCTGCGCTGGCGATGGAATCGCTCCCCGCTCATAAGCGCGGCCTCTTCTCCGGCATACTGCAGGAAGGTTACGCGGTCGGCTATTTGCTCGCCGCAGTTGTGCTGGCGGTGCTTTACGTGCACATCGGCTGGCGCGGAATGTTTGTCATCGGCGTACTGCCTGCGCTGCTCATATTTTACATCCGCGCGCATGTCCCCGAATCCCAAGCCTGGCTTGCGCAGAAACAAAACGCCGTAGCACGAACGGCAGATCCGCTGCTCTCGGCCCTGAAAACGCGTTGGCCGCTCTTTCTCTACGCGATGCTTTTAATGACGGCGCTGAACTTCATGTCACACGGCACGCAAGACTTGTATCCAACCTTCCTCACACTCCAACATAAATTCAGCCCCGCATTGGTCGGAACGCTCACTGCTATCGCGAACGTCGGCGCGATCGTCGGCGGCATCTTCTTCGGCCGGCTATCGCAGCGGTTCGGACGCCGCCCGATGATCATACTGTGCGCGATTCTCGGCGCAATGCTCATTCCGCTGTGGGCGTTTAGCCAAACGATTCTGATGCTCGCACTCGGCGGCTTCTTCATTCAGGTCATGGTGCAGGGCGCCTGGGGAGTCATCCCGGCGCACTTGAATGAAATATCGCCGGCCAACGTACGCGGAACATTCCCCGGTTTCACCTACCAAATCGGCAATCTCATCTCTGCCGGCGCGTTGCAAATGGAAACGGTATTTGCGGCGAACAACTTTCCCTTGCCGTCGGGGCATCCGGATTATGCGAAAGCCATGGCGATCGTTGCGGTAGTCATGTTTGCGGCGGTCGCGATCTTTACCGCGATCGGTTACTTTGTCACGCCCGAACACCGCGACGCAGATTTCACTACTGCTTCCTAATGCTGACCTTTGAAAAACCCGCCGCACGTTTCTCCGTCATGGGCGTCTCGGAGGACAAAATTCAATGGACGGGTACTCCGGCACAGGGTTTTAAATTGAGCAAAGCCGACGTTTTTTTGATTCCCTTTAGCCTGATGTGGGGCGGCTTCGCCATCGTTTGGGAAACGCTGGTCGTAGCGGGCAGCGCCCCAATCTTTATGCGGCTGTGGGGAATTCCGTTCGTCCTGGTCGGCTTGTATCTCATCGTCGGCCGCTTTTTCTGGGATGCTTACGTACGCGCACACACGTTTTATGCATTGACCGACGACACTGCCTTACTCATGCGCGCCGGATTAGGCGCGGCAATGACAACGGTCTACTTGCCCAGTGTCAACAATATGAGCTTACGACTCTTCCCCGACGGGTCCGGTTCGATTTATTTTGGAGCCGAGCCGCAATTTTGGCAAGAAGCCGGCTGGTTCGGCAATAACTCGGGGCCATCAAGCCCGGTCTTCCGGTTCGTTTCTAATGCCTCAGCAGTGTATGAGAAATGTAAGACCGGCCAGCGCTTTGGTCAGCTTTCGCGCACATGATCGATAGCAACGACCCCACTTGGCAAGCGTTTCTTGCGGCGGCGAAAGACTACATCGAGCTGCTCGATAAGGGCGGCGGTTCCGACCTCGTGGAAACGTGCGCAGACTTGCATAGCTCGCTCTTGGAATTGCAGCTCGCAGCGCTCGATCTACCCGAAACAACTGCCAACAACGAAGACCCAGCTATGGTCACCGAGGCGAAGCGCGCCGACCGCGCAAAACTGGCGCAGACCTTTGACATGCGTTACGTCATGCCCGAGCAGGTACTCGTGATCCCCACTGGACTAGCGTCCGCAGAAGTCCGCGTTCTCTCGGAAGATCTCGCCGACATCTACGATGCCATGCAAGACATCCTCGCGTTGAACGATCAGCGCTATCTCGACGATGCGGTCTGGCAAGCCCGTGGCGGATACATCGAAGATTGGGGCTACTTGGTCGTCAGCGTGCAGGCCGCGCTCTGGAAATACATCGCCGAAGCTGCCATCGACGCCGAAGAGCAAAACGCGTGAGCAAAAACCTTCGGGATCTGGCGTCCCCGCGGCATCAATCTACCCCGCTCGCAGCCGCGCTGACGTCCTTCGCGGCGGTAATGTCGAAACGCAACAAACCCTAATCTAGGTTTTCCGGCGTCGCCTGCCCCGACCCTTAAGAAGTGCCGACACCCTTACGAGGGGCCTAACGTCCTCTTCAATTTCCGCGCCGCGTTGATCGGCTACCATCTCAAGATCATAGTGAGATTGTAGATTCATCCAAAAGCCGGGCGTCGTTCCAAGTGCTCGCGCCAAACGCACGGCGGTTTCAGCTGTTATGCCACGCCGGCCGTGCACGATCTCGTTGATCCGCGTTGCAGGAACCCGCATCGCGGTTGCGAGGGCGTTCGCACTAATACCGGCGGGCATCAGGTAGTCCTCAAGTAGGATTTCGCCTGGGTGGATTGGAGCCAATTTTTTATTCATAATGCTTGGTAATCTCAACACAGTGCGCGTCATGCCCGTCCCAAACAAAGCAGACACGACGTTATACGTCAATCGTATAACAACCGCCGTGCTCTACTTCTTCCCCGCGAACATCTCCTCATCGTCGGCTTCGAGCATATCGGCAAGATAATAAATATCCGGCCGGCTCTTTAAGATCGGGTAGCGCTCCATGAACGCGGCCTTGTCGGTAACGTCGTCGATCGAGCGTTTGGAAATGTACTGCGAGAATTCTTCGTACTTGCTCGTGTCCGCGTTTTCGCGCAGCCACTTTACGACGTCGTCGTCGCTTTTCGCCTTAGCGACAACTTCGCGCATCTGATCTTCGGTCACGCCGATCTTCTCGAGCATGCGTTCACTGAAGCCGCTGATCCGATAGACGCCCGGATTACCGCCGGGCAAAGTTGCGCGCACTTTGTCGATCGTACGGGGCAACATGGTGAGCCCGTCGAGCGCCAGCTTCGGACTCCGCGGCGGCGCTTTGCTTAAGTCCAATGGTTCCATGGAGTCACTCCTACGCCGCGCTTCCGCCCTTGTCATTTTAGATCGGCGAGGGCTGCTCCCAGCTGGTCCCGTCAGCAAAAACGATATTCTCTAGCTCGCAGCCATTGGAGGCAAACTTGAAGTCATAGAGACTGTCATCGTAATCCATGGGGAGTGCCTCGACGGTTCGAGTTTCACCCGGGAAGAGCGGCGTTGCGGCATGGAAAAGCCTGCCCTTCCCGCCTTGGACATGCACGCTTTTTGTATCCACAAGGACATCGACGTCGCTGATTGCTTTAAGCGAGCGATTCGTCAGCGTCACGGTCGCGGTCATTCGACCATTGTTTTTAACCGAGCAGTGGGAGGCAAACGCAGGGGTACAACCGCACAAGGCGAGCACGCAAAGAACCGTTGCCCGTCTGCGCGCCAGATGTCCCGGATAGTTCAGCACGTAGTTCAACCTCGGCCAGCCAGGACCCCAAGAACCATGACCTTTGCGTTAGACCCTAAAGCCCAATGGCCCCGCTGAGGTTCGCGTGCCCGTACTGTTGGAGCATTTGCGCGGTCGCGGGCTTACAGCGCGGCTGCGTCCCGTCGCCCAGCCAGACGCAATGCCGGGCGCCGGTGAAATTCGCGCCGTGCAAGTCCGTTCCGCCGAGCTCGACGCAGTCCGTCTTCCCAACAATAACCGAGCGCGCACCATGATCGTTGATCGTCGTCGTGTCGTCCGAACACACCACCGCGTTTTGAAAGTTCGCATTGCGCGCATCGCTGTTTCGAAGATTCGATCCCAGTAACTCCGCGCTATGGAAATTCGCCGACTGCAAATGCGCGCCGTCCAAATTCACTCCCTCGAGTTGCGCGCCGTCTAGATTTGCTCCGTGCAAATCCATGCCACGCATGTTCGCACCTTCCAAACGGACGCCGTGCAAGTCGTGACCGGCCAGCGACACGTTGGCAAGATTGCACCCTTCGCAGCGATTGAGCATCGAACGCGCCGCCCCGTCGGAAAGTCCGCTCAGGACGCCGTCGGAAAGATTTACTCCTTCGAACATGGCGCCATCGAGTTGCGCGCCGTCGAAATGCGTGCCGCGCAGACTCGTGCCTTCGAAACGCGCGTTGCGCAGATCGGCGCGCCGCATGTCGGAATTGTCGAGATTCGTGCCTTCGAAGATCGCGTTGCGCAGATTCGCGCCCTGCAAGTTGGCGCCACGCAGATTCGTGCCCTCGAAGCGAATCCCCGAGAGATTTTGACCATGCAGATCCATGCCGGCCATGTCGCATCCCGAGCAATGCATCAGAATCTCTCTGTTGGTCAGCCCCGCGGCCGGCACGGCGCCCGGAGCCAGCGAGACCAACAGCCCCGCCAATCCCGCAAACGCCACAAAAAAGCGCCGCATTAGGCGTGAACCCGCGGGCCCCAGCCCATAAAAATGGCCGGTCTGGTGCCGGGCGGCGGCAGCGTGGGCGCAGGCGCCGGCAAGCATGTTGGAACGGTAACGGCAGCGGTTTTCATCGACGGTCCCCTCCCGGAAAGCGACAGACTAACTAATTCCTTAAGAGCATACGCCAAGCGCCAGGCGTTGTCAACTAAATAATTAAGAGTTGTCACCCCCACCTCTCCGAAGCCTGTCAGCAATGAGCGCTACGATAGGCCCATGTTTGGAAGACTTTTACCTGAAATCGGCGTCCCGCTCGGCGGCCCCCGCCCCTTTCCTCTCATCGCCATTCTGCGGAACACCACGCGCAAGCAGCGGTGGCTCGCCGCGTTGGTTGCGGTCGGCTTGATTGTCGCAATCGTGGCGAGCTCGCTCGTCATTGCGCGCTCCACCGCAAGCGCCGCATATCAAACGGCGCCGGTCGTGCGTCAGGATCTTTCGCAAACGATCACGGCCTCGGGCACGGTCAATCCGCAGAACACCGTCAACGTCGGCACGCAAGTCTCGGGCACGATTTCCCAAGTCTATGTTGATTTCAACAGCCACGTTCGCAAAGGTCAAATTCTAGCTCGCTTGGATTCTAGTCAGCTCCAGGCGCAGCTTAGCCAAGCCGAAGCGCAACTTGCGGAAGCGCAAGCGCAAGCCGGTGCCGCTTCCAATAACGCGACCGGCCAGCAATCCGCGATAACCGCTTCGCAGGCCACGAGCCAAGCGCAAGCCGCCAACGCGCAAGCAGCCGTCGCCGGCATTGCAACCGCGCAAGCCAATGTTGCAAAGGCGCAGAGCGCCTACGAATTAGCGCAGGCGACGGTCAATCGCGACAACTCTCTGCTTTCGCAAGGATACATCGCGCAGAGCCAAGCCGATGCCGATAAATCGAACTTGATCGGCGCGCAGAGCGCCGTGCAGTCGGCGCAAGCTGCCGTGGCGCAAGCACGTGCACAAGCGGCCGCCAGCGCCAACCAATCGCAGGCAAGTGCCGCGCAAAGCACGCAAAGCTATTCGACCGCTGCCGGTTCGCAGGATAGCGCAGCTGCCGCTGCCGCCGCGGCTCAAGCCGCGAATGCGATCGTGCAGCAAGATCAATTAAACCTGCAGCGCTCGGTCATCACTTCGCCGGTCGATGGAACCGTCATCGCGCGCGACGTCAGTGTCGGCGAAACTGTCGCCGCCAGCTTATCGTCGCCAACCCTCTTCAGCATCGCGCAAAATCTTAATAAGATGGAAGTCGACATCGCCGTCGGCGAGCCGGATATCGGCAACGTCAAACCCGGCGACCGCGTCAACTTCAGCGTCCTGGCCTATCCGAACCAAACTTTTAACGGCACCGTATCGCAAGTTCGCGAAGCGCCGACCACGGTCAACAACGTCGTCACCTACACCGTGATCACGCTGGTGGACAATCCGGGCGGAAAACTCTTGCCCGGCATGACCGCCAACGCCACGGTCAACGTGAAAACGGTGAAGAACGCGCTGGTCGTACCGGCCGAGGCGCTCAGCTTCAAACCTGCGGGCGGCGCCACGCACAAACACACCGGCAAGCGTCCCGCAGCCGCGGGCGCAACGGCAAACGCAACCAACAGCGCATCGCCGTGGGGCCAGCTCGGCAGCGGCGTCGCAACCGCAAGCAGTTCCGGTAGCCGCGGCGTGATCTTCGTCCAACAGGGCGGCAAGGCACAGCCGGTACCGGTCACGATATTGCTGGTCAGCGGTACGCAAGCAGCGGTCACACCGTTACGCGGAACGCTCGGCACAACCGACAACGTCATCGTCAGCAGCGGTGCACCGAGCACCACGTCCACACGCACCACGGGTGCAGCGGGCGCCACGCGCGGCGGCATCGGCGGCGGCACCGGCGGCCTCGGAAGAATCGTGCACTAATGGAACCGGTTGTCTACGTCAAGGATCTGCAAAAGGTCTACGAACTCGGCGAGAGCGAGCGGGTCACCGCTCTCGGCGGCGTCGATCTGAAGATTGAAAGCGGCGAATTCGTGGCCGTCATGGGTCCGTCGGGCTCGGGGAAATCAACGTTCATGCACATTGTCGGCTTGCTCGACGAACCGACGTCGGGAATCTACCGCTTTGAAGGCAGCGACGCGTCTGCGCTGACTGCCGACGAACGCGCCGACATTCGCAGCCGCCGGCTGGGCTTCGTCTTCCAGTCCTATAACTTGCTCTCGCGCACCACGGCGCTTGAAAATGCCGAGCTGCCGATGATTTACTCGGGCGTGCCCGAAGCCGATCGGCGCCGGATCGCGCTTGAAAAACTTGCAATCGTCGGCGTTGAGTCGTTGCGCGATCACGCGCCCAACCAAATGTCCGGCGGGCAACAACAACGCGTCGCGATAGCGCGATCGCTGGTCAATAACCCCGGCCTCATTCTGGCCGACGAACCCACCGGCGCACTCGATACCAAGTCGTCAAAGGAAGTCATGGAACTCTTCACGCGCCTGAATCGGGAAGAGGGCATTACAATTCTTCTCGTCACGCACGAACCCGAAGTTGCCGCCTACGCTAAACGCATCATCACCTTTCGCGACGGGCTCGTCGTTTCAGATCGCTTGCGTCATGGTGAGCCTGTCGAATCAGGAAAGGTCGCCGCATGAGCTTCAAAGCCACGTTTCGCATCGCGCTCGACGCGCTGCTGCGCAACCGCGCGCGCTCCTTACTCACGATGCTCGGCGTAATCATCGGCGTCGCCGCCGTAATCATTACCGTCGCCATTGGTTCGGGCGCTCGCGATTCGGTGCAAAAACAGATCGAGGGCCTCGGCAGCAATCTCATCGTCGTCATGCCCGGCAGCATCACCCAAGGCGGTGCGCGCACGGGTTCGGGCGGCGCCTCGACGCTCACGCCCGACGACGGCATCGCGATCGCCAAACTTCCCGGCGTCGCTGCGGTCTCGCCCTCGGTTACCGTTCGCTCGCAAGTCGTGGCCGGCGGCAATAACTGGCAGACCACGATCACCGGTGTTGCGCCGACGTATACGTTCATCCGCAGCTGGTCGATCGCTTCGGGTCAATTCTTTTCGCAGAACGACGTGTATTCGGCGGACAAAGTCGCGGTGCTCGGCCAGACGGTCGTGCAAAATCTTTTTCCCGACGGCAGCTCGCCCATAGGCCAAACGATTATCGCCAAGGGCGTTCCCTTCACCGTGGTCGGCACGTTAAAGGCGATGGGACAAAGCGGCACGGGACAAGACCAGGATGACACCATTCTCATCCCTTATACTTCCGCAATGCAGCGCTTGACGGGCAGCACGACGGTGAGCACGCTGATGGTTTCGGCCGCCGATGCCACTAGCGTTCAGCCCGCGCAAACCGCGATCACCACGCTGCTCGAGCAGCGCCACCACATTGTGCCGCCGCAGCAAGACGATTTCACCGTGCGCAATCTGCAAGATATCGCAAGCGCGGCTTCTTCAACCGGCGCGGTCCTCGAATTTCTCTTGGCCGGCGTGGCGGCGGTTTCGCTGGTCGTCGGCGGCATCGGCATCATNNATCATGCTGGTCTCGGTCACCGAACGCACGCGTGAAATTGGATTGCGCATGTCGGTCGGTGCGCGCGGCGCAACGATTCTGCGCCAATTCCTCGCCGAATCAATCATGCTTTCGACGGTCGGCGGTGTGCTCGGCGTCTGCATCGGCATTTTCGTGACGTTGCTGATCGCGCTGGTCGCGAAGTGGCCGATGGCCGTCTCGATCTACGGCGTGTTCTTCTCAGTCTTCTTCTCGGCGCTGGTCGGTATTTTCTTCGGATACTACCCGGCCCGCAAAGCCGCGCAGTTGCGGCCGATTGAAGCGCTGCGCTTCGAATGACGACGCCCACACATGCGCGCGTCGCCGTCGTCGACGACGAACGCCGCATTCGCGAACTGCTCGAGTTGAGCTTAAGTCATCACGGCTTCGAGGTACGTAGCGCGGCCGATGGACAGGCTGCGCTCGCGCTGGTGCGCGAATGGCCGCCCGACATCATCATCCTCGACGTCATGATGCCGAAGATCGACGGCATCACGCTTTTGCCGATGCTGCGCCGCATCACCGAAGCACCCGTAGTTATGCTCAGCGCCAAGGGCGAGTTGGAAGACAAAGTAGAGGGGCTCGGCCACGGCGCCGACGATTACCTGAGCAAACCGTTCGAAATCTCTGAATTGATCGCGCACATCGAAGCCAAACTGCGCCGTCCGCATATCGAGCACCCCGACACGCTGCACTACGACGGCCTCGACGTCGATCTGGAAACGCACGAGGTCCAGCGCGATGGCCGCCGCCTCGATCTCTCGCCGCTGGAATACAAACTTTTGACCACCCTGCTTCGGCGCCCCAAGCGCGTTTTCACGCGCGAAGATCTCATCGAACTGGTTTGGGGAGACGAAAGCGACGTGACCGACGCTGCGGTCGAGCGCTACATTTCTTACCTGCGCACCAAAATAGACGACGGTTTTGAGAAGCGCCTCATTCACACCGTACGCGGCGCGGGCTACACGCTGCGCGTCGAATGACGAGCCATATGTCAAGCCGCGCGAGACGCGGCAGAACGCTTCAATGGTGTCATCCTGAGCGCCAACGTTGTCATCCTGAGCGCCAACGTTGTCATCCTGAGCGAGCGTTTCGCCCTTGGCGAAACACGCAGTCGAAGGACCCCGAGCGAAGCGAGGGGCGCACTAATGTTTAGCGGTTTTCGCGGTCGGCTAACGCGCGGCTATGTGTTGCTGGCGATCGCGCTTATACTTGCGGTCGCCGCCGCTTCCACCGCGTTGGCTTTCTTCCTGTACACCGGAAGCTTGAGCGAGTCGATCTCAAACGCGGCGCAGCGAGCTTCCGAGGAAGTGACCGCGTCGCAACGCCGCCATGAACCGCTTGCGAAAGCCGCTCCCGCGATCGCGCACGATGTCGGGCGCGGCCGGTTCCGCGTGGCCATCTTCGATTCGCAACGCCGCCTACTGGCGGCCAACGAAGCCGCGCCCCGCCCGTCGGCGGGCGGTGACCTCAGCCGCGCATTCGGATCGCTGATCGGCCTTCCGCGCGCGCGCGTCCCGGTTGCCGGAGGTATGGTTTTTATCGAACCCGACCTCGATCGCTTCAGCCGAGTACTCGTCTGGTACTGGTCGATCATGCTCCCCGTCGGACTGCTGGCAATTTTGCTCGCCTGGCTGATCGGCCGCCGCATCAGCGCGCGCGCCGTCGGACCGCTGGCCGAAGTCACGAAATCGCTGAGGCGAATCGCCGAAGGCGACTTCACTCCCGAAACACTCCTTGGAAACTCCACCGATTTCCGTGAGCTGACCACGGCCTACAACGACGTCGCGAAGCGACTGACTGCCGCAACTGCCGAGCGCAAGCAAAGCGACGCGCAAATGCGCCAATTCATCGCCGACGCCGGCCACGAGCTGCGCACGCCGCTGACCATTGTCATGGGATATCTGGATGTACTGCGCCAGGGCGTGATCAGCGACTCCGCCGGCACCACCCAAATTTACGAAACCATGCTCGATGAAAGCCGCCGCATGCGGGCCCTCATCGAAAAACTGATCTACCTCGCGAGACTCGACCGCGCTGGCGCGCCGCAGAAACTCACAACGGTCGACATTTCAGCTACCGTTGCACGCGCCGTGCAGTCTCTGACGCCATTAGCGGACGGCCGCATCACCGTGAGCGCCGCGGATCATGCTACGGTCAACATCGACGAAGACGAAATGTACGAAGCCATCAAAAACGTGATCGACAATGCGCTAAAGTATGCTCCCGAATCGCAAGTGGAAGTCAGCACGACGCGCGATGACGGAACCGTTTGCGTTCGCGTGAAAGATTCAGGACCCGGAATGGACTCAGCCGACATCGCTCACGCGTTCGACCGTTTCTATCGCGGCAGCGCGCGCGCCGATATCGAAGGTTCGGGCTTGGGCTTGGCGATCGCTAAACGTGCGGTCGAACGCGCCGGCGGATCGATTAAAACCGAGAGCACGCCCGGCCACGGCACAACCGTAATACTTTGCCTTCCTGTCACGCCGCGCTAGGCGCGGCAGAACGCTTCACACGCTGTCATCCTGAGCGGGCGCCCGTATTGTCATGGTGAGCCTGTCGAACCACCCGGAGCAGGCGCCCGTATTGTCATGGTGAGCCTGTCGAACCACCCCGAGCAGGCGCCCGTATTGTCATGGTGAGCCTGTCGAACCACCCCGAGCAGGCGCCGAAGGCGCACATGTCGAGGGGAGCGCTAGTGCGGGAGCGGTTTCTTACTCTTCGCTTTTAGAGTGCGCTGCCGAGCTTCGAGCTTTAAAATATTGATCTGCTCCTGCAGCAGAATCTGGCGCATCGCCCAGTCGTTTTGGTTAAGCGACGATTGGAGCTGGAGCGTGTTGAGCAACTGCTGGTTTTGCAACGTCGCTTGCTGCGTACCCAAGCGGTTGGATAGATCCGACTGCAGTTGCTGCTGAACGATTGCACGATTCGTCGCCGCCGAAATCGCGGCATCCTGGCGCGCGATCGCGCAGGAAATGCACGGCACGGTTTGCGCTTGCCCGGCAAGCGGCAGGCCGCCCAGCACGGCAAGCGAGAGAGCGGCGGCGTAGATTGATCGCATAAGTTAAAAGTACCTTAGTCCGCCGTCGCGCGCAACTACTTCTCCGTTTTCTATCAGAATGCGCCGCTATACTGGGGGCATGAAACGCCGCCGGCCCCGGCCTACCTACCGCCACTCGCTCGTCACGCGAATAACGCACGTCGTATTTTCTCTCGCGTTTGCGGGTCTGATCGTAACCGGCTCGCAGATCTATTTCCACCAGCACTGGCTGCCCAAGGTTTATAATCTGCACCAGTATTTCGGACTGACGATGATCGCCGCGGGTCTGGTTTACTTCGTCGGCGCACTGCTCAGCGGAAGCTTCTCGAAGCTGCTCTTCGGCGCGGACGACGTCCGCGGTATCTTTCCGATGATCGCCTATTACTTGCGCCTACGCAAAGCGGCGCCCGTCTACACCGACTATAACCCCCTGCAAAAACTGGCGTACACGCTCGTCCTTTTAACGATGGGACCGATGATGGCCGCCACCGGCCTCGCACTCTGGCCGCACCTTCCGATCTTCCGCCCGCTCACGCAATTCTTCGGCGGACGCAATGCCGTCACACTCTGGCACCTCGGTTTCGGACTCGAACTCGCGCTATTTTTCGTCGGACACATGGTCATGGTCGCGACCACCGGCCTGCGCAACAACCTGAACGCGATCATAACGGGCTGGTTCGATCCGCCGGTGGTGGGCGGCACGATTGCCCCCACTGTCTATGTTGATGACATCGCGGCTTAACCCAGTGTCATGGTGAGCGGCGTTCCCTCCGATGTCATCCTGAGCAGGCCAACGGTGTCATGGTGAGCGGGCGCCATGAGGCGCCCCAGTCGAACCACGAGGGCCGCTAGCTACCTAGCTTGCGGCCCTCAACCAATCGCGACTACTGGAACGAAGTGGCAACTAGCGCGTTGTTGACGTTGTAGCCGTACACCGTAACATAACGCCCTGTCGTCAGCGCTCCATTGGTCGCGCCCGCCGCCATCGCGGCCGAAGCGTTAACGACCATCGGCGTGAAGTTCGACGTCAGCAAAACGACGTTTGAACCCGATTGCGTGATGACGAAACCCGATGCCACCACCGGTACGAACGTGTTTGAAAACGCGCTCGGAACGCCAAACGACGAGGGCAGTGCGCTGTAGGTATAACCGTCATCCGCATCGCCGTCGTTGTTGTAGCAAGCCGATGCCGGCGCGTAATAGCCCCCGTAGCCGTTATCATCGGCGTCGCGGTCGTTGATCGCGCAAGGTGCCACCGCCGGAGAAGCCAGCGGAAGCCCTTCATCGACCTGCGAGAATGCCGGCAGCATCACAAACTGACCGTTGATGAACTGTGCGGGAACTACAACGGTCGATCCCGGCACAAACACGGTCTGGTTCACGTAGACCGTTTGCGTCGCGATCGGCACTTCGTTGCCGTCGTTTTCACGCAACACGAGCATACCGTTTCCTCTGCGCACGACTCGCCCCGTTAAGTACGTAACGTTGCGAAGCGCGGAATGCCTGATTTTTACGCGTCTTTGAAACACGGTGCGCGTCACCGTAACGTGCCGGATCACCATTTTGGACTGCGCGATCGACTTGAACCTGGTCGCATTCATGTTCTGGATCCGCACGAACTTATCTCGCGTGAAGACGGTCTTCGTTTGTGCGCGTGGCGTGATGTTGGTTTTCACTGCTGCACGCGGCGTCATGTGTGTTTTTTGCGCGGGCATCTTCGCAGCCGGCGCAGCGTGCGTCTTGGCTTGAGCCGCCGGCGCTACGTGCGTCTTAGATTGAGCCGCCGGCGCTACGTGCGTCTTAGATTGAGCCGCCGGCGTAGTCTTTGAAGGGGCCGTTTTTGTGGCTGATTGTTTTTGGGAGGCGGCCGGTTTTTGTCCGGGCGCCGGTTTTTGCGCGAGAGCTGCGGGCGGCGAGATCAAAATCGTTGAGAGAATACCGCCCGCGAGGCCCAGCGCCATAAGAGCGTGAGGGAATCTAGCCATCGCTTCCTCGCTTCTGGTTCATAGAACCGTGCGAGCAAGACCTTACCCGCATCTTCGCCTCCGCTGCCATCCTGAGTAGCGCGCCATATGGCGCGCGCAGTCGAAGGGTCGTCGAAGGACGAGGCCCGCAGGCTACCCCGTTAAACGACGGCGATCATTTCAGCGCCGGCTTCGGCGAAGCGCTTGGCGCCGGCGAGGGCGGTGGCGGCGGCGGTTTGTAGTGCTGGCGCCAGCGCACTTGATACTGAAATGTGATTGAGCGCGGCGGCAGCGGAAACGTGGAAAAAGCGAACGTGCCGCCGCCTTGCAGCGGCAACGGGTTTATTCCTTGGTAGCTCGAGAAAAGCGCCGTTTGCGTTCCGAAGATGTTCGCGACGAGCAGGCTTAGCGAGCCGCGCTGCATCTTCATTACCAAACCCGCATTGAACAGAGTATATGCCGGAAGATTTCCCGCGTTGTTTGCCGAGGTAAACTCCGCATCCGCGAGCCACTCGAGCGGCGTGTGTGGAATAACACCGTCGACGATCAGCCCCGCTTTATGCAAAGGCGTGCGCGGAACTTGCAATCCGATCCCGTAGAAGCTGGACGGACTCATCAGACGGGGATCCAGCGCCGAATAATACGCGTTTGTCGTTGCATACGTCGGGAACACAATGAGGTTCTTGCCGATCGGCACCTGCCCCGTAATGCTGAATCCTTGGGTCACCTGCGCTAGACCGCTAATATTTTGGCTGACATACACACCGGACGGATCGAAGGGCGTAGAACCGCAGATCGCGGGCTTCGACCAAACCTGCTGAATGGCGGAAATATAATCCGCGAGCGACCCGTTCGGAAAGATCGAACTCGGCTCCGCGACAAGCGGCACAGAAGCCCGCACGCTCTGACCAACGAAGCGGTTACGGTACAGCGATACGTTGATCGAACCGCCGCGCAGCGTGTGGCGCCAAGCCAAATTGTACGAAATCGACGACTGCGTCGCCGGCTGGTCCGTTGGACCTTGCATGAATACGGAGTGGTTCGAGCAATCATAATCGCCGCTCAGCGCATCCCCCAGGGTCGGCGAATATCCTCCGTAGCCGGAAGCACCGCCTACGCCGAAGCCCGCCTCGAAGACGTCGGCCACGGCCGGCTGCCACGTCAAGTCTTCATAGACTTCGAACGACGGAGCGGAATTGGTCGCCGACGACTGCGATATCGAATGATCGATCGCCAGCCTGTCATTTGCTTTTACGCGATCGTCAAAATAAGCGCTACTAAAACGCGTTGTCAAGCCCGCTTGCACAAGTTGCGTCCCATTGAACGTTGAGGTCGTCGAACTCGCCTGTAAACTGCTAAAAAACCCAGCCGTGAGCGTATGCCGTCGGCTCGTAGAACTCATCCGAAAATCATAGGTTGAACCCGGAATGTCACTGACCGATGACAGCGGTACGACGATGCCGTTTACTGACCGGTTGGGATCGGCACCGTCGAGGTGCACTTTGCCAAAAATATAATCCGTATTGAACTGAACGTGCCCTAGCAGTGAGGCGAAAGTGAACACATTGTACGCGCTGTCACTGCGGTTAAAATTGTCGTTGCCATACCCGCACGGCAAAATTGTAGTGCCTGTAGAACAAATCGACGTAGCATTGGAAACGCTCTCCAGCAACGCATACTTAAACGTTGAGACCGGAGACAAGGCAAGGGACGCTTTCACCAGGTTTGCTTGGCGGGAGAAACCGCCGAAATGCATATATGCGCTGCCGCTCTGATCCTCAAATACACTGCCGTTGAGCGGGCCCACTTGTCCCCCGCCCGAATGCGCGAGCGCAAATGACAGCTTGCCGAAACCGCCAGTCGCGGACCATACGCCCAGTGTTTTGGAATAATTTCCGACCGCACCGTAAGCGCTATAATTCCAGAGTTTCGTCGGCTGAAGTGTATTGAAGTTGACGGTGCCGGCGTTATTTCCGGCCGACGGCGCGAAATTCACAGATGCGCCGGTGAATAAATCCTGCGCGCCGCCAATCGCTTGTGCCGCGGCGCCGGAGAGCCGCACTCCGTCCAGCGAATAACCGGTCTGTGACGCATCGGCGCCCCGGAGCGATATATTGAACGATGAACCCGGACCGTAAAGATCGTTGTCGACGCTAACGCCCGCGAGTTTATTAAGCGCATCCGAAAGCGTCTGAGAGACCTTACGCTGCGCGCTCTCGGAGTTCACGTCCTCAACAGTGATGTTAACCACGGAAGCTTTGACGACAACCGATGCAATCGTCTTGAGCGGAGCCGTAGGCGCTAGTGCGACCGTGACCCGTACGCGTTGCGCTTCACCCACATCGACAGGCGAATTAGTCTGCTGATATCCCTCGGCGTCGACGCGGACACGATACGAGCCGGGCTGAACGCTCTCGAAAACCAGAATGCCCTTAACATTGGTGAGCGAGCTCTCCGGCGTATCGCCGCCGAGCAGAAAGACTTGCGCGTTATCGATCGGCTTGCCCGTATTTATGTCGGTCACGGTCACGATAATCGCGCCGGCTTCCAGAGTCTGCGCGACAACCGGAAGCGTGCAAGCGGCTAAGCAAGCCCACACGACGAGGCAGAGCGATGTACACCGCACGGTCATATCTTCGCTACCCGCCGAGCGGTGTCATGGTGCTTAATGGTGTCATCCTGAGCGAGCGTTTCGCCCTTGGCGAAACGCGCAGTCGAAGGGCGGCCGAGCGGTGTCGGGGCCCGCGGGCTACTAGCTACTCGGTGTTTTCCAACTCGTACCGGCGAGCCGCGACGTAACCGCGCCATGCGACAAGGCCCCAAAGAATTGCGGCGCCGAGCTGGAGATACGCAGTCTGTCTCGTCGACGCAGCATTGGCGAGCAGCGCCCATAGTGCCACCGCGATCCATAGCACCGATATAACCGTCGCCAGCCAAAAATAGCGCTTTAAGCCTTTCAGCCGCTTCTTGCGTTGTTCGGATATTGTCGATCGATCGCGCACACTACCCATGTTCTACGCGCGCAGCCGCTCTACCGCGTGAGCGCTAACGCGCCGCCCGGCACGACTCCACAATCGGCGCGATGGTTGTCGCGGCAAGCGATTCAGCATCCGAACCGGTCGCGCGCATGTCGATGATGGATTGCGCGAAAGGCGCATAGGGATTATAGGCGAGCGAGATGTCGAAGCGCCCGGGCGTGCTTCGCGGGCCCTGCTGGGAGACTTGCGCCCCGCCATAAAAACCCGTGCTGTCGAACTGCGAGAATATTCGCGGGCTCGGCTGCGACGCAGCCAGCGGGGTTTTGCCCTCGATCAGTACATCCCACGTGAGCGTCGTCGCGTCGTAGCCGCTGATGATGTTGAGCGCGGCCTTCTGCTGCGCTTCGACCGCTTCCAACTGCGTTTTCACCGCCGCAAGTCTTGGTTCGGCGAACGCATTGTCCGCGAGCAGATCGTCGATCTGTTTAAGGTTGGTCGCGATCGGCCCGATGAGCGATTCGACGTTACCCAGATTGATAATCCCACGCGCGCTGGGCTGATCCCAACCCCATTTGGGACTCAATAATGCGTCCCGGTACATGCGGTCGAACGCCGGCGGGGCTTGATCGAGCGTCGCGTCGTTCTCCAAAAGCGCGGCTATCGCTGGGCCTACGCGTGCACGCATCACCGAGCAGAGCGGTGTGGAACGAACGTTGGCAATCACCCGTAACGAGGCCAGCGACGGCGTAGGCGGCGTTGCCGCAGTTGTGGCGGCCAGAATAAGCGCTAAAAACATATATCGTTTCCCCCACGATATGTACGCCGGAGCACTCCGATCCGTGACAATTACGGGACGAAGTTATCGAAATCCGGATCGATGCGGAATGGCAACCCCTCATCGTAACCGAGCTCGCGTTTCTGCGGATTCGTTCCGATCGGCGCCAATCGCGCGAACGGGACGCCGGCCTTAACGAGGAAGATCTCCTCACCGTTCTGGATGTCCTGAATCAGCGTTGAAAAATCCGTTTTGGCTTCGCGTTTCTTGGAATGCTTCATGGTAGTAGCCTAAGGGACGAAGTCCATATTAGTCAATGCGTCGGCCGCGCCGCCAACTATGCGGCAGAGACGCTAACGGCCACTTGCCTTACCTCTGCGGTGTCGGACGGAGGTAATTCCATTCCGTTCTCTTGCCTGAAGCGCAAAGCTTCCCGTATTGCGTCCTTCGCATTATCGAGAGCTTCGGCTTCGCTGTCGCCCTGCGTGGCGATCTCCGGAAGGGCGGGAACAAAAACGCAGAAGCCTCCGTCAGACGGATCGGCCTCAAGTACAACCGCGTAGTTCCGCTCAGTGGTCATTAGGCGATCTTTTCCTCACCTCGACGAGTGCCCTCACGCCGCAGATGTACGCGCTGCCCAGAAAACGCCCCTGCCGCACGCACGCCGACGGGAATGTACAAGGACACGTTACCGTGGCATAATGTGGCCATGTTGGGCGTAGCCTTGGCCGTAATGGTCGCTTCCCAGCCTTCGCCGGCGCCAACACCGCTGAAGACGATTACGCACGTGCGCTCCTCCGCATTTTGCACCACACTGCGACAAAACGTCGGACGCGCCGTGCAAGCCCTCATTCAAAATAATATCGCGGTCGACGGAACGAAGACGCTGTTTTTGAAGATGGCTCGCGATAAGATTTCGAGCAGCAACGTCAGCATGGTCATCGACATGGACATCAACCAACTCAACCCAATGATCGGCCAAATTGCGCAAAACCTCGAAACAGCCCAAGCGCTCCTGAACGACACCAGCCGCTTCCCAGCGCAACCACAGACCGAAGATGACCGCCGGCTCCTCCAGATGCAAAAAGAGCTGCGCGCCATTATCGACCATCAAAACCAAGCCCTGAACATCCTGAGCGGCACGTATTATAGCTACAACGGAAACCGGCTCTTGGGGCACGGCGACGGTCTAAAGGCGCCCATCGATCCGATCAAAGACAACCCAATCGTAATCCCGCCGGCGAACAGCACCGCTTTTCAGGAACCCGCGGCAGCTCCGGTGCCGGCTGCAACGCCGCGCACCGTCGATCTTGGTCTGTTAGGGTTTACGAAGTTCGCGCAGATCTTCAACAACCTAACCACCTACCAATGGAATGAAGAGTCGCTCGAAAACCACGCGGCCGCGATAATTCTGCAGTCGTCCGCCGAATGCAACGGCAACCAATAACTACGGAGTCGTTCCTAACCGCCGCGCAAGAAACACTAACAACGCAATCCCGACAACCCATGCGATAAACCCCTCGGAAATGGGCCCCCAATTGGAAAGCGAAAAGCCGCCCGCGTTGTACTTGCCCATCTTGAGCCAGCGAACGTACGCGAGCAGATCGTCCAAGTGTTTCTGGTCAATAACGCGCGGACCAAATTTCGGCATAACATCCGGCCCCGTCCTCACGGCCTCCGCGATCTCGAGCGGCGTCGAATCCATCATCGACGGCGCCACACTGCGGTACCCTATATTATTGCCTTTACCGGTCGCGCTGTGACACTGCGCGCAATTCTCCGCATATACGATGCGCCCTGATCCTAGATCGCCACCGGTATGAATCACCGGCAGCGATTGATCGCCGCTGGATTTACTCATGATGTACGCAACCAGCTCGCTAATTTGCTTGTGCGCGAAACTCGGCGGCTTGCGCACTTCTTCTTCCCACGGACGTTCCGCCGGCATGCGTCCCGTCTGCAACATGAAGTCCACATCCGCCGCATCGGCGTTGGTAAGCGGCGGCGCCTGCGGACCACCTTGCATACTCAAACCATGACACGACGAACACCGCGTCTGATAGAGCGCTGCCGCATCGCTCGCATGCACGGGCACGCTTAACGCGGCTGCCAACACAAAGGCGATCATGCTAACGCGTGGCGCTCACTTCGCGCCCAAGACGCCGCCACCAACATAAACGCTGCGAACATAATGAACCCGCCCGCGATCCACATGATCGCGCCGCCATTCTGCTGGTCCGCCATCGCGCTCGTACCCAGCACGGTAGCGTAATGCGGAAACAACACATGCCGCGACCCGTAAATCGCCAACCCGAGAAACGCACCCTGCGGAAACATCAACACTAAATACAACATCCGCGCCGGAAAAGACACGGGCCGCGGAACGAACCCCACTTGCACAACCGGCAGCCAAAACAGAAACGCCGCGGTGATAAACAGCACGTGCTCTACAACGTGAACCCAGCCAGACTCGAGCGCACTCTCATACAGCGGCGAAAAATGCACGCCCCACAGCACGCCGACAAAAAGCACCCATCCGACAATCGGCGCAAACACAGCATGCATCACCGGATGATTCGCGACCCCCGCCACCACCCGCGCCGAATCGCGCCGCGGCACCGCAACCGCCAACAACAGCGGCGCGCCCAAAAGGACGAGCGGCGGCGCAATCAACATCAGCACAACATGCTGCGCCATATGCGCCGCAAACGAACGCTCTGCCAGCCCATCGACCGGTGCGGAAAGCGCGAGACCGAAGCAAACAAACCCCAGAATAAACGCAAGAACCCGCCACGCCTCAAACCCGCGCGCCGGATAGAGCTCGCGATACCGCCTCACCGCCCACGCATACACCGCGATAACCGCAACCGAAAACACCGGTGCAATCACGGGATCTCGTCCTCGCTAAAGCCGCCTTCCGCTTTGCGCGTCAGACGCACGCGCGGCGCTTCATGAACCCCGCCGCGCGCCTTCAACCCACCGGCCAACGCATACGTCACCGCAAACGCCAGCATCGGCCCAAAGATACAGAACAAACGATAGAACCACACCAAGCCTTCGAGCGGCAGATTCGTATATCGCGCTTCCAGATCGTCCGCGCCCGCCAAAAACAGCCCCGCCATAAAAACGAAGAACGCCACGCCGAGCGCGGTGCGCGCCGGCTTCTCCCGCGGCCGATCGAGTAAATTATGCTCCGCGCGATCGCCGGTCACGAACGCCTCAACGAACGGATAACTCACCAGCACGACCATAATAATGAACGGCAGCACCAGCCCCGGCCAAAACACCGAGGGCACCATATGTCCGAACATGTGGATCGCCCAGTGCGGTCCGATGCGCAGCGCACCTTCGAGCCAGCCGACATACCAATCCGGCTGCGCGGGCGTAATCGCAAGATCCGATCGGTACGGCCCCCAAATCCATACCGGATTGATCTGTACGAACGCGCCCAGCATCGTCAGCACGCCGAGCACGCCGAACAACAACGCCAGCGTCTTCACGATGTAGTTCGGAAAGAGCGGCGACCCGACCACATTGCGCTCCGTGTGCCGCGGCCCCGGAAACTGCGCGTGCTTCTGTCGCCACAAAATCATCATGTGCACGCTAATGCCGCCCAGCAAAAGTATCGGCATGATATAGACGTGCAGCGTAAACAATCGCTGCAGCATCAGCGTGCTCGGAAACGCCCCGCCCAGCAGCCAGAACATCGCGTACGTTCCGACAAACGGCACCGACTGTAAAATCGAAACCGCGATTCGCAATCCCATCCCGCTCAAGAGGTCGTCCGGAATCGAATACCCGCTAAACCCCTCGAACATCGCGGTGAAAAACAACAGCACGCCGACGACCCAATTGATGTCGCGCGGCTTGCGGAACGACCCGGTGAAAAAGATGCGGCACATATGCACCACGATCGCTGCCAAAAACACATTGGCCGCCCAGTGATGGATCTGCCGGATCAGCAATCCGGCATTGACCTGAAAACTGATCCGCATCACCGACTCGAACGCTTCGCTCATCTTGACGCCGCGCAGCAGCGCGTACGGACCGTTGTAGACGATCTCGTTGGTCGACGGCACATACCACAGCGCCAAAAACGTGCCGGTCGCAATCAATACCAAGAAGCAATAGAAGTTAATTTCGCCGAGCATGAACGACCAGTGGTCGGGAAACGCCTTGCGCAGCGCCTTATGAATGAAGTGTGAACTGCCCAGGCGCTCGTCGGTCCAGTCGAGCAGCCTCGCGATCACGCGTGCTCCCAAAAGCCCGGCCCGACCGGCTCGGGAAAATCTCCGTCGGCGCGTACAAAGCCGTCATCGCCGATCTGCAGCGGCAACCGCGGCAGCGCATGATCGGCCGGTCCAGAAAGCACCGCCGCATCGTTGGCCGCGTCAAAAACCGATTGATGACACGGGCAAACCAACTTGTGATCGGCCGCGCGATAGAGCGCGACCGGACAACCCGCATGCGTGCAAACCTTGGAATACGCGACATATCCGTTGAGCGCGTCCCGCCCAACACCGTCGGGCATGCGCAGAATCATCGCGACCGATTGCGCGTCGTCGAGATTTCCTTCCGGAAAGACGGTCTCGATCGCGCCGACGTTCAGGTCGCTTTGCTTTACGAACGTTCCGTCCAAGCGCTGCAACCGCGATCCGCGCCGCCACTTCGTATGAAACAACGTGCCGTCGGGTTCCGGCCCGAGCGAACTAATCGGAAATAGCGCCGCCAATCCAAACAACCCGACGGCGGCAATCATCATGCGGCTTAGCCATTTTTTGCGATTTAACTGTTGCGCACCGCGCTCGATATCGCGGGCTGCAATATTGTCATGGTGAGCATTAGGTGTGTCATGGTGAGCCTGTCGAANNGTCGAACCACCCCGAGCAACGCGTCGTCAGACGCGTCAGTCGAGGGGACGCCAGCAGTGCGCTCTTCCTCCACTTGTTCGCGCGGAAGAATAAAGCGCGCCCATCCAATCGCCGCGAGCATGAACCCCGCGAACGCAAGCACGAGCGCCGCGCCCTGCCAGTGAATATCCTCGTGCAAAACAAGCGCGACCATGAACCCAACGCTGCCAAGCATCGCAGCGCCGGTCGCAACCGCAACAAGAACCTCGCGCGCCCGCCCGCTCATCGCACAAAAAACAACGTCGCGTAGACCCCAATCCACACGACGAAAACAAAATGCCAGTAATACGAAATCGCCTCGACACCCGCGTTCTCATCCGAAAGAAACGCCGGCGACCGCAATCCCAGATACAGCATGCCCAGCAAAATGACGCCCGCCAGCACATGCAAGAAATGAAAGCCCGTCATGGTCATGTAGATCGAACCGTACGCGTCGGTCGCAATCCCGAAGCCCTGCTTCACCCACCCGTGCACCTCGAACGCCATGAACCCGACGCCGCCCGCAATGCTGGTAAAAAGCCACCCGTGCGCCGCCTTCACATTCCGCGCCCTTACCGCCCGCACAAACGGAAACATGACCGCGCTCGCCACAAACAGCATGAACGTGCCGATCGCCATCCCGCCCTGATCGAGATGCACGTATGCCGGCGGCCAGACTTTATTGTAGGCCTTTAAATCGTAGTACGTCGCAAACAGCGCGGAGAAAAACATGAACTCCGACGCCAAGAAAATGACCGTCCCGAGAACCACCGGATGAGCTCGGACGGGCAACGGCCGTAGATGTCGCGCCGCACGCACGAAGCTATGATACCCGAGAACCCGGCGACGTCAATCACGCCACCGGGTTGCGAGGTCTATAGGCCTACTGTGATGCTTTCTGTGCGTTCGCCTTTTGAAGCACGCTGTATCTGCTCACCACATGTTGCACCCAGGCCTTGAGTTGCGATTCCATGCCGGCTTGGTTATGCAGCCAGGCTGGCGCGCAAATCACCGTTCCAGAGAACCAGCCGTTGTACCATGAGTGACCGACGTGAATGTTGTATTTTCCGGCGCCCCAGACCTGACCGGTCTGTTGCAACGAACTATTCGAACCACCGATCGAATACGCGTACGCTTGATAGTTCGAAATATACGTGTTGATTTGGGCGTTGAGGCTCGCCTGACCCGCCGCACTCAGGCCGAAAAGGTTACCGCTTGCAGCGAGTGAAGCGACATAGCTGTGCATCGTGCTGCTAACGGAGTTGTAGAACCCGGAGTTCATACCCGAATAGCCCGCCGGGAAGGCACTGTCGGAGTCGGTCTCGGGGTTGCCTCGACTCGAAACCACTCGCGAGTATGTGTTAATAACGTAATCGGAGTTTGGCGGCGAGTATGTGGCTGTCATCGGGCCCGTAGTCCAGCTGCTGCTTACGTGCGTCGGGCTCGCCAAATTCAGCTCCGCAACATGGCTGAAATTCATCGTGTCGCCGAGTTGGCATGACGCGCCGGAACTGCTGCGCTGAGTGTGCAGGGGCGCGGGATACTGTTTTCCCTTGATGGTGATCGTGGATTCGGCGATCGCCGTCTGGATCGGTTGAATGCCCGACGTCTGAGCCGACACCATCGTCGGCGTAAGGGCGAGCATCGTAACGCCGATTCCAAGCGCTACCACTCTTGAGAAAAACTTCATTGTTTCACTGTGCTTTCTACAAACAGAAAACGACCTGGCCGTCCGTGGCCAGATCGAGACCCTACATCCTTACGCTTGCTTGCCCGCTTTACCTGGGGTAAGGTAAGGCCAATGCCGATTCTCCAGCCGGCCTCACTGCAAGCGGAGGACCTTCGGGGCGTTTGGGTGATATTTTTGGCGACCGCCCTTGTGGTGGCGGCCTTCGTCTATGCGCTCATCTTTTATGCGCTCATCCGCTGGCGCGATCGCGGCCAAGCCAAGATGCCCCCGCAGTTCAAACAGAACGCGCCGCTGGAAATCATCGGCGTCATCATCCCGCTGCTCATCGTCATCGGACTCTTCTACATCACCTACGTGCGCGAAGTCGCCAACGATGCGCTGCACGCCAATCCGTATGCGACCGTCGACGTCAAAGCATTCCGCTGGTCCTGGACATTCTCGTATCCCGGCCACAACGTCTCGATCACCGGCACGCCACAAGCTCCGCCGGAACTCGTACTGCCGGCGAACAAACTGACGCAGATAAACTTATACTCCGCCGACATCGACCACTCGTTTTGGATCCCCGCATTTCTTTTTAAGCGCGACGCGCTGCCCGGCTTTCCGAACCACTTCGACCTCACGCCTAACAAGATCGGCGTCTATCCCGGCAACTGCTCGGAATTTTGCGGCCTCGACCACGCGCTAATGACATTCACAGTTCGCGTCGTCCCCGCCGCCGACTTCGAACGCTGGCTCTCAACCCATGCGACCGGATCGTTATCAAGCGGCGCATTTGCGCCGCAGAACGCTACGATAGCGCGCCGCGCTAATAATGTCATCGTGAGGCTTAAGCGTGTCATCGTGAGCCTGTCGAACGACCCTGAGCAGCGTCCGAAGGACGCGAGTCGAAGGGCGCGCCGTCCATGATAACCTGGCTCACCACCACAAACCACAAGCGGATCGGCATATTGTATATGGCGACAACCGGCGTATTTTTCGTGATCGCCGGCTTGCTAGCATTAGTGATACGTTTGCAGCTCGCGCAACCGAACGAAACCCTCGTATCCGCGAGCGCCTTCAACCAGCTCTTCACGCTCCACGGCACGGCCATGATATTTCTGGTGATCGCGCCGTTCGGATTCGGCCTGGCGAATTACCTCATCCCGTTACAAATCGGCGCGCCCGACATGGCGTTTCCTCGCTTGAACGCGCTCGGCGTCTGGCTCTTCATTATAAGTGGGCTCGTCGTCTTCAGCGGCGCCTTCGCCGCCGGCGGCGCGGCCTTCGCCGGCTGGACGGCCTTCGCACCCCTCTCCGGCATCCAAATCTCGACCGGCGCCGGCGAAGATCTCTGGATCATCGGCCTGCTGCTCAACGCGATCGCCACCATCATCGTCGCGATTAATTTCATCACGACAATCCTGCTCTATCGCGCGCCGGGCATGACGATGTGGCGCATGCCCGTTTTCACCTGGGAAATGCTCGCGACGGCGCTGATGATACTCATGGCCTTCCCCGCGCTCGCCGCCGTGCTCTTCGAATTGCTGATCGACCGCCACTACGGCGGACACTTCTTCGATCCGGCGCAAGGCGGAAACGTCGTCCTCTACCAGCACCTCTTCTGGTTCTTCGGACACCCGGAAGTCTACGTGATGATTCTGCCGTACTTCGGCGTCGTCTCCGAAATCATCGCGGTCTTTTCCGGCAAACCGATCTTCGGTTACGTCGGACTCGTCCTCAGCGCATTCGCGATCGCCGGACTTTCGATGAGCGTCTGGGCGCACCATATGTTCACCACCGGAGTCGTCGCCAACGCGTTCTTCTCGGCGATGTCATTTCTGATCGCCGTTCCCACCGGCGTAAAATTCTGGAACTGGATCGGCACGATGTGGGGCGGACGCATCCGCCTCACCACGCCCATGCTCTTCATCATCGGCTTTCTGCTAAACTTCCTCATCGGCGGCATTACCGGCGTCATGATCGCGTCGCCGCCGATCGACTACCACGCCGAAGACAGTTACTTCATCGTCGCGCACATGCACTACGTGCTCGGCGGCGGCTCGCTTTTCGCCGTACTTGGCGCCGTCTATTTTTGGTGGCCGAAAATGTTCGGTGTAAAACTCAGCGAGACGCTCGGGAAATGGAACTTCTGGACGATGTTCGTCGCTTTCAACGTGGTCTTTTTACCGATGCACTTCATGGGACTCGAAGGCATGCCGCGCCGCGTCTACACCTATGCCGCGACCGGCGATCTCCCGTGGCTGAATCTCGTCTCAACGATCGGCGCGCTGCTGATGGCGCTGAGCGTCATGTTATTTATTTTGAATGTCATCCTGAGTAGTGTCATCCTGAGTAGCGTTCGCCATGGCGAACGCGTCGTCGAAGGACGACATGGCCAGCTTCCCGATGACCCCTGGGGCGGCTGCAATAGTTTAGAATGGGCGACGTCGTGCCCGCCGCCCGAGTTTAACTTCACAGCCTTGCCGCCCATTCGTTCCGAGCGCCCCACCTGGGATCTTAATCATGTGTCACGGTGAACCAAGTGTGTCATGGTGAGCATAGTGTGTCATGGTGAGCATAGTGTGTCATGGTGAGCATAGTGTGTCATCCTGAGCGAGCGCTTCGCCTTAGCGAAGCGCGCAGTCGAAGGACCCCGAGCGTAGCGAGGGGCGCATGAGAGCCTTCATCACCCTCTTCTTGTCGTCGGCAACATTCGGCGCAGTTGCTGCGATCGTCTATTGGTTTTCATCGCACGAGATCATTGGAACGTTAATGCTCGGGCTGATGGCACTCGGCTTAAGTTTCGCGGCGGGCTACGCGCTGCTCGCCGAACGCAACGCACAGCTCCCAAGCGACGAAGAAACCATACAACACAAAGAAAGCGCCGGCGAAGTCCTCGGCGTGTTTACAAAAGAAAGTGCGTGGCCGATACTCCTGGCCTTCGCGATCCTCGCGCTGTTTGTGGGCGTCGTGTGGTCGCCATTTGTAGCGGCGGCCGGCATTGCGGCAATGCTGCTCATCCTCTGGCGCTTGAGCGCTGAAAGCGCCCGCGTCTAAACCTTAAGCGGCTTCCAGTCTCCGAAGGCGTTCGCCAACGTCGGCAAACCCGCCGCGGACGTCGCCTTTCAATGCCTCGACACACGTTTCGAGTCGGTCCATCCGCACTTCCATGCGGTCCATCCGCACTTCCATGCGGTCCATCCGCAACTCCATCCCGCGCATGTGACCCTCAAGACCCGCCAGCCTCGTTTCAAGGCCATCCAATCGCGCCTCGACCCGCTCGAATCGGGCGTCCAGCTTCTGAAAGTAGTTAGCGACCGTGGCAGAAAAGTGCTGAAGATACTCAAAGATTTGGTCGAGTCGCTCCGACTGCTCGTCCAACCGCTCCGCCTGCTGGTCCAACCGCTCCGATAGCTGATCGAGCCGCTGCAGAATGGCTTCGCCGCTAACTTTACTCATAAGGCCCTAAGGTGCCACCCGTTCGTTACCGGAAAGCTGCCGCCTTGTGGGCATCTCGCACGGCCCGAAACAACGCCGAACCCGCCCCGGTAACCGCTAATAGATGAAGGCGATCGCCTATTCCGCCTATGGCACGGCGGACGTCCTGAAAATAGCGGACGTCGAAAAACCGGCGCTCGCCGACGATGAAGTGCTCATAAAGATCCGCGCCGCCTCGATCAACGCGCCCGACTGGCGCGTCATGAGCGGCCGCCCCCACGTGATGCGCCTGATGTTCGGACTGCGCAAGCCCAAAATCCGCCCCGGCATCGACATGGCCGGCCTCGTCGAAGCCGTCGGCAAGAACGTCACGCAATTCAAACCCGGCGATGCGGTCTTCGGCGTCTGCAAAGGCGCCTTCGCCGAATACGGTTGCACGAAAGAAACTCGACTCGTCGCAAAACCTGATAACGTAACATTCGAACAGGCCGCGGCCACGCCGGTCTGCGGATTTACCGCACTGCAAGGCCTCCGTAACTACGGCCATCTTCTACCGGGCCAGCGCGTCTTAATTAACGGCGCTTCCGGCGGCGTCGGCACTTTCGCCGTGCAGATCGCTAAAGCGCTGGGCGCGCACGTCACCGCCGTCTGCAGCACCGAAAACGTGGAAATGGTTCGATCGCTCGGCGCCGATCGTGTCATCGATTACACGCAAGCCGATTTCACCAAAGAAACCCAAACTTACGACGTTATCTTCGAGAACGCCGGAAACAATAGCGCCAAATTATATCAACGTATCTTAAATCCAACCGGTATATCCGTGATGGCCGGCGTGCCGCATTACATGTCGCTACCCGCCCTCATGAAGCACATGATGACGGCTATCGTCCTCTCGCGCCTCGGCAAGCAAAAATTTCTACCGTTCATCGCCAAGTCGAACCAAGCCGACCTCGCCACGCTCGCCGAGCTGATGGCAAGCGGAAAGCTCACGCCCGCGATCGACCGAAGCTACCCGCTAAGCGAAACCGCCGAAGCCATGCGCTATGTAGACACCGGCCACGCCCGCGCCAAAGTCGTTATAACCGTTTAGCCAAGGTGTCATCCTGAGTAGCGCGCCGTGGGCGCGCGTAGTCGAAGGACGAAGGACGAAGGACGAAGCTTAGAAATCTAGCAGGGCGGCGACCCGAGCCAAGACTTCGTCTACTACTTCAGTTGTGGCCCGCTCTTTGTACTCAGCGCGTCGTTCTCTCCATGACGACGACCGGACGTGATCCGCCATGATGACGCCGCCCGTCTGCATCTCGGATGGAAGCGCAACTTCGAACGGATAGTCTTTTCGCTTGCTCGTGATCGGACAAACCAGCGCGAGGCCGGAGAGCGCATTATATTGTTGCGACGTTAACACTAGCGCCGGACGGCGTCCGCCCTGCTCATGCCCGGCCTGGGGACTAAAATTCATCCACGCGATATCGCCGCGATCGGGAACGTAGCCGCTTACTCGTCTTCCCAAAACCGCTCACGCCCGACCGGCTCGCCCCAGTCGGTTTCCGGATGGACGTTCTCCGGCGTAATTAAGCTCAGCAACTGGTCAAGTTCATAGTGCGGCTTGGCGCGGCGCATTACGACAGCATTATCCTCGAAGCTCAAGTCCACCGAGTCTCCTTCACTCAGTCCCGCGCTTTTAGCAAGCCCCTTCGGCAGCCGCACGCCGAGGCTGTTGCCCCATCGGGTCACAGCAGTCGTGGTCTTCTGCATATGTATATACATAGCATATACCATGAAAGGCCGCCACCCCCGGCAAATCCCCACCCATGCGCCGCCGCACNNCATCCTGAGTAGCGCATCTTCGTGCTCCCCAGGCTGATCGACTCGCACCCCACTTGCTCAACGTCGGCATGGCGCTGCACGAAGTGGATCTCTTCCACCTCACCAGCTACGCAGACGTCATCCGAAAAACGCAAGCCTTCGCGGAAAACTCCAAGGACGAGTGGATCATCGGTGACGGCTGGGACCAAAACCTCTGGCCGTCCCGCGCCTTCCCGACGCATGAAGCCCTAACGCAAGCGCTCCCCAACCGCCCCGNNCGCCGCGCCACCATCGCCGCCATCCGCGAATGTAACCGCTGGGGCACTACCGCCATCCGCGACCCGGGCGTGAGCTACCAGACGGCCCAAGCCTACGACCGCGTCGCCGACGAAAATAAATTCAACCTGCGAAACCACGTGATGATCGCCGATAACGCCGAACTCATCGCCGCGCATTTCGCGCACGGACCTATCGTCGGCGCCTACGACGGAACCCTACAGCGACGACCCCGGCAACACCGGACTGCTGCGCACCACGCAAGGCACCCCTCGAATCGGCGCTTCAACTCGCGTGTCGCCGGCGGGCGACGCCAGCTGCCTCTCGAGATCCGCGAATGCGTCGACGACTTCGCGTGCCTGATAAACTTGTCTGCGCTTGCGGCCGGCCAACAGTGGTGCGACGATACCTGCAGTCTCTAGCTTTTTCATTGCTTCGGCGGCGCTCGACAAGCTGCTTCCGGTCAGCTTCTGCACCTCGGACAGAGTAATTATCGGTGTACCGGGCAGCACGTCAATGATACGAAACGTGATGGAATGTCTGCGTATCGAGCTGAGTCGTTCGCGCCACCCGTCTTGAATTTTTCTAATGCGTTGTTCGAAAGCTGTTGCGTCGGCGGCAGCACGTGTGCAAGCGGCGGCGAAGGTGCCAAGCCACATGTTCAGTCCATCGACAGCTTGCTGTGAATCCGGTGGACCGTCGTAACGGGTTCCGCTCAAACCGGCAATGTAATCCCGCGCGCGTGTCGCTAAAATGAGTGAGACGGGCGGCGACACGGCGGTCGTAAGTTTGCGCCGGCGAAACACTAAGTGAATGAGGGCACGACCTACACGTCCATTTCCGTCAACGAACGGATGGATCGTTTCAAACTGGGCGTGCGCGATCGCGGCTTGCGCGACCGACGGGAGCGAGTCCTCGTTGCAAAACTCACACAGATCATCGAGCAAAGGCTCGACCATTTCCCATGGCGGCGGCACGAAAGCAGCCGAAAAGGGGTTGTATGAGCTACCGCCGATCCAGTTTTGTTGGGTACGCGTTTGCCCCGCATATTCGGACAGTGCGGCCGGTTCGAGCAGATGCCGATGCGTCTCGCGTAGCAACTCCGGCGTGATCGGTACTCCATTGTTTACTGCCGCTATCGCGTACGCCATCGCGTCGATGTTCGCGAGTACTTCTGCGGCCGTCACATCGCGCGGTTCGTCGCCATGTTGACGCGCAGCGTCGGCCCTAAGAAGGCGACGAGGGGCGACGATCAGACCCTCGATGTGAGACGAAGCAACCGACTCCGCCCGCAGCAGAAGGCGAGCCAGGGCCTCCGTGTCCGCCAACGTGGTGGCGCTGCGATCCAAATCCAAGATCGCGCGCTCGGCGTCGGCGGCGTCGGCGGCTTCTGCCCCGCCGAAAAGAAAGGCGCGATTGGCCAGCTTGTCAGGGATATAGACGGAATAGGTGCCGCCCTGGCGAGCGGTCCGAGGCAAGCCGATAGTGTCCGGCCGAGGGGTCCATGTATGCTGCTCGTATTTAGCCATATCCTAATTTCGACTTTACTATAAAAACCGAAATTAGGCAATAGTTAATTTTGTTTTTCTCTACAAAACCGCAGTTACGCCTCCGCTAACTCGGCCTTCATCGGCCTGGCCCGCGCTCATAGCCGATGTCCGGCGTCGGTGGCGGTCACGGAATCGCTTCCCGGAACCCAAACACGCCGTCCGGATCGACGCGTCTCTTGATGGCTTCGAGCCTTTCAAGATTGGATCCGTGATAGGCGCGCTTCCAATCCGTTAGCGACGGGTCGATGAAGTTTTGGTATGCGCCGCCTTTGGCGAACGGGACGATCGCTTCGTAGAATCCGCTCAGCCACGCTAAGTAGTGCCGCAGCATATCGCTAGGTGTATTGCGTTCCCAATAGAGATCGATCGATCCGAGCCACCGGCTCTGCCGGTGCACAAACGCGGTCTCGCTTGGCTTCTTATCGTTCACGCGGCCGCCGGTTTGAAACACTTTGAATTCGGCCGATGTTGCAGTCTTCGGACATTTGCGCAACCAATCCAAGATCACCGCGACCGCCCGGTGATCGATCGCCTGATTGAAAAACCGCGAGCGTTCTTGGAAGTAGGCTGGAACTCCGGGCTCGGCGAGCACTTCTTGCGCTTTCCAGTAGCGCTCCATGGTGACGACGCCCTTCGGCGGCGCGATCGCATACGCGCCGCCGAGCAGTTCGCGCAGCCCGGCCGGCGTACCGGTGAACTGACCGAGCAGCTCAACTTGTATTGCCGAAGAACCAGTCGGCGCTTTGGCGGAAACTTTCGAACCGAACGTCCGGGGAGCGCGATCGAGCGTCTCGACCAGACTTGCAAAAATGCGTTCGGGCTGCTCGTCCCAGACCAGATCGCAAACCGTAATCGAACCGACATCGAACGTTTGGAACGCAAATGACGTGTTGATTCCGAAGTTTCCGCCGCCCGCACCGCGGCACGCCCACAACAGATCGTCGTCACCGCTCAGCGTTCGAATCGTTCCGTCGGCCAGCACGATCTCGCTTGCAACCAGATGATCGCACGTCAGACCGTGCTCGCGCATATTGAAGCCGATACCACCGCCAAGCGCTAAGCCCGCGATCCCCACGCTCGGACACCGGCCGTGCGTGATTGCGACACTACGATTCCCGAAATACTTGTAAGCATCGCCGTTTCGCGCGCCGCCGGCAATGGTCGCGACGCCCGTGCTCTTGTCTAGCGTTATACCGTTCATCTCGCCCATGTCGATCATCAACCCGCTCGTCGTAGAATAGCCCGCGTATGAGTGGCCGCCCGAACGCGCCACGAGCGGCACGCCGTTCTCGCGCGCCCACAAAATCGCTGCGCTCACATCCTGCGCGCTCTTGCACATGGCGATGCCCGCCGGACGCAGCGCGGAATACCGCAAGTTATTGGGAAGCGCAAGTGCACCGTATCCGCGCGCGCCGGGAAGCACGACGCTTCCCGAAAGCCGGCGCGCAAGCGCCTCCCACGGCAGCCGGCGCGCCGCCGCAAGGAGCTCCACTCCGGCTGCGCCGAGCGCGGCGGCGCCTGCCACACCCTTGAGAAACTCGCGCCGGTCTAACATGTGAGCGGGCATTTCATGCGCGCATTATCTCACAGATTGCGGGACGGGTTGGAATGAACTGCGAAATAATCGCGACAGAATGAAGCCGGCTGCAAAAGCATCAGAGCCCAAAATGCCAACGGATCTTCGCAAAGCCCTCGCGGCTGCACCGAAGACCAAGGCGCAGTGGAGCGATCTCACGCCGATCGCGCGCCGCGACTTTATCAGTTGGATCGACTCCGCCAAACAAACGGAAACACGCAAACGCCGGGTCGAACGCGCCTGCGACATGCTTGCGACCGGAAAGCGGCGCCCGTGCTGCTACGCAATCGTCCCGTTCAATCTCTATAAAGCCCTCAAGGCCACACCGAAGGCGAAGGCCCGGTGGAGCGACCTCACGCCGGACGCGCGCCGGGACTTTATTAGCTGGATCGACTCGGCCGAACAACCGGATGCACGCAACCGCCGGATCGACAAAGCCTGCGTGCTGCTTGCCGCCGGAAAGGGCTCACCACCCTAGGGGCGGTTTCGCGAAACTCGAATGGCAGCTTCAGCCGCCTCGTGCGTTTAGCGCTGGCCGCGTGCGCGGCTATGCTCGTCCCTGAATCCGGCCAAGCCGCAACCCCGAACCGCGCCGCGCCGATGGCGGGCACGTTCGTCATTCAGGGCGACTTTCTGGGCAACGGAAAGCAAAGCTATGCCAGCATGATATCGCGCCTCGGTCAACGCGACGCTTTCAACCTCGCGCGCAAGATGAACCGCGGCGGTACCGTCGACTTCGTCGTCTCGACCGGCAGCGTGTGCACGAACTTGGGAACTGGCCTCAAAGCGGTCATAACGGTTCATTAAGGGAAAGAATTCGGCATGAAATTAGAACCGTATATTTTCTTCTATGGCCGCTGCGAAGAGGCGCTCGCGTTTTACAAGAAAATCCTCGGCGGCGATTATAACGTTATTCGTTTTGAAGGCGCGCCGATGGGCCACGAAGTGCCGGCGGATTACCAAAACAAGGTCATGCACGCCAACTTCAAAGGGGCCGGCTTTGAGTTTATGGCGTCGGACGGACCGCCCGGAAAAGCCGTGGATCCCGATGCCGGCAACATCGCGCTGTCGTTAGAGCTATCGACCGCGGCCGAAGGTAAACGCGTTTTCGAAGCCCTCGCCGACGGCGGGAAAATTACCGTGCCGCTCGACAACGTCGAGTGGGGCGATGGCGGAAAATTCGGAATACTTCAGGATCGCTTCGGCAGCGAGTGGATGATCACGTCACCTCAGTAGGTCGGCGATCACGCTGATCGGCAGAACGAGTCGTAGCGGATTGGAAGGTAACGTCTCGAATTCCGCCTGACGTAAATACCAATCCAGCGCATCCGGTTTGGAATCAATAACCAAAAACGCTGACGCTACATTTCGGCTTGATTCATAAGCGTTACGCATGGCGTGGCTCAGCAAGAACGGCCCAACGCCCGAGCGCGCATAGCGAATATCACGCGCGAGCCGGCCGAGAAGCGTCGCGGGAACGGGAAAACGCGGGCGGCCGCGTTGTAGTTCTTCGGGGAGCTGGGTTAACTCAAGCGACAGCGCGGAAACGGTGTAGTATCCTGCGATCTCCCCCTCATCGCTCGCATACACGTGCAAACGGGTGGTGTTGTTTTCATCCTGCTTTCGCGCGAAACGCTGTAAGTAGGTGTCGAGCGCAGGCTCCCCGCACGAAAAACGCCCGCGATCGTGACGATCCGCGAGCGGCTGAATCGCGAAGTTTTCGAGCGGCCCGATTTAAGTGGGGGCCTTTTCTCGCGGCGCTGAGAGCCGCAACAGAGCACGCAGACGAGGCCGCTCGCGCTGCTCAAACAGTGACATGACGAAACGGCTGTCCTGAGCGTCGAGCGTCCAGCGCTCCACCGCCTGCTCGACCGCCTCGGCCTGAGCGAGCGCCGCCGCGACCACGAAATCGCTCATTTGCCGGCCTGACAAAGCAGCGGCCTTGCGGATTCTGGCTTTCACCGGTTCCGGCATCCGAAGGTCCAGCCGCTCGGCTCGCTCGGCCTGCCCATTAGGTTCTTTCACGGCACCTCTCTGTACGGTTTATCCCCGTACAGCCTATCGTACCCTATTGCATCGCCGCCCGCAAGCGCGCCATCTCCGTAGCAGCCTGTGCCCGCAGTTGGTCGTAAGTCGCGTACTCCGCCGGCGTCGGTGCCTGGTACGCCAAGTCGAGCGAACCCAACAGGAACGCGAGCGCATCGCGCATCTTACTTTCGTGCGCCAGATCGCTTTCGCTCGAGCGGTTCGGGTTGAGCTGCACCATGTCGGCCAGCGCCGCATCCACTTGCGCGCGCTTCGCCGCCGGGAAACTCACCCTCGCCGTCTCCGCAGCATTTGCCGCGCGATTCAACGCATCGAGTGTACCGCGAATCCGCATCGAGAGCGCTAAGCGCGCCGCAAGCTCGCCCGCAGCCGGATGCAACCGCGGATCGAGCGTCACGCGAAACGGCTGCTGCCACTTCTTCCCGCCGTAACTCAACACGACCGAATACTTCCCGGGCACGATCGTCGGACCGTCCACCGTATCGCTGAAATCGTCGGTGCCGAAGGCCTGCACACCGCGCGCTTCGGTCGCCGGCGCGTACCGCATATCCCACACAAAGAGATTCATGCCGGCGTCGGCGCCCGTCAGATCGTGCAGATCCTGCGCCCGCGTCTGCACTTCGTCCATCGCCGCGAGTTGTTGCGCCGAAGGCTTCTTCTCTTTTTTGTTATGCAGATGCAGATCGAAACCGCGCACCGTGCGGCCATTCGCATCCACAAACGCGAGCGTCGCGGGCCTGGTGCCGTTATAATCCGACGGCAAATTGAAGAACACGCTCGTGCCATACGTCGGGCCTTGCCCGGTGCCGGCGCGCGCAGATCCCGAATCGAATGCATGCGTCAGCCACGCCGTCTCAGGCGCGAAGAGCAGCGGCGATCCGCTTACGCCGTTGGCGAGCTGTTCTATCACGCTGAGGTTATCCAAAATCCAAAACGACCGGCCGTGCGTCGCGACGACAACGTCGCCCTGCCGCGCGTCGATCGCGATGTCGCGCACCTGCACGTAGGGCAGATTGAGCGTGAGCGGCTGCCAATTGCCGCCGCCGTTCAAACTTACGTAAATCGTGCTGCGCGTTCCGGCAAACATGACGCGCGGATCGCGCGGATCCTGCCGCACCGCGAAGACGTATTGGTCGTCGGGCAAGCCGGAGCTCATCGCGCTCCAGTGCGCGCCGTAATCCGTCGTCTTATAAATGTAGGGATGGAAATCGTCCCACTGATAACGCGACGCCGATAAATACGCGGTCCCCGCTGACACGTGCGACGGCTCGATCGTGCTGATCTGCGTCCACTGCGGCAACTCCGGCGGCGTGACGAGCTTCCAATGCGCGCCCGAATCGGTCGTGACGTGCACCAAACCGTCGGCCGAGCCGGCCCACATCAGATTGGACGCTAACGGTGAAACCGCCAGCGCGGAAATATCGGGAAACGTTTCGACGCCGGTCTGATCGAAATCGACCGGCCCGCCGGTCGGACCTTCCGTGCTCGGATCGTTGCGCGTGAGATCGGGACTGATCTGCTGCCAGCGCTCGCCGTAATCGTCGCTCTTGAAGACGACGTTGCCCGCCACCAAAAGCTCGTGCGGTTTCGACGGCGAGAAAAAGATTGGATGCGTCCAGCCGAACCGAAATTTGCTCTCAGCCGACGAGACGCCCGACATGTATTTGGGCCACGGACTCACGTTCTTCTGCTCGCCGGTCGTCATGTCGAAACGCGCCATCGAACTCTGGTAGCCACTGCCGTAGGTGACGTTGGGATTGTTCGGATCGGGCGCGACCCACGTGCTCTCGCCCAGCGCTACGCCGTGCCAGGCGCCGATGCCCAGGCCTTCGTTCGATCCGCTCGGTCCTTCGAACGCGCCGTGATCTTGCGACGCGCCGTAAACGTGAAACGGAAACTGCTTGTCGATTGCGACTTTGTAAAATTGATCGGTCGGCTGATTCTGCTTGGAGCTCCACGTCTTACCGCCGTCGACTGAAACCATTGCACCGCCGTCGTCACCTTCGAGCAAGATTTTCGGATTGCGCGGATTGATCCAGATGATGTGATGATCGCCCGGACGCGTGATCGCCTTCCACGTTTTGCCGCCGTCGGTCGTTTTGAAGACGCCATCCACCTGCGGCGCATACGCCACTTTGGCATTGGTCGGGTCGGCGTAAATCGCCGTGTAATAGAAGGCGCGCTGGCGCAGCTTCATCTCCCGGTTAACGTGCTGCCACGTCGCGCCGCCGTCGTTGGAATGAAACACGCCCCCGTCTTTCGCTTGCACGATCGCATAGACGCTGTTCCCGTCGCGCGCCGAAACGCCCACGCCGATCTTGCCGAGCACGCCCGTCGCGAATCCGGGATTGGCCGAGATTTTACTCCAGTGGGCGCCCGCGTCGGTCGTCTTGTACAGCCCGCTGCCCGGACCGCCGCTGGTAAAATTCCACGGCTTGCGCGACGCTTGCCACATCGACGCGTAGAGCACGTTGGGATTGCGCACATCCATGACCACGTCGTTTGCACCGGTGTTCTCGTCGACGAAGAGAACTTTGCTCCACGTCGCTCCGCCGTCGGTGGTCTTAAAGACGCCGCGCTCTGCGTTGGGTGCAAATACGTGTCCGAGCGAACTTGCATAGACGATGTTTGAGTCGCGCGGATCGATTGCGATCGCGGTGGTCGTATGCGTGTCGCGCAGACCGGCATAATGCCAGCTCTTGCCCGCGTCGGTCGTTTTATAGATCCCGTCGCCGGTCGCGAAGTCGCCGCGCGGGTCCGACTCGCCGGTGCCTGCATAAATGACCTTCGGATTGCCAGGCGCCACCGCGAGCGCGCCGATGCTGTATCCGTTCATCATGTCGGTCTGGCCGTCGGTGATGTTTTCCCAGGTCGTTCCGTAGTTTCCGCTGCGCCATACGCCGCCTTGCACGCCGCCCATGTAAAACAAACTCGGTTCGCTCGGGACGCCGGCGACGGCCACCACGCGGCCTCCGATGAACGGGCCGATGCTCCGCCACTGCAATTTGCTCATGAGCTTTTGCGTGGGGGTCGTCGTGTCGGGGGCCGGGGTTGCGGCGCGAGCCGCAGACGGCGCAACGAAGATCGGGGCGACGAAAATGGGGGCCAGAAAAATAGCGGTAAGGGCGACTGCAAAAAGGCGCTTCATCCCGGGTGTTTATGCGCGCCCCAAAGGATGGCCCGCTACGCGGGCCCACGCGGGTTCTGCCTGCTAGCGTCTCGCATGCGCCATCCGGTCAGGCCATTAACGAGGCGCTTGCAAGCGCACCTCGTACTGTGTGCTTCATGAAACGTGTCGCCGTAATCGTCGCCATACTTATGGTTATGGCGGCCGTGCCGTTCGCAGCAGCTGATGCGGGAACGCCAAACCTGACCGGTACGTGGTATCAGGGCGGAGATCGCTCCAAGCCCTGCTTCATTCTTCAACGCGGCGATTCACTAACGTTGACGAACGAGCGCAACCAAGTCGCAACCGGCTCCTTCGTACAGCCTAACCAGCTCACGACCAGATGGGACCCAAGCCTCCAAATTGAGGGGCATATTTCCGGCAGTCTGCAAACGATTTTTTGGAGCAACTCCACCTACTGGACGCGCATGCCGGCCGCAGCAAACGCGCTCCCGGATGTCAGCGGAATTTGGTACCTCGGCGGTAACCCCGCCAAGCGCTGTTACATCCGCCAGCACGGCAGATCGCTGGCGCTAACAAACCAGCGCGGTCAAACCGCAACCGGAACCTTCATAAATCCGGGCGGCCTCGTTACAAGTTGGAGTCCGAAGATCCATATGAGCGGACGCATTTCACCGGATCGCCAACGTATCGACTGGAGCGACTCCACCGACTGGACGCGCGGGAGTTACTAAGAGGCCGTTACCGCCGCTTTAAGCTGCGCGTTCTCGTCCTCTAATTCCGCCACGCGCTCGCGCAACGCCGCAGCCCTAAAGCGCGCGTACGCCGCACCCGCTGCCACCGCGGCGCGTTCGATCAGCATCAGTTCATCGCCGTCGATATCGGTGCCGTTGGCATGTGGTCCGTAAAAGGCGATCGCTTCCAATTCCATCTCCGAAAACAGCGGCACGGCCAGCGCCATGTGCCGTTCGGTCAGCCGGTAGGGCTTGCGCTGCGCCCGCAAGATCGCAATCAGCGACTCCGCATCTTCGGCCGGCGCTTCCCCCGGACGCCCGCGCGCCGCGTGCACGAACTGCAACGTTCCGTCGGACAGCACGGCCATCAGCACGCCGTCGGCCAACGCGAACGCGCGTACCGGCTCGTCGATCAACAAGCGGTTGACGTGGTCCGGCGTGCGCGCATAGGGAATCGCCGACGCCACCGTCGCCACATGCTCTTCCGCGCGATGGCGCGCACGAAAGACCAGCCAATCCATAAATCGATCGACGCGCGCATGCAACGCGTTGAACGAAAACCCGAGTACGAGCGCCAGTCCCATATCGGCGAACAGTCCGGCGCGCGAAGCCGAAAGCGCGCTCGAGAAGAACATATCCACCAGCGCAAAAATGCCGACGATAATCGTCGAGAGCACCGCATACACCACCGCGCGACTGATCGCAACGTTTACGTCGATGATGCGATGTTTGAGAATCGTGTACAGCACGGCCACAGCGGGCACAAGCGTGTACGCGAGCGTCAGCAGCGAATGCTCGAGATACGTCGTCGGATACAAACCGAGGTTTCCTTGCGATCCGAAAAAATCCACCAGCGCGGCAATCGCGGTAATCGAAAAAGCCCAAATGACCCAGCGCAAACGTTCGCGCGTGCTCGCCTTGC
The DNA here is from genome assembly GCA_003136355.1 of Vulcanimicrobiota bacterium. Lineage (GTDB taxonomy): Bacteria > Vulcanimicrobiota > Vulcanimicrobiia > Vulcanimicrobiales > Vulcanimicrobiaceae > Rubrimentiphilum. The sequence continues at coordinate 36,963 of PLED01000096.1, read as the reverse complement.
TCTCCGCATATGTCGCGACCAGAATCGCCGGTATGCTCAAGTACGCCACCAGCGTGAGACTCGTGGAGATAAACGTGCCCTCGCCCCAATTGATGCCAAAATAGACGAAGAGCACGATTTCCAAGACGCCGCATGCAACCGCCGCCAGCATCACGGCGTAGATCGCATATTCAACCAGCCGGCGCCAGGCCGGCAACGGGCCCTCGTGCAGCAAGTGCAGCGCAAATATCGCGCCAAAGAATGGCGGCACCCAGGTAAGAATTCCCGACCACAGATCTCCGATTGGAAACCACCACGCGGGACCCATCAAATAGAAATCATTAACCGGGCCGCCGCCGTTCAATGCGAAAATGAAGAATGCCCATGTTGCAATGTTTGGGCGCTTTAACACCAGAAATGCGCCAAGAACCAACATCAACAGCGCACTGAGCTGCCGCAGCACAATGACCGGCACGTTTGGAACTTCGGGCGCCGCGACGATACGTGCCGTGTAATGACGGCCCTGTGATATCAGCGGCAGGAGAATGGTCTTGCCGGGATCAGCGGTTTCCGGATAGAGCGCCTGATCGCGCAGTTCGGGGCTCTTTCCGGCCAAGTCGATCGAATCGCCGGTTCGTACGCCCGCCGCGATAGCCCGTGGTCCGGCTGCCGTCACGACTCCCTTGTAATTGATGTCGAGTTCCGGATTGCCAAGCGGGTGGCCGAAATCGCGCCGCAAATCCGGCAGCCACGTCACGAGCGACGCCACTGCCAAAAGCACGACGAACGCGTACCTTATGCTGGCCGAACGCTCGGAATGTGCCATGCCCTTACATACGGCGCGCCATCATAGTGTCATCCTGAGCCTGTCGAAGGACGAACCACGGCCGAGCTGGGCGAGGGCCGCGGGCTGCGCGTACTTGCGAACATGGCACAGCCGGTTCGATACTCCGCGCTGCCGCGAGTTCGATCCTCGCACGGTCCAGCCCGAAGCTTGGCTTCCGGATAATCGGTGTGATAGTTATGTTGCTTTAAATAGCCGGCCAAATAAGAAACACGACGCCGATCGTGACTATGACCAGACCACTCAGCACCTCCCCATATCGTTCGACCGGACCGAGATTAACGCGCGATAGCCCCTCGCGCCCGAGTAAGACGAGCGCGACATACGTGACGATCGTCGAAACCGCAAACACCAGCGCCATGATCGCCAACTGCCGCACGCCATACTTGGAAGCGGCGAAAAACGCCGGAATGCCCTCGATCATCGGCGACGACCCGAGAATCAACATCAACGCCATCCGCGACGACTGCGGCGCATGCTCGTGATCGTGCATCGGCGCACTCGCGACCGCCAGATTTCCCTCTACTTCATGCAGATCGTGAGCATGATGCTCGTGCGGATGACTGTGCACCAGGCCACCCTCGTGCCGGTGCAAATGAAAGTGCCGATGGTGCGCGTGACCGCCTCCTTCTTCACTTCGGAGCTCGCGCAGCGCCGAAATCGCAATCCATCCGCCGAAAAGTATGAGCGCACCGCTCGAAATATATCCAAGCGCCGCGCCTAAACGCTGCGCCGCAAGTATTCCGACGAACCACACGACGAGCGCAAGCGCCAGAGTCGACAGCGTATGCCCAAGCCCCGCGCCCGTGGCGACACGCGCCGTCTGCGTTCTTCCCCAACCTTGCTGACGCGCGAGCAACGCGATCGGCGCCCAATGATCGGGCACCATCGTATGCAGGATTCCGACCGCCGCCACGGCCAGAATCAGCAACATCTGCGCGCTCACAAGCGATGCCACAGAAAGACTACTGTCACAACCACGGCTAAAATAACAAAAACTATCCGCACACATCCGCCGCGCGCCCGCGACCGCTTACGATGATCACCGCGCGTCATGCGATCCCGCCTATCGTCGTAACGGTGGCCATACCGCGGCGTCGGTCACGCGTGGCAAGGTGGCGATCGATGCGGAGACGTTTTGAATCACCCAATCGCCGTCAACGTTGACGAATTTCGCAATCGTTGGGCTTTCCAGTGGCGGCAAGATGACGCTGTGCGAACGCAAGAGCGCGCTGCTCGCCCAATCGGCGATTGGGCTCGCACGCCACTCGAACGCAGCCCGAAAAGCCTGGATAGGCTGCCCATCTCTGTCCTTCTCGATGTGAATCGGCTGATTCCAAAGGACGCGCTGCGGAACGATGGCCGAATAACACAAGTAGGACTCGCCTCCCGGGTTATTGCGGTATTGCGTCCTTTCAAAATAGTAGTCCAGTGCGCGCATAGTGAGATGATAGCGGAATCCGCCGGGCATTACGTTTCGTTCCACCATGCCGACGCGCAGGAGCTCGTTGAGCACGTCGTAGCTGGCTCGCACGTCGGGATTTCTCAGATCTTGTGAATGAACGATTCCAATCCACTGAGCGGGAAGCCACTTAACATCCGGGACGTATTCGGTGCTATACCCCCGGTAAAACGCACCGGCAAAGACCGGCACCGGATCCCATCCCAACGGAACGCACTCGTGATACTGCTGCGCAAGTTGCACCCGGAGGTTTTTGAGAATAACACCGTGGTCGGTCGGCGCGCACGCCGTCAATCCAGCCAGCGCGATCAGCGCGGCCCCGGTGCAAACGCTACCGGCGATGACGGTCATGCGCGATGTCACGCCAGCTCGTTCCGTCTGGCGGCCACTTCGGCTTCCCGGCGTTCCGATTGGCGATTCGGCTCCGCAAGGCGCGAATGCGCGCTACCGCATCCCGGACGGTAGTTTTGTACGGACGAAGCTCGGCGATCGGTGTCCCGTTGCGTGAAATCAGTACTGTCGCCCCGACTTCCACTCGGTCGATGATTTCGGACAATTTCGCCTTGGCCTCAGACGCCGAGTAGATCAATCTCATATGACCTAGTATAGGAAAAGAACGCCTCGCACTCAACTATTGACTAACCTACTCCGTGTAGGTTATTTTAAAGATAGTGCCGGGTGTCGAGATTGAAGGCTTCCGTATCGTCGTGAATACTCGCGATGAACGGGGTCATAGACCACACGTGCAGGTCATCAAGGGCCCGCAAAAATGCAAAATAGAACTAGACGAAACCTTGCGCCCGTACGATATCCGAATGTCGAAGCGCGATGTTCGGAGGGCGCGCGAACTCGTGGGCGCGCATTTCGGCAAGCTTTTCGACCTCTGGGAGAAATTTAATGGCTAAGGTGCCGGCACGTATCCCTGTGCCTCCCCTGACCGATGCCATGTACGATCGGGGAGTTCGCAACACCAAGAAAGGCGATCCGTTTGACGTGGTCTGCGCGAGATACAGTCGCAATCAGGACGTACTCGATGTCACACTTCGCAACGGTATCGCCGTCAGGTTTCCCCGCAAGCAAATTCGAGAGCTTGCCGGCGCCAAGCCGGCCAAACTTGCGAGCGTGGAAATTCAACCCGGTGGCGACGGTATTACGTTTCGGGAGATTGACGTGGACATCTATGTCCCTGGTCTTCTCGTTGACGAGCTCGGATCGGTTTTTGCCCGGGCCCTTGGGCGAAAAACCCGAGGTCTAACCAGCCGGAAAAAAGCGGCTGCTTCGCGGGCCAACGGCCGCAAAGGTGGACGTCCCAAAAAATCCAAGGCCGCATAATCTTGCTAATTCTGGGCATCGAAACGTCGTGCGACGACACCTCCGCTGCCGTAGTCGAGGATGGCATTCGCGTGTGCTCGAGCGTCGCGACGAACCAAGACGCGTTCCATGCAAAATACGGCGGCATCGTGCCGGAGATCGCCAGCCGCCAACATGTCGCGCTTCTCTCTGCTGCAATCGAAGATGCCGCGCAGCGCGCGAGTGTTTCGCTCGATGGAATCGATGGGATCGCCGTCACTCGCGGGCCGGGATTGATCGGCAGTCTCGTCGTTGGCGTTGCATCCGCGAAAGCGCTCGCATTCGCGCTGCACAAACCGCTCTACGGCATCAACCATTTGCACGGCCACATCTTCGCGACATTTCTCGATCGCGACGGCGACGTGCCGCACTATCCGCTCCTCACGTTACTCGTTTCCGGCGGACATTCGCAGCTCGTCGAAGTAGAAAGCGCCACGGAGATGCACGTCATCGGCCGCACGACCGACGACGCCGCCGGCGAAGCCTTCGATAAATCCGCGCGTCTACTCGGCCTTCCGTTTCCGGGCGGCCCCGAAATCGACAAACTCGCGCGCGAAGGCAACCCGCAAGCAATAAAATTTCCGCGCCATCGCGCCGAACCGGGATCGCTCGACATGAGTTTCTCCGGTATCAAAACCGCCGTGCGCTACTTCATCGAATCCGACGAAGGCAAAAAAGCGAGCAAAGCGGACATCGCCGCTTCGTTTCAAACCGCCGTCGTCGACGTGCTGATGCAGCGTCTTGCGATGGCTTTCGAACGAAAGCCCTACACGAGCGTTGTGCTCTCCGGCGGCGTTGCCGCCAATAGTGCGCTGCAACATGCGCTGCGCGACTGGGGAAAACGAACCAATGTCCCGGTCTTTATTCCGCCGCCGAAATACTGCACCGACAACGCCGCCATGATCGGCGCCGCCGCCGCGCACCAAGGCGAAGCGGTGCGCGTGGATCCGCTGACGCTATCGGCGGATCCCAACCTGCCGTTCGAGTTATGAAGCCGAACCACGCCCGAGCAGCCTGTCCTGAGCGAGCGAAGCGAGTCGAAGGGAGGGCCGCGATAGCCGTACTAATGCTGACGCTCGCGGCGTGCGCCCAAGGCGGCCAACAACGCAGCGCCATCGGCCGATCGACCCTCGCCATCGTGCAGCAGCGCGAGCCGATGTCGCTCAACCCCGCCCTCGAAAACGGACAGTCGCAGACGCAATGGGGCGAGCTGCTCTTCTCGTTTCTCGTGAAATACGACGATCGCGGCGAACTCGTGCCGGACGTCGCCACAGCCGTTCCGTCGATCGCGAACGGCGGCATCAGCGCCGACGGCCGCACCGTTACCTACCATCTGCGAAAGAACGTGCGGTTCGCCGATGGCCAACCGCTCACCGCAAGCGACTGCGTTTGGTCGATCGACGCGGTAAACAACCCGGCGAACAACGTGCAGTCGCGTTATGGCTACGACCGCATCGCATCCGCGCAAGCCCCGAACCCGACGACCCTCGTTCTCCACTTGAAAGAACCGTTCTCGCCACTGCTCACGCTCGTGATGGCGCCGCAAGGCTTTCCTATTCTGCCCAAACATTTGCTCGCGAAATATCCCGACTTCAACCGCATCGACTTCGACCGCAAACCGATCGGCTCGGGACCGTACGTCGTCGACAGCTGGCTGCATGGCGATCGCGTCGAGATGCACGCCAATCCGTATTACTTCGGGGGAAAGCCGCGCATCGAGCACCTGGTCATCCGTTTCATCCCCGACGCGCAGACCGCGCTCAATTTACTGCAGACGCACGAAGTCCAAGGCTACTTCAACGCCCAAGACTTCGCGCAATACCGACTGCTTGTCAAGATTCCCGGTTACCGCGTGCTCAGCACGCCGGTCAGCGCCGTCGGCTCGATCATCTTTAATACGCAATCGCCACAAACGAACAACCCGCGCGTGCGTCACGCTCTCGCCCAAGCGATCGACATTCGCGGTCTCGTTTCAAAAGGCACGCGCGGTGCGCTCAACAGCGACCACGCCGGCCGCGGCCTCTTCATCTGGTCGTACGACAAAAATGCGTATCCCGACATTCCCTACGATCCGTCCGGCGCGCGCGCGCTTTTAGAATCCGCCGGCTGGCATGTCGGCCCGAACGGCGTACGCGTGAAAAACGGTATGGCGCTCGATTTGCTCATGGTCATTCAGGCGGCGACGCCGGGCGACGCGATCATGGGCAATCTGGTCACGCAGTACGAACGCGCGGTCGGTGCGCGCGTCGAGCTTAAAGCGTTCAACGTCACTCAGTTCGTCGCTCCCGTTAGCTCGGGTGGCCCGGTCTACGGCGGAAAATTCAATCTCGCGCTCTATTCGTTCGTCAACGGCGACGATCCGGACACCACCGATCAATTCGCCTGCGGCAACGTCCCGCCGCACGGCTACAACAAGTCGCGCATCTGCGATCCGCGCATCGATGCGCTACTCGCCGCCGGGCGCAGCACCTTCGATCTCGCCAAACGCAAAGCGATCTATGCGCAACTCCAACGGCTGCTCTATCAAGAGCTGCCGATTATTCTCATCTACCAGCGCCGCGAGATCGACACGTTCACGTCACGCTTGCACGGCGAGAGCGGCTCGAGCGACAGCGTCTTTTGGAACGTTGCCAACTGGCGCTTATCCGGCGACTAGCGAGTCGAAGGACTAACCGCGGCAGAGCTCACACCATCAAAAAGGAGCACCCGAAAGAGTGCTCCTTTCTTTAATACTATTAAGGAAACGTCCCGAGATCGCGAACGCGTTGCGCTGCCTCGCGAAAAGCCTTCATCGCGAGACGCATCGGACGCGGACCGAAGCTGATGCGCTTTACCCCGAGCTCGGCCATGCGCGCGATCGGCGGCGCATCGGGCAATGCGAGCATATTTAGGGGTGCCGGAATCGCTTTCACAAGCCGTGCGATCACATCTTCGTCTGTCGGCCCCAGCACGTAGATGCAATCGGCCCCCGCCTCCAAGTAAATCGCCGCGCGCCGTACGCTTTCGCGAAACTTCTCGTCGTCCGGTAACTCCGTGCGGAAGAATACATCGGTGCGCGCGTTGATCACAAGCGGAACGCCGAGCTCTTCACCGGTTCGGCGGATCGCTTTGATTCGCTCGGCTTGCAAACCGGCATCGTACAACGCGGACGTGCCCTTGTGCGCCGAATCCTCAAAATTCAAGCCTACCGCTCCGACTTCAATCGCTCCCCGCGCCGTCGCGATCGCGTCCTCAATCGAAGGCCCATAACCCGCCTCAAGATCCGCCGTCACCGGAATATCGACCGCGCCCGCAATGCGGGCAACGCTCGCCAGCATGAGATCCCGGCCAATGGCTTCGTTGTCGTCATACCCGAGCGACGCCGAAATCGCGGCGCTGGCAGTCGCCGCTGCGGGTAGGCCGAGCTCCTCAATAATCTTTACGCCGGCGACGTCCCAAACATTGACGAGCACCAGCGGCCGATCGCCGTGATGCAACGCTCTTAGTTTATCGGCCTTCTCTCGCTGGGTGCTTATTTTGCTGCGACCGGAACCGAGAGTGACCGCGCCGCGTCCCTCAGTGCCCTCATCGCGACCGATAGCTGATCTTCACTAACGATCAGCGGCGGCGCGAACCGCATCGTGTTGTTGCCGGCCTTATTGAAAAGCACGCGAGCATTTTCGCGCGCGTGCGTCACCAACGTGGCCGCGTCGTGCGGCTCTTTGACGGGAAGGCCCGCAAGCAGTCCGAGGCCCCGCGGCGCGCTGAAAACGTCCGGAAACTCATGTGCAATCTCGCGCAATCCGCTAAACAGCACCGCCGACATGCGCTCGACGTTTTGCTGCAACCCACTTTCGTCGCGAATCCGCATATGCGCGAGTCCCGCCGCGCACGGTACCGGCGAGCCGCCGAATGTCGTGCCGTGATCGCCCGGCTGCAAACCGCTTGCGACCTGTTCGGTCAGCAGCATCGCGCCGATCGGCAAACCGTTGGCGAGCGCTTTGGCAATCGTGATAACATCCGGACGCACGCCGAAATGTTGAAACGCGAAGAGCGGGCCGATGCGCCCCATGCCGCACTGGATCTCGTCGAAGATCAACAGCGCCCTGTGTTGCGTGCACAGCTCGCGTGCCGCTTGCAAAAATTCTCGCGCTGCGGGAATGACGCCGCTTTCTCCTTGCACCGGCTCGACGATGAACGCGGCCACCGTATCGTCGATCGCTGCCCTCAGCGCTTCGATATCGTTGAACGGCGTGTAGCGGAAACCGCCGGGCAGCGGGCCAAAGCCCTCTTGATATTTCTCGTTCGGCGTCGCCGCCAGCGCGCCGAGTGTGCGCCCGTGAAAACTGCCGTTACAGGAAAGAATCGTGCGGCGTTTCGTATCGCCGTTTCGATAGGCGAACTTGCGCGCGAGCTTGATGGCGGCTTCGTTCGCCTCCGCGCCGGAGTTGCAGAAAAAGACGCGGTCGAACTCCGAGCGCTTCGCCAGCTCGTTTGCCAGCGAGCGCGCCGGCTCGTGTTCGAAAAGATTGCTCGATTGCACCAGCGTATGCGCCTGTTTTGAAATCGCCTCGGCGATGCCGGGATGCGCGTGCCCCAATGCGCATACCGCAATGCCGCCGATCATGTCGAGATAGCGCGTGCCCTTATCATCGAAAAGATAACATCCCTCGCCGCGCACGATCGTAACCGGCGCACTGCGATAATTCTGGAGTAAGTGGTTATCCACTACGTCCGGTAACTGGCATTGATGCGCACCCAGTCGCGCGAGATGTCGCAAGCCCAACCCGTCGCTGCGGCGGGACCGATGCCGAGGTCGAGCCGGATCGTAATGCTCTTGTGCTCGAGCTCGCGGTGCCCCTCGGCTTCCGAAAGCACTTCGACTGCGCCCACGTCGACCCATAACAGATCGTTGAGATAGAGCGACCACTTCTCCGGATCCATGCCGCACCGCGCCTCACCGGCGGCGGCAACTATGCGCCCCCAATTTGGATCCTCACCATTGATCATCGACTTCACCGAATTGCGATTGATGATCGAGCGCGTGACCGTGCGCGCCTGCGCCTCATCCTTGGCGCCGGTCACGTGCACCGTGAGCGTCTTGGTCGCGCCTTCACCGTCCGCCACCATGGCCTGCGCGAGTTCCTCGCACAGCTTGTTGAGTGCCGCGCCGAAATGTTTGGGCGCAGCGGTTTCCGCAATCGGAGCGAACGCATACGCCGAATCGTTGGTCGACATATCGCCGTCAACGGAAATCATATTGAAGCTTCGGTCGGCAGCTTCCACCAGATGACGCTGCAGATCGGCCTGCGACATCGGCGCGTCGGTCGCGATAAATGCCAGCATCGTCGCAAGATTGGGGGCGATCATGCCCGAGCCTTTGGCGATACCGCCCACAACGTAGCGTTTTTCGCCGTCATAGAATGCGTACGCCGCCAACTTCGGCACACGGTCTGTCGTCATGATGGCTTCGGCTGCATCCCACGCCGCTTCGCTCCCCGCCTCGAGGTCCGCCGCAGCCCGCTCGAGCGATTTTGAGATGCGATCGATCGGCAGCGGCACGCCGATCACGCCCGTAGATGCGATCACCACGCTTTGCTTCGGAATTCCCAGCAGCGCCGCGGCTTGGCGCGCGGTCGCGCGCGCGTCGCGTTCGCCTTTCGTCCCCGTACACGCGTTTGCGTTGCCGGAATTGCAGACGATCGCGCGCATCTGCGAATCGTGCGTTTTGAGCGATTCGCGCGTCACCAAGACCGGCGCGGCTTTAATTTCGTTGGTCGTTACAACGGAAGCACACGCTTGCGGCCCGTCAAAAGCAATCAGCGCCAAATCACGCTTGCGCTTCTTCACGCCCGCATGCACGCCGGCTAACCGCACGCCGGGCACGTTTCCGAGTCCACCGTTTAGTGCCACCAACCGCGGCAGTATGAGTTGATCGATCATTTTATTACTACTTGTCATCCTGAGCGGCGCGCCGTCGGCGCGCCCGGTCGAAGGACCTCGAGCGTAGCGAGAGGGCGCGCAACCAACCCACTCTGCTCCGGAAATCCCATCATGATATTCATGTTCATCACGGCTTGTGTCGCGGCCCCTTTGCCGAGGTTGTCGATCGCGCAGATCGCTCGCACCACGTTACCGTGGACCGATACCGCGATCTCCGCATCGTTGGTGTATGCGACCGCGGCAACGCTCGGCGACACACCCGCGTCGAGTAAGCGCACAAAAGGATTGCCCGCATAATACCGCGCGTACGCAGCGCGCACCGCGCTCGCATCCGGCACAGAGCGCATCACGATGTACGCATCGGCGAGCATCCCGCGCGCGAGCGGAACGACGTGCGGCGTAAAAAGTAGCGGCGCATCGATTCCCGCCGCGCTTAACTCTTGCACGATCTCGGCCTCGTGCCGGTGCCCTTCCAAACCATACGCGTGAATATCGCCGGCAACTTCGGCATAGAGCGCGCGCACCGACGGCTTACGTCCCGCGCCCGTGATGCCGCTCTTCGCGTCAACGATGATCTGCGTAACGTCGAATGGAGCCAGCGGCAGCACCGCAAGCAGCGTCGCGGTTGGATAACACCCCGGATTCGCAACGAACCGCGCGCCGGCAATCTGCGCCTTGTAACGCTCGGGAAACCCGTAGACCGCCCGCGTCGGCGCCAGCCGGAAATCTTCGGAGAGGTCGATCACGCGCGCGCCCGCTTCCAAAAACTTCGGCGCGACCTCTTTGGCGGAACCATGCGCTCCGCCCATGATGACAACGTCGTCCGGCCCGATCGCGCTCAAGATCGCGCCTGGAAAATCGAAAAAGCGATCGAGCGTACGCAACCGCGGAAAATGCAAACCAACGGGCTCGCCGCCGAGACTCGCGCTTTCCAGCAATCCCAATTCGACCAGCGGATGCGCGGATAAAGACACGATCGCTTCCGATGCGCCGTATCCCGACGCGCCCCACACGTGCACCCGCGTCACGATGTGGCCTCCAGTTCGCGGCGCAGCGTTCCGAGCGCGCGCGCGACTTCTTCGGGATGCGTCGAACCGAACGTCTTCTTCGCCCGCACCGACGCTTGCGCGGTGAGCGGCGCCTCGAGTCCTGACAGCTGCGCTTCTTCGGCCATCCGGGCCAAGTCCGTCGAATCCAGCCCGCGACCTTCTTCTTCGGCGCGCGTCACCGCCGCGCCGACCGCCGCGTGTGCTTCCCGCGCGGACACGCCGTTTGCGATGAGCGCATCCGCAACGTCCGTTGCAACCGTGAAGTTCGCATCGGCCAACGCATTCATCCGCTCGCGCTCGAACGTCACGTGGGAAAGCGCGCTCTCGAAGGCGCCGAGCGCCGCCATACCGCGCTCGACAATCGCGATGATGATGGCCTTCGTGACTTGCAAATCGCGATGATAGGAAAATCCGAGCGTCGCGATCGACGACACCGCACCCGCGTAACGCGCGCTAAGATCCGCCGCCGTCGCGCGCACGAGCTCGAACGGATCGGGATTGCGTTTCTGCGGCATCAAACTCGATCCGGTCGAGGCCGTGTCGCCCAGGCGCGCGTAGCCAAATGCCGGCGTAAACCAAATGACGAGTTCCTCACTCATGCGTGCGGCGTCTACGAGGGCGCGCACGAATGCGTGCGCCACGTCCAGCGCCCCGTCGCGATTCCCAATCGCATCGAGCGCGTTGCGTGTCGGCTCGCGGAATCCCAGCGACGCGCATGCGACCTTGCGATCGAGCGGCAGCGTCGAGCCCGCCAAAGCGCCCGAGCCGAGCGGACACGCCTCCATCGCCTTATTCGCCGTCTCCGAAAACCGGTGCATGTCGCGATTGAATGCTTCGGCAATGGCACCGAGATAAAAGGCCAACAGCACCGGTTGTGCCGGCTGCCAATGCGTCGTGCCCGCGATTAACGTTTCGGCTTTGAGTTCGTTCTCGGCGTAATCGAGCAGCCGCCCGATAATGCGCGCAACGAGCGCCTTACCATTTTCCGCGCGTTCGGCAGCATAAAGCAGCAGCGTGGTTGCGACCTGATCGTTCCGGCTGCGTCCCGTATGCAGCTGCTCGCCCGCGGGCGTGAGTTCGCGTACGCGCGCATCGATCGCGCCGTGGATATCTTCGGCGCCGCAATTCCACGCAAACGCCGAAAACTCGCCGCTCTCAATCTCTGCGGCGATGCGGTCGAGCGCGGTCAAGAGATCGTCCGCCTGCGCCTGCAAAAGGATCTTGCCCCCGCGCAACCCCTGCACGTGCGCGCGCGAACACTGCACGTCGAACGGCGCGAGCACGAGATCGTCTGCAAGCGACGAACCGAAAGCGATCAGCGCCGGATCCGGCGCGGCCTGAAAGCGCCCTCCCCATTGGAGGTTGGCGCTCATACCAACTCGGGGTGAGGCGTCGTAACTCGTGCGACCAATTCCAGCGGTAAGCCATGAAGTTTCACGAACCCCTCAGCTGCGTTGTGATCGAAAGCGTCGCCTTTTCCATACGTGGCGAGCGCTTCGGAATAGATCCCGTAGGGCGACTGAACACCGGTAACCGTTGCGACTCCTTGATACAGACTCAAGCGCACTTTTCCGCCTATGCGCGCCGCGAACGAAGCGTTAAAGGCATCGAACGCATCGCGCAGCGGCGACATCCATAAGCCATCGTAAATCAGTTCGGAGTAACGCTGATCGCAGAGCGCTTTAAAACGCAACTCGTCGCGCGTCAGCACGACGCGCTCGAGCGCCTTGTGCGCCGCAATCAGCACCGTGGAAGCCGGACACTCATACACTTCGCGCGACTTCAAACCGATCACGCGATCTTCGACCAGATCGATCCGCCCGATGCCGTGCTTTCCGGAAAGCACGTTGAGGCGCGCGACCATTTCCCAGCCGTCCGCGCGATCCCAGCGCGGAACGCCATCTTCGAATTCGATGACGATCTCGTCGGCTTGCGCCGGCCGCAACTGCGGCGGAGCGGTCCACGCGTACGCGTCTTCGGGCGGCGCATTCCACGGATCTTCCAGCACGCCGGCTTCGATCGAACGGCCCCACAGATTGGCGTCGATGGAATATGGCTTCTCTTGCGTATGCGAGATCGGTACACCGTGCTCTTTTGCAAAGGCAATCGCGTCGGGCCGCGAGAGCGGCTGTTCGCGCAGCGGTGCACGACACGTCAGTTGCGGATCGAGCGCGCGAACGCCCAACTCAATCCGCACCTGATCGTTGCCCTTACCCGTGCACCCGTGTGCGACGACAGCAGCACCCTGAGCGTGCGCCGTTTCCACCAAAAGATGTGCGATGAGCGGCCGCGAGAGCGCGGCCGACAACGGATAGACGCCTTCATATAAAGCATTGGCGTGCAGCGCTTGGAACGCAAAGTCTTCGATGAAACGTTCCTTCGCATCCACGAGCACGGCCTCGCGCGCGCCGAGCGCGAGCGCCTTGGCCTTCACCGCATGTAACGCCGCGGCCGCCCCGCCGCCCGCGATGGCGTCGCTCTCGCCGAGGTCGGCCGTCAGCGCGATGACGTCATAGCCTTCCAGCAAAAAGCGCTTGAGCAGCACCGACGTATCGAGTCCGCCCGAGTATGCTAAAACGATGGTCTTGTCGTTCACGTGGACTCCCGCAGATCGATGAAGCGCTGGACGATGATGGGCGTTTCTTTGGGATCGCGGACGATCACCATGATCGTGTCGTCGCCGGCAATCGAACCGATGATCTCCGGCCACTGCGCTTCGTCGATCGCCGTCGCCACCAGCATGGCGCTGCCTGGCGGCGTGCGCAGCACGATCAAATTGACGCTGCTTTGAATGCTCGTCACCAGCTCGGTGACGGCGCGATGCAGGCGGCTTGCGAACGAAAGTTGCGGACTCGGCAACACGTATTTAAACTGATGACCATTTCCGTTGCCGTTTTTTATCGGCACTTTTGCCAGCCCGAGCTCTTTGATGTCACGCGAAATCGTGGCTTGCGTCGTTTCGTATCCTTGCGAATCGAGCATCGCCGCCAACTCTTCTTGCGAATGAATCGGCCGCGTCGCCACCAACGTTAGGATGGCTCTTTGTCTGCGTTCCTTCACTTTATTGTCATCCTGAGCTTGTCGAAGGACCCCGAGCAGCGCACCGCAGGTGCGCCAGTCGAGGGGCCGTTCATAGCGGAAAACCCTTGAGCGTCGTCATGAGTGCGACGAGCAAAGATTTTTGCGCGTGCATGCGGTTCTCGGCTTGATCGAAAACGACGCTGCGCGGCCCGTCAATAACGGCCGCGGTAACCTCTTCGCCACGATGCGCCGGCAGACAATGCATGAAAATCGCGTGTCCCGCCGCGTGCGTGAAGAGATCATCGGTTACGCGGAAGGGCGAAAGTACTGCGCGATTGCGTTCGGTCGACGCCTCTTCGCCCATCGAAGTCCAGGTGTCGGTGTAAATGACATCGGCTCCCCGCACCGCGCGCACCGCGCTGCAGAACGCCCGCGCGTCACCGCCGGTCGTCTTTCCCATCGCTTTGAGTTTGGCGAGGAAATGTTCCGACGGACGATGCGACGGCGGCGAACCGAAGTGTATCGTTGCACCCGCCATCACCGCCGCTTCCGCCAGCGACGCTGCGACGTTGTTTTTTGCGTCGCCCACAAACGCGATCGTCAAGCCTTGCAGCGAACCGAAACGCTCTTGCATCGTCAGCAGATCCGCGAGCGCCTGGCACGGATGCGCCGCCGCCGACAGACCGTTGATGACCGGCACCGTCGCCGCGTCGGCAAAGCGCTGCAGCGGTTCGTGCGCATGCGTGCGGATGACGATCGCATCGGCGTAACGTGAAAGCGCGCGCGCAGCGTCTTCGGGCGACTCGCGCGTGCCGATCAAAAATTCTTGGCCGTCGGCGAAAATGACGTGCCCGCCGAGTTGCGTCATCGCGACTTCAAAGGAAACGCGCGTGCGCAGGCTGGGCTTTTCGAAGAGCATTGCCAGCGTTTTTCCGGGGAGTACCGAGGACTGTTCCGCGGTCCGCCGCCCCTTCAGATAAGCGGCCAGGCGCAGCAGCGCCCCTAACTCGTCGGCCGAAAAGTCGTCGACCGTGAGAAAATGCCGTCCGTAGAGGGTGGGGGCTGGCGCGAGGACGTACATATGTTGTATATTTATGCATATAGTGCATAGAATTGCAAGCTAGCCCTTGAAAATTCTCGTGAAATATGGCGGAAACGCCATGGCCGGCGGGGACCAATCGCTCCTGGCCGAGCTGGCCGAACTCCGGGCCGCCGGGCACGCCGTCATCCTCGTGCACGGCGGCGGACCGGAGATAGACGAAGCGCTGGCGCGCCGGGGGGTAGGGTCCCGGCGCATCGACGGCCTGCGAGTCACCGAAACCGATGCGCTCGATATCGTCGAAGCCGTGCTCTGCGCGACGGCCAATAAGCGCCTCGTGCGCGCGTGTCTGCAACGCGGCATTCCGGCCGTCGGCATTAGCGGTGAAGACGGCGGCCTGATTCGCGCCCGGCGCGCGACTTCGCCGTCGGGTGAAGATCTTGGCTTTGTCGGCGAAATTACCGCGGTCGATCCGGCGCCACTTCAAGCCTTGCTCGACGGCGGATTCTTGCCGGTCGTCGCGCCCGTTGCCATTTCCGAAGACTCCGCCCACGCATACAACGTGAATGCCGACACCGCCGCCGGCGCGATCGCCGGCGCACTGCGCGCCGAAGCCTATATCACGCTGACCAACGTGGCGCGCGTGCTGCGCAATCCCGCCGACCCTTCTTCCGCGATTGCCGAGCTCACCGTAGCCGAAGCGCAAACATTCGCGGCATCCGAAAGCTGCGCGAGCGGAATGAGGCCGAAAATTCTCGCTGCCATCGAAGCCGTCGGCGCCGGTGTGAAGCGCGCCTACATTTGCGCCGCCCAGCCCGGCGCGCTCGCGGGCGCGTTAGCGGGCAACGCGACCGTCATCGCTTAGCGAAAAGCCTACGGATCGACCGGCTGAATATAGGCCTTCGTCTTGGGTCGAGGCACTCGATCGCCCGTACTGCGAAGCCAGCGAATGTGGCCTTTGATTCCAGCGGCCATGCGGAGACGAACCTGCCGTTCGCTCTTGCCCGTGGCGAATACGTTGATGTCGGGCGAATACGCGCTGAAGCCCTTCTTAGACGAACCCTCGACAATCACAAGATAATTCATATTACCAACTCGGCCTTCTCGGAATGCCCGCGATTTTCAGCAATCGGTGAAGCGTTCCTGTGCGCATTTCGTCGCCCGGATCGCCCACTATCGTTACTTTAATCCCCAACACCGGATGCTCGAAATGCTTGTGGCTTCCCACCTGCACCTTAAAGACAAATCCGTGCAGCCGCAGCGCGACCTCGATTTCCCGATTTTTTGGGCACGCTTGGAGAATAATCAGGGCGCGTTGCCGTACAATGGCCGAATCGTTAACGCCGGAGGTTATTTGCGCCGATCCTTGGCAAAAAGGTATCCATGCGCTACATACCGTTAGCCTGCGCCCTGGCGCTTCTTCCGCTCTCTGCTTCGGCGAAAGACACGCTGGGCTCGCTGCACCACGGTTCCTCGGTTGTCATGTTCGTGTTAACCGGCAATGGTCTGCTCATCGAAGAACAAGAAGCGGGCGGAACTCGCGACGACACCGTCGTGCAGCTACAAGATTTGGGTTGCACGGGCGTCGGTACCAACCATACAATGACGACCCAGGCCAAAGGCTTGAAAATGCGGCGCGATCAAGTTTCGAAAGGCGACGTCGTCATGTTCAGCACCCAGAAAAGTGGCGCGCGCACGTGGGTCTTCAACCGCGATGAAGACGCTGCTGCATTCGCGCTTGCCGCAAAGCTGAACCGTTTAGCTCATTGTAAGTAGCCGTTATGAAGCTGTTCGCACGTCGGTCTGCGAAAAATCTCTACCTTTAAAAAGTAAGGGTTCGTCGCGCGTGATCGCTACTGCATAGCTAAAACAATCGCCGAAATTCAGTCCGGCCCGCCCGCGTCCTTTCCCGTAACTTCGAAAAGCCGTCCGCGCCACGGCCAATTCACGTTCGCCGAACGGAAGAATCTCAACGCCAAGGACTCTAAGAAACTCGTCGACGCGCACGAGCCCCTCTGCCCCCAAGATCTTTGCGAGCACCATTTCGCATTCGAGGAGTGTCGGTGCACCAATTGCGACTGAATCCGCCGTTTGCACGAGCGTTAGAAATTCGGACGCTTCGGGTTCGTTAAGCAACAACGCGACCACGGCCGAGGTATCGAGGATCATGCCTTAACGGGGCAGTCCGTGCTCGTCGTAGCCTATGATCTCGTCCGGCGTTCGCGGGTCAATGCGCGGCAACTCCCACGCGCTTATGAGTACCCGCTCGAGCGCCGCCCGGCGGCTCCGACGCAAACGCAACCGTTCCAGCCGCTCGCGAACCGCCTGACCCACTGCGGCGGTAAGGCTCTCGCCGGTTTGGCGAGCCAGTTCGCGCGCGAGCGCCTCGGTCTCAGGGTCCTTCAAGTTGATCGCCATGGTTGAATGATACCAAAAAAGGTGGATTTCCGCCACGAAGGGGCAGGCCAGTTTCGCCCTAAGCCATCCGGTATGAAACACCGCACGCTCGGCCGCAACGGCCCACAGGTCTCCGCCCTCGGACTCGGGTGCATGGGCATGTCCGATTTTTACTCGGGCCGCGACGATACTGAATCGATCGCGACCATCCATCGCGCGCTCGAACTCGGCGTGAATTTTCTCGACACCGCCGACGTCTACGGCCAAGGCAAAAACGAGGAACTCGTCGGCCGCGCCATTCGCGATCGGCGAAATCAAGTATTTTTGGCGACGAAATTTGGCAACGTCCGCGGAGCCGACGGCAGTTGGAAAGGCGTGAACGGCCGTCCCGAATACGTCAAAGAAGCGTGCGACATTTCGCTAAAGCATCTGCGGCTCGATCACATCGATCTCTACTACCAGCACCGCGTCGACGCGGATACGCCGATTGAAGAAACCGTCGGCGCGATGTCCGAACTCATCAGCGCCGGCAAGATCCGTTTCGTCGGATTATCCGAAGCCGCGGCGCCCACGATTCGCCGCGCGCACAAGATTCATCCAATCACGGCTGTACAAACGGAATATTCGCTCTGGACGCGCGATCCCGAAAGCGAAGTGTTGCCGGCCTGCCGCGAATTGGGGATCGGATTCGTGCCGTACAGCCCGCTCGGCCGAGGCTTCTTGAGCGGACACTTTCAAAAGCCCGAAGACTTGCCCGAGGATGACACGCGCCGCAACCATCCGCGCTTTCAAGGCGAGAATTTCGCACGCAATCTCGAGCTCGTCGACGAAGTCAAGAAAATCGCCAAAGCCAAAAACGCTACGCCGTCGCAAATTGCGCTGGCGTGGCTTCTAGCACAAGGCGACGACATCGTCCCGATTCCCGGCACGAAGCGCCGCAAATATTTGGAAGAAAACGTCAAGGCGCTCGATGTTTCGCTCTCAGGCGACGAGCTGCAGCAACTGGAGGAAATCTTTCCACAAGGCGCCGCCGCCGGCAACCGCTATCCGGACGCCGCGATGGCGGCGGTCAACCGCTAGGCTTTGGTGTAACGGTGAATGCCGCCGGCAATGTCATCCTGAGTAGGGTTCGCAATGCGAACCCGTAGTCGAAGGACGACCGCAGACCTCACTTCGCTGCGGGCCGAACTGCGCGCTGACATGGGTCGCCGGTTCGACGAGTTCGAGTACAAGATGAACAAGCGCTTCGATTCCGTGGATATCCGCTTCGACGCATTCGAACGCCGCCTGCACATTCTCGAATCCTAAAGTTACCTCTCGAACACCCAACGCATAATCGCCTCGCGCATCACTTGATGCTCCATCGGGTGGAGCCGCTCCAAAACGCCGTCTTCGGTTTCACCCGCGTTTATCGCAAGCGGTTTGCGCACGAGCACCGGTCCGCGGTCGGTATGCAGCGTAATGCGATGCGCGGTCGCGCCCGTCCACCGGCTCCCCCACGCCAGCGCGTCGCGAACCGCGCGTGCACCGCGAAAGGCCGGCGAGGAGCTGCCGTCGGGAAAGACCACCTCGTTCGCGCCCTCCGCCAACGGGAGAAAAGCCGGATGAATGTTGATCGTCTCGGGAAACTCGGCGATGAAACGGTCGTCCAGCAGATGCATCCACCCCAAAAGCAAAACGAGATCCGGCTCCGCACGCCGGACCGTTTCGGAGAGTTGCGCATCGTAATCCGGACGCAGCTGCGTGGCGCGCTCCCACGGCAACGAAATCGCGGGAATATGCGCCGCCCGCGCGCGCTGCAGCGCAACGGCATTCGGGTTATTGGAAACCAGCGCCGTGATCTCTAACGGAAGCGCACCCGTCGCTACGCCATTGATGATCGATTGAAAGTTCGTGCCCCGCCCCGACGCGAGGACAACCGTGCGCCATTTCTTCTCGCGCCACCGCGAACGATCGAATCGCTCGGCGACCGTCGCCCCAATATGCTTCTGATAATAGTCGATGAGCTTGTCGCCGCCGACCGCCGGAATGAGCGCGCGCACGTAGCCCGCCCCGCGCAATCCTCCGAGCGCTGCCCGCAACAACGCCGGCCCCAACTCCGAACCGCGAAACTCGGCGGAAACCCCAAACGGTCCGAAGATCCCGACGCCGTCTTTCGTTCCCAATCCGCGCAGCCAAGAAAATTTCAGCCCCGCCGAATCGTAGGTCGCAAATCCCGCAAACCGGTCACCTTTTTTCGCGACGATATTTTTTCCGGCAAACGCTTCGGAGCTCCACGTCCCGCCAAACTCGTAATCGATCCACGGCCACAAAGCATTGTCATCCTGAGTAGCGCGCTCGGCGCGCGTGTCGAAGGGGCCGCGATCGAGTACGGACCATTGGAACGATCCGCGAGTATAGCCGAGGGCCGCGCTATCGAGGTCGACGATAAGATTGACGAGCTCCCGCCCCGCCATGCTATTCGCGCGCGGGGTGAACGACGACACGCGGCTCGTCGCCGCTACGCGCTTCGATCCAGCCGATAACTTTCGCACCTTGCACTGCCGAGATCGCTTTCGCCGCGTCCGCCAGCGGAACGACGAGCGTGTAACCGATTCCCATATTGAAGGTACGGTAGCGCTCTTCGTGTCCGAGATCGCCACGCTTCACCAACTCAGCGAAGATCGCCGGCACTTCCCAGCGCGACTGCTCGCAGATCGCCTTGACGTTATCCGGAAGCGTGCGCGGAATGTTTTCCAGCAACCCGCCGCCCGTAATGTGCGACATCGCGTGAACGCGCGCAACCTTTTGTATCGCTCGCACGTCGTTGTAGTACGAAGGATGCTCCGCCAGCAAAGCGTCGCCGAATGCCGGCACGTCGAGCAGCTTCCGCGCCAGCGTATACCCATTGGTATGTAATCCGACCGCAGGCAACCCGACGATCGCATCTCCAGGCACGACGTCTTCTTTCTTCGGCACGTCCGACAAATCGACCAAACCGACGATCGTGCCGGCGAGATCGAAATGCCCCTGCGCGTAAAGCCCCGGCATCTCCGCTGTCTCGCCGCCGAGCAGCGCGCAGTTGTGTTTCTTGCACGCTTCGAAACAGCCGCGCACAATTTCCGCCGCAATCTCCGGCTCGAGCTTTCCGACCGCCAGATAATCCAAGAAGAACAGCGGTGTCGCATTGACGACGAGAATATCGTTGACGCAGTGATTCACGAGATCCGCGCCGATGCTGCCGTAGCGCTCGAGCTCGGCCGCGATCAGCAGCTTGGTTCCGACCCCGTCGGTAGAAGCCGCGAGCGCGCGTGCGGCATCCCCCGGAAGGCTGAAAAGCCCGCCAAAGCCGCCGATCTGGTCGATCTGGCCCGCATGCCGCCAGCCGCCCATAACGTCTTTGTAGCGCGCTACTGCCTCGTTGCCCGCGGCGATATCCACGCCTGCAGCGGCGTAGGAATCGCGCGTCACGCGGGAAAGACTCGGATCGGCATTTTAAGTCCTCTTCACCCAATCGAAAGGTCGACCATGCAAGTTCGTATCGTTCATGATGCGCCGGGTTCCGTGCGCGCCGCCGCTCTCGTCGTGCCTATTTTCGCCGGCGCGGCGCTCGAAGGCGCGGCCAAAGAGATCGATACGCAGCTGCAAGGCGCGCTCGGCGAGGTGCTCAAAGGCGAAATCAGCGGGAAGTTCGGCGAAGTCAGCCTCGTTCACGCGCACGATAAACCATTCAAGCGCGTGCTGCTCATTGGCCTGGGCGACGCAAAGCGATTCGAACCGTACATGCTCGCGCGATTCGCCGGTACGGCCGTGCGTTATCTGGGACGCCGCAACGTGCGCGACATCGCACTGGTTCTTCCGCCGCAAGTAAAAGGAAATGAAACCGGCGCCGCTTCGTTGCTGGTCGAAGGCGCCCTCACCGGAAGTTTCGACGCGTCGGTTTACCAGAAGTCTCCGGATAAACGCAGCGGCGCCGACACGCTCACGCTGATTGCCGGCGATTGTGACGAGCAGGCCTTACAAGCCGGGATTTCGCGCGGAGAAGTGTTGGGCGACGCGGTAAACTTCGCGCGCAAACTGGCCATCACGCCGGCCAACGACATGACGCCCACGCATCTGGCCGAAGCCGCGCAGCAAGCGGCCAAAGATTCGGGCCTGGAAGTTGACATCCTCGACGAAGATCGCTGCCGTCAAGAGGGCATGGGTTCATTTCTTTCGGTCGCGCAAGGCAGCTCGCAGCCGCCGAAGTTCATCGTTTTGAAATACCAGGGAAATCCCGGGAGCAAAGAATTACTCGCGCTCGTCGGCAAAGGCATCACCTTCGACAGCGGCGGCGTTTCGCTCAAACCGCCGGAGCGCATGGAAGAAATGAAATACGACATGTCCGGCGCGGCCGGCGTAATCGCGGCGATGCGTGCTATCGGCAAACTGAAACCCCAGATCAACGTCGTCGGCATCGCGCCCGCGACCGAAAACATGCCGGGCGGCCGCGCGACCAAGCCGGGCGACATCTTCACCGCGATGAACGGCAAGACAATCGAAGTGATCAACACCGACGCCGAAGGCCGGCTGATTCTGGCCGACGCGCTCTGCTACGCGAACAAACTCGGCGCCACGCGGATCGTCGATGCCGCCACCCTGACCGGCGCCTGCGTCATCGCGCTTGGCCATACAGCCAGCGCCGCGGTGAGCAACAACGACGGATTGGTGCAAGCGTTCCTGGCCGCCGCCAAGCCGACCGGCGAACGTTATTGGCAGATGCCGCTCTACGACGAATACGCTGATCTAATGAAGAGCGATATCGCCGATCTCAAAAATACCGGTGGCCGCCCGGCCGGAACGCTTACCGCTTCGGCCTTCTTGAAAGCCTTCGCGGGCGATACGCCCTGGGTGCATCTCGATATCGCCGGCACCGCCTATCTCGATAGCGAATCGTCGTGGCAAGCCAAGGGTCCGACCGGAACGCCGGTGCGCGCTTTTGTGGCCTTTGCCGAACAACTCTCGGCCAACGGCTCAACAAACGGCGAGACCTCTAAGAGTGTCATGGTGAGCGAGTCAAGCCGCGCTTAGGCGCGGCAGAACGCCTCACACGTTGTCATCCTGAGCTTGTCGAAGGACCCTGAGCAGCGCATCTTCGATGCGCCAGTCGAAGGGAAAACCTAAGGCGAAACCCCTAAGACCAGCGACGCATTATTTAGCGCCGCCTTATAATGCGCGGCTTGGCCGAGGAAGCCCGCGAACTCCGGAGAGTCGGCTTGGATCCACTCGTCCGGATAGAGCTCGAAGACTTGGATGTTGTTATCGAGCGCGTACGGCAACAGATCCGCGATATCGAACGTCCCGTCGTTATGGTTACTGCTCGCGGTGATCGGCTGCATGTTCAGCGGAACCACTCCCGCATATGTGTGATACGCCTGGCACCAGTGCAAGTCGATAAGATTGGCCGCCGGATTGCAGGGCGCCGGCGGTGAGACGGGTTTCGTGCCGAGGTTTTCAAATGAGAAGCCGATGTGCTTGGACGCCGCAACAGCCGCAACCGCATTCGACATATCGTAAACGTCGGTCGTGTTGGTGCCCGGTTTATTCGGTCCGCCCGAGAGCCCGGGGAGTGAAACGATCATTTGCTTGTCGGTCGACTGCGCCGCCATCGTATTCACGATGTTGATTTCGTGTTGCTTCCAAACCGGGTAGGTCATGCCGGCCGCAGTCCACAGCGACTGACACGCGCCGCCGTCGTTGTAACCTGTCGGCGGAAGCGCTTCCGCTCCGCCGGCAGTGGCAAAGCGCAGATAACCGACGCTCGGTGCAAGCCCCGAATTGTTGAAGCTGTACTGGTGCGTAACGGTCGCAATAAACGCCTCCCAGTCGTTCTCGAAAATTTGACTGAAAAACACCGGAATCGTCGGCTGACCCGTGCAGGTCACCGTCGGTGCTCCATCGCCACCCGCGCTTGCCGGATCGGTCACCCAAGCCGGCGTGATGTTGTTGGTCGGACCTTCGGTTGAATCCGAGAAGAGCAGATTGACCGTCAAACCTTTATCCGTGTACGGTTTGGCCTCGTCCGCAACGAATTGCCAGTTGAAATTTCCCTTCGTTGGTTCCAAGTCGGCCCACGAGATCACCAAGCTCGCTCCGCACAATGTGTGATCGATCCCGATCACGTCATTCGCAAGCGGCGTAAGGTACTTCGGAAATGCGTTCGGATTCCACACGTACATCCCGTGCGGCGCGCCCGGAACGGCGACCAACGGATCGTTGCCCTTACAAGCCGGCGCAGCCGCCGTTGAAATAGCCGGCGGCGGCGCGGCGGCGAGAGCACCGTCGACCGGAACGTTAACCGTTTGCTCCGGCGAGCGCCCATCGGTCACGACGATCCGCGAGCAGCCCAATGCGGCGATCGGCAACAAACCGTCGAACGCGACGGTCGCCGTCGGCCCAGGCACGCTGTTCAGCGGCGCGCCGGTCGGCGTGGTCACCATCTTCAGCGGGCCGTTGAACGAATTCGCGCACGTGTGTATGAGCGACGGTTTATCGGCGATCGCAAAACTCGTCGCGCCGGCTTCCTGCATCGTGATGGTTTGAATCGTTTGACAATGTTTGGGAACCGTCGTCCCCGCGCAGGCAAACTGGAGCTTGCCCGATTGAGTAACGGTAAACTTGTTGAGGGCGCCGATCGAAACCGTTATCGGGACGGTGACGCTATTGTTCACGCTGTCGGTAATAATCGCGTTGCACGAAAACGACATGTTGCCTTGCCCGAATGCCGCGACGACAAACGTTCCGCTCGCGCCGGCGATCTGCTTGGGACTGACTTGAAGGCCGCTTCCCGTCGCCGGACAGCCGCTCACCGAGGCCGTCATCGTTCCGCTAAACCCGCTGGCAGCCAGAGAAATGATCTGCGTCAGTTTCGTGATCGTGGTCGCACTGGGGTTCACACCCGGCGAGACCGCCATCGTAATCGCATCGGATTTTTCGCCAATCGCTTGCACGAGCATCACTTGATAGGAGACGTCGACCGTCGCCGAATCTCCGTTGGACGAACGCACGGTGACCGTGCACGTCGAAGGCGGCGCTCCGGCTGCGTAAACGGTGAACATGAGCGGTGCGCCCGCCACGTCGATCTGTGCCTGGCCGTCGCCGCCGACGTAGATGCCGCCTGACGAGTTCTGACAGCTCGGGTCCGCGCTTGGTGTATAGGAAAGGCCGGGAACGTCGTTTTGCGCCGTGAACGACGAAACCGGCGTGTCGTTGGTGAGTTCCACCGGCGAAGGCGAGAGATCCAGTGCCTGCGTGGCGCTGCCGGGATTGAGCACCCGCGGTAAATTGGAAGAGCACGCGGTCAGAAACAACGTGGAAAGCAGCAGTGCCGAAACTGCGAAACGCATCAGTTTCCTCCTTCGGTAGGGCGTAACGGCCTGCTTGCTAGAATCGTTCTTTCTACTATGAAGAGATGGTTAATATTGGCAGCGGTGCTGGGCAGCCTGAGTGCGGCGGCGCCCGCATCCAAGCCGGCCAACTACGACGGCTTCGGAATTGCGCTTCTTCAGCGTCTCGCGCCGCAAGCCAAAAACCAAAACGTTTTTATCTCGCCCCTGAGCATCGGGATGGCGCTCTCGATGGCAGCCGACGGAGCCCGCGGAGAGACGCGCGCGGCGATCGCGCACGCGCTCGGCTTCTCGGCCACTTCCTTCGCGCCCGCGAACGCAGCGCTGATGAGCGCGCTCGCCGGAAATCACGACGCCCAGGTCGGCGTCGCCAACGCGCTTTGGTTCCGGCAAGATATTCCGCCGAAAGCCGCCTACGTCTCTCTCCTAAAGAAAAGCTACGGCGCGCAAGCGCAAGCGCTCCAATTCGGCAATCCGTCGGCAGCAGCTGCGATCAACGGATGGACGAAGTCGCATACGCTCGGACTGATCGACAAGCTTATCACGCAAACGCAAAAGTCCGACTTCGCCTATCTCACCAACGCGCTAGCCTTTAAAGCCGACTGGTCGCAGCCGTTCAAAAAAGACGACACGCGTCCGCGACCCTTCACCAACGCGGACGGATCGAAACCAATCGTTCCGACGATGTCGGAAACCGGCATGTTCAAAGAGTTCGACGGCACGATCTCCAGCGCGATTCGCCTGCCTTACGGTAAAGGCGGCTACGCCGCTTACATCATCCTGCCCAACGCCGGCGTCACGGCAACCAAATTCTTGACGTACACGAACGCCCTCAATTTCGACCGCATCGCCGCGAGCATGACGACACAACGCCTTCAGGTCATGCTTCCGAAGTTCACAGCCACTTACGATACGTCGCTTGTTAACGTCTTGAAGTCGCTCGGCATGGGCATCGCGTTTTCCGGAGCGGCGGACTTCTCGCTCATGCATACGCCCCCGCCGGGGCTGACGATTTCTGACGTACGCCACCAAGCCTACGTGCGCGTTGACGAAAAGGGAACGACGGCGGCCGCCGCAACCGCGGTCACAATTGTCACCACTGCGATGCAGGAACCGCCGAAACAGTTCATCGTCAATCGCCCGTTCATCTTTGCGCTGCGCAACGAACAGACGGGCTCGCTGCTTTTTATAGGCGTGATTAACTCGATATTGTCATCCTGAGCCTGTCGAAGGACCCTGAGCAGCGGCCGAAGGTCGCGAGTCGAAGGGAGGGCCCCGCGATCAGGACATCAATAGATCGATATCGCTGAAAAGCTCCGCGACATCGAACGAAAGCCACGGTGTAGATTCATGCGTAAAGCGTTCGCTTTCGCCGAATGTGTGAACGCCGCTAGCTGAGTGAGCGAACACCGCGCGCCTGGTCGGATCGACGTCTAACACCAACACCGCACCCGTACGCAGATAGCGCACGACTTTTTCAGCGGCGAACGCGGGGCGGTACGACGGCGAGCGTACTTCCACGGCGACATCCGGCGCGAACGGTGGCTGCTCCCGCTCGGGCTCCGGCAGCGAGCGCAGACGTTCCAACATGAGGACGGCAACGTCCCGCACGAACATCGTCTGCGTTCCATCGGCAATCCCGAGGCGGAAATCCCACTCGGTTCCCGCGATTCCAATCCCAGCACTGCATCGCCGCAAAATAGTGAGCGCGGCTCCCTGAACGACCGAGTGCCTCGCCTTTGGGCTCACGGCTTTCGGATACGCCTTGCCGTCCAGGTATTCGATGTACGGCGTGTCCTGCAGCAGCATTTCTTCCATCCCATACGAGTGTATCACGCAGTGACCAACCAATAGCAACCACGTCCGGAGTCGCAGATGGAACCGAGGCGCGCCTTTTAGGCGCAGCTGTTTGAATGATGCGCGGCGCCGAACGCTCGGGACGCCCGTTAATGATGATGATCGGGTTCGCTTCTTGCGGCGGCTGCGGCGGAAGCGGCGCCGGCGGCACCATGTGCGCGCAGCTTGCCATGACAAAGGCGAGAACCGAGACGAGCGCGCGAATCATAGTAGAAAAATGAACGGCGCCGGTCGTCTGTGACGCGGGCGTCACATTGTCGCTTATCGAATCGCTGACGACCTATGAAACGCTGGACGGCGCTCACCGTGGCGCTTCTGTGTTTAGGCGTGTCCGCACCGGCTCCATCGCCGCGTCCGGCAAACTTCGACGCGTTCGGCATAACGCTCTTACAACGGCTCGCATCACGAGCCAATGAGAACGTCTTCATCTCGCCGCTGAGCATAGGCATCGCGCTTTCCATGGCCGCCGACGGGGCAAACGGCGAAACGCGTACGGCGATTCTGCGTGCGCTCCGGCAGCCCGAGCGAGAGAACCTTGCCGATAGCAATGCCGCGCTCATTCGCAAGACGCTGACAAATCGTGATGCGCGAGTGGGCCTAGCCGATGCGATCTGGCTCCGCGCCGCGGACCCTCCCCTTCCGAGCTATATGCATTTGATACGCGACAAGTATGCTGCCGAAGCTCGCGCGGTACATTTCGAAAGTCCGCGCGCAGCGGCAGAGATCAATAGTTGGGTGAGCGCACATACACTCGGCCTCATCAGTCACCTAATCGATGCGACGCATCCTGAGGACTTCGCCTACCTTACAAATGCGCTAGCATTTCAAGCGAATTGGACGCTGCCATTCGCGAAAGAGTCTACCCAACCGCACCGATTTAGCAGCGCCGACGGAACGCAAACGACCGTCAAAATGATGACGCTGGTGGGATCTTTTGAAACGGCGCAAGAGCGTGGTTACAGGGAGTTGCGGGCACCATATGGCCGGGGCGGCTTTGCTGCTTATATCATCCTTCCCGACCACAACAATGCGCTGAATTTGCTGAAGACGCTTACGCGACAGCGCTTTGAGCGCGACAGGCGGGCGCTGCGTCCTCAGTACATACGATTCTCGATGCCGCGCTTTACCGCGCGTTATAAACGTAGCCTAAACGATTCGCTCGGCGCTTTAGGAATGGGTATCGCATTCTCAAGAAATGCGGATTTCACGCGAATGTATCTTCCTCGAGAACTTTTTATCGCCGACGTTGAGCACGCATCGTACGTTCGCGTGGACGAGGCCGGAACAACCGCAGCGGCGGCAACGTCGGTCGAGATGGCAAGGCTGGGCATAAGCCTATCCCCGCGTCGACCGCCCGTTTTTGTCGTGGATCATTCCTTCATCTTTGCAATCCGCGACGAGCGCACCGGCGCGTTGCTTTTCATAGGGGTGCTCAACCGCTTGTAGAAGGTTCGTCGACTGTGGCTACGCACACCGTACACAAGAACGTCCTGGAAAACGCGCGTCCGTACGAACCCGAAAAGGGCACGGTCCGCCGCGTCACCGCCGGCGCGATAAAGCGCCGCAAGGGCCGCACGATCTTTCCGATCGTGACGGCGTACGACGCGCCGTTCGGGCAATTCGCCGAAAAGGCCGGCATCGATGTCATCTTGGTTGGCGACAGCGTCGGTAACGTCGTGCTCGGCTACGATGAAACAACGCCCGTAACGATCGAAGATATGGTTCACCACGCGAGCGCTGTCGTGCGCGGCACGTCGCGCGCGCACATCATGGTCGACATGCCGTTCGGCTCGTACCAAGTTAGCGACGAAGACGCCACGCGCAACGCCATCCGTTTGGTCAAAGACGGCGGCGCGTGTTCGGTGAAGATGGAAGGCGGAACCTTCGTCGCCGATCGCATCCGTGCGATTTACAGTGCGGGCATTCCCGTCGTCGGACACATCGGCGTCATGCCGCAAACGGCAAGTTTAGGTCCGGGCTACAAGATGCGCAAGAATCGCGAACGGTTAGTCGCCGACGCGAAAGCGATCGAAGCTGCCGGCGCCTATGCCATCGTGCTCGAAGTGATCGATCACGAAGTCGCTCGCGAACTCACCGAAATGCTGACCATTCCGACGATCGGCATCGGCTCCGGTCCGCACTGCGATTCGCAAGTGCTCGTGCTGCACGACGTGCTCGGCATGTATCCGGATTCACCGAGTTTCGCGAAACGCTACGCATCCGTCGGAACCAACGCGACCGCGGCTCTGCAGTCGTTCGCGGAAGACGTAAAAGAAAAGCGCTTCCCCTAATTCGCCGGCGTAAGCTGCCCCTTCCAGCCGGCCATAGTGCTATCGCTGAAACACGTGTAACCCTCGACCCATAGTCGCGTGGGCGGCGTCGTGCAGGGTACTCCGGAGCGCTGGGGCGGGAACAGCTCGAGCGACGATGCGCCGTACCTAATGGCCATAGTCACCGCTGCGCTCCAACCCGTGAGATTGGAACCCCATGCGATCAAAAGGTTGGGCGGCGATGCTGTCTCAAAGGCAATCGTGCCGCCGGCGTCATGCATGTGTTCCCACATCGCGAAATATTCCGCGGCGCCCGCCGGAGTTGCTCCGGGCGCCGGCGATGGCGCCGGCGTGAACTTTCCCATCGTTTCGTTGAGCAAGATGCATCGGCTGCCGAGCTGCGCCCGGCACGCGTCGATCGTGTTTTCAGTGAAGGCGAGGTCGCTCTGCTTCGGAACCGGATCGATGAGCTGGAATGGATTGAATGAAAAATCAACCGGCGTTGCGTGCCAGTATGGCGCATAGTCGCGCGCAACGGCACCCGCCAAACACATCTGGTAGCCGGCATCGGTGTAACCGCTGGCTTGCATGTTCGCGTGTGAATAGTTGTCTTCAGGTTGAACGAATGGCTCGCTCGTCAGCGAGCTGCACGAACTCAGCGAAACCTCAGTGACGAACGGATCGTTGTCGTACTTCAACGCAAGCTGACTTTGAAGCGCGCGCCACGCTGCGTCGTAGGCATCCGACCAAAACCGTCCGACGGTCTTGATGGCTGCGGCCGGGCACGGCGTCGGCGTCGTCGACGTGGGTACGGGCTGCGGTACCGCGCCCTGATCGCAGATGTCCACGGCCGGGCCGCCGATAGCTTTGGCCCAATCCGGCGCATAGAGGCCGGCCCATACGCGAAGTCGCACGCCGAGCGAGCGCCCCGGAAAGCGATTGTATCGTTCAACCAACTGCAGCGCGGCATCGATGGTCGCCGTGTTAAGCGGTTGGCCGGCATAATCAGGCTGCAGATCGGCCCACGTGTCGTTCACGACTATGCCGGAGATTTCGGTTTGACTCAGGCAGGCATAGTACAGCGTGTTGTATGGCGCCGGGGGCATGATTTCGAAGTTAATCTGCCCCAAATCGATCAAGCCGCGAATCGGCGTTTTCACAAACGCGCGCAACTGGGGCACCACGCCAGGCGTGGACGCGGGTGCAGGCGGCGGCGTCGCGTTTATGCACGCGTCGATAAAGCTTGGCGTATCCGGCGGCACGGTTGCGGGTACCGCATTCGTGCCGCTACAGGCTGGCACGCCCAAGGCAAACAGAGATACGGCCACTATCAAAGCTCGGCGCATTGCGTTCGTTCGTTAAACGGGAGCGGCGCGCGAAGCGTGCCAGGCCGGAACGTTCGGATACGTGCCCGTCAAGCAGCCCAAACACATCTCGTCCCGTTTGCGGCCCGTCGAAGCGACCAAGCCGTCGAGACTGAGATAGCCTAACGAATCGGCGCCGATGCGCTGGCGAATCTCTTCGACCGTGAGGTTGGCGGCAATCAATTCGTCGTACGTCGCCATATCCACGCCGAGATAACACGGATGCATGATCGGCGGCGAACTGATGCGCACGTGCACTTCCGATGCGCCCGCTTCGCGCAACAGTTCCACGATGCGCGGGGTCGTCGTTCCGCGCACGATCGAATCATCGACGACGACGACGCGCTGCTGGTTGAGGTTCTCGACGACCGGATTGAACTTTAAGTGCACGCCGCGGCTGCGCATATCTTGCTGGGGGCTGATGAACGTGCGTCCGATGTACCGGTTTTTGATCAGCCCCTCGACATACGGCAGTTGCGCTTCGGCCGCATATCCGATCGCGCCCGGAATCGCAGAGTCGGGAACCGCCATCACCACGTCGGCTTCGACCGGATACTCGCGCGCAAGTTCGCGTCCCATCCGGTAGCGCGCCATGTAGACAGATTCGCCGCTGAAATTTGAATCGGGACGTGCAAAGTAAATGTACTCGAACATGCAAAGCGCCGCCTTCTCTCCCGGCCGCACCATCACCGATTCGAAACCGTCCTTGGACACGCGGATAACTTCGCCGGGTTTGAGTTCGCGCACATAGCTCGCGCCAATCGTCGCCAGCGCGCACGACTCGGAAGCCACCACGTAGCCGCCTTGGCCATACGTTCCCAAGCATAACGGCCGCACGCCCCAGGGATCGCGAAACGCGTAGAGTTCGTCTTTGGTGCACAGCGCGATCGAATACGCGCCGCGCGCTCGCTCCAGCAGCGATATAATCCGATCCATCATCGATCCGCTGCCCTCGACGATCAGCTTCGCCATGACTTCGGAGTCCGATGTCGCCTGCAGCGTCACGCCCGGTGAAAGCGTCTCGCGCAGCTCGTCGGTGTTGGTCAAATTGCCGTTGTGTGCAAATGCAAAATCGCCCAGCACGCTTTGTTCGAGCAGCGGCTGTGCATTGACGACGATCGAGGAACCGGTCGTAGAGTACCGCGTATGTCCGACGGAGATGTAGCCGGTCAGATCGCGCAGATTCTCTTCATCGAAGATGGCGCCGAGGAGGCCCATTTCTTTGTGCGATCGCAGCGCGCCGCCGTCCGCGGCGGCGATGCCCGCCGACTCCTGGCCGCGGTGTTGCAGCGCGTAGAGTGCAAAAAAAGCAAGCCGCGCCGCGTCGTGCCCCGGTGCATAGATTCCCGCGACGCCGCACATGCCTCGTTAGTTCGGAAGGCCTACGTTTTGTCATGCTGGAGCGGGCTCGCGGGAGCGCAGCGAGAACAAGGCGGGCGTGCGCGCCCTTGCGATGGTATCGGTGACCAAGGATTATGACGGCGTGCGCGCAGTCGACGGCGTTTCTTTTGAAATTGCTCCCGGCGAAATGGTCGCGCTTGTCGGCCCGAGCGGCTGCGGAAAAAGCACGCTGCTGAACTTGGCCGGCTGCATCGACCTTCCGACCTCTGGGAGCGTTTTTGTCGATGGCCAAGAGACGACCCGGCTCAATGACGATCGACTCACGGCGCTCCGGCGCAATCGAATCGGAACCGTTTTCCAATTCTTTAACCTGCTGCCCGCGATGACGGTCGCCGGCAACGTGGCGCTTCCGCTCATTTTACGGCGGTGCCCGCAAAAAGAAATCGACCGCCGCGTGGAAGAGGCGCTCGAAGCCGTCGGGATCGCAGACAAAACCGCGTCCTATCCTTCACAACTTTCCGGCGGCCAAGCCCAGCGCGCCGCCGTCGCGCGCGCGATCATTCATAAACCCGCTCTGGTCTTGGCCGATGAACCGACCGGAAATCTGGACTCGCACTCCGGCACCACGGTTCTTCACCTTCTGCGTGACATCGCCGATCGCGGTCAAACGATTTTGATGGCGACACATTCCCCCGAAGCCGCGAAGCAGTGCGACCGCTCAATCCACCTCCAGGACGGCCGCCTGACGTGATGGCGGCAGTGTGATGGTAGCAATGAGTGTCATCCTGAGCCTGTCGAAGGACCCCGAGCAGCGCCCCTCAGGGCGCATGTCGAGAGGCGAATGAAAGCGCTCCTCACCCTCTTCCGAAGCTTAGTGCTCGGCTACATGTGGCAAAACCGTTTGCGGTCTTTCGTAACGCTGCTCGCGATCGGGCTCGGCATCGCGCTGTTCGTCGCCATCGATCTCGCAAATGCGACCGCAATCGCCTCGTTCTCCTCCAACGTGAACATCGTAACGAGCCGCGTGAACCTGCAAGTCCTCGGTGAAGGACGCGGATTCGACGAACGCACGCTTTTGAAAGTGATGCGCGCGCCCGATGTGGTGCAAGCTTCGCCGGTCATCGAAGATTCGATCGTCGTGGGCGCGCGTCAAGGCGACCCGAACTCCGGCGAGATCCTGCGTGTGCTCGGAATAGATTTGCTGCAGCCGCTGCCTGAAGGCGTCGACGTGCGCGGCAACACCTCCGACCCCTACGGTCTGATGGATGGTCGCGGCGCGATCGTTTCGCAGCGCGTCGTCGATCGCTTGGGACTGCACATCGGTAGCAGTTTCGCTGCCCTCGCCGGCGGGCGGCCCGTCACGTTTACCGTAGCGGCGATCGTCCCGCGCACCGTGAGCGCCGCGGACTCGAGCGTCGTCTTCGTCGACATCGTCACGGCGCAAGAACTCTTCGGAAAAGTCGGTACGATCGATCGCATCGACTGCATCGTCGCGCCGCAACATCTCGCGCAAGTGAAAGCCGCACTCGGAAAGATCGTTCCGCCCGGAACTCGCGTCGTGGAACCGGCGACCCGCACGGACGAAGTCCGCCGCCTGCTGCGCAGCTTCCAAGTGAACCTCGCCGCAATTTCCTTGATCGCCCTTCTCGTGGGCGCGTTCCTGATTTACAATACCGTCGCCATCTCGGTCGTGCAGCGGCGCGCCGAGATTGGAACGTTGCGTGCAGTTGGCGCGACGCGCAGACAGATCTTCGCTGCCTTCTTGACTGAAGGCGCGCTGTTTGGCGTGCTCGGTTCTTTCCTCGGCTTAATCTTCGGATACTTTCTTGCGCGTCTAGCGGTCGGAGCCGTAACCCACACGGTGAACACGCTCTATGTTGGAACGCACGTCGATCGCGTTCTCTACGATCCGCGTCTCATGATCGAAGCGCTGCTTTTCGGCATTGCCGTCGCGATGATCTCCGCGATCGCGCCGGCAGTCGAAGCGGCCCGCACGCAACCTTCGCGTGTCATGGGCTCGCGCGGCTTCGAACCGCGGATGACCCGCCTCGCGATCTTGCTGTCACTGGGCGGACTGTTGCTGCTCGGCGTCGCCTACATTTTAGCGCAAGCGCCGGCCATCGACGGACTTCCGTTGTTCGGTTACGCGTCGGCCCTATGCATCATATTGGGCGCCTCGCTGTGCGTGCCGCTCGGCGTGATCGTGACGGCGCGCCTGCTGCAAAACCTCGGCTATGGTTTTTCATCCGCCGCCATGCTCGCCGCGGCGAATTTCGGCGGAACGCCGCGCCGCAACAGTCTGGCGATCGCGGCGCTGGCGATCGCCGTGGCCATGATCGTGAGCGTCTCCGTCAGCGTCTTCTCGCTGCGCGCGACTGTGGCCGCATGGCTCGACCAAACACTGATCGCCGATCTCTTTGTCCGGCCGATGGGCGTTTCAGGTGAAGTCTACGACGCGCGCATTCCGGCGAAGATTCCGGAACGCATTCGCGCGCTGCCGGGTGTAGCCGCCGTCGACACGTTCCGCGGCGTAGAGATTCCGTGTCGCGGATCGCTGATTACGCTTGCAAGAACGGACTTCCGCACGATCGGACAACGCGATTGGGTGCGCGTTTCCGGCGGCGCCGACGCTGCAACCCTTGCGCGCACGCTCCCCGGGACGACACGCGTCATCGTGAGCGCGCCGTTTGCGGAAAAGGCGAATCTGCATCCGGGCGATGCACTCGTGCTCGACACGCCCGCCGGACCGACATCTTTCCGCATTGCGGCCATCTACGACGATTATTCGAATGACGCCGGCACTGTGATGGTCGACCAGCGCACGTTCAACCGCCTCTATCGCGACGACTCCGCCGGCATGTTTTCGGTCTACGCCAAGCCGGGCACCGACCTCAATGCCCTACGCACCCGCGTCATTCGGGCTGCGCTCCCCCTGCGCGTCGAAGTGCAAACCACCCACGATCTGCGCGCGGTCGTCTTCGCCATCTTCGATCGCACGTTCCTCATCACGCAAGCGCTCAATATCATCGCGATCACGATCGCCGTCATGGGTGTGGTGAGCACGCTCTTCGCGCTCGTCCTCGAGCGCCGGCGTGAAATCGGCGTGCTGCGCTACTTGGGTTTAACGATCCGCTCGGTGCGAAATATGGTGCTATACGAAGCAACGCTCATCGGCGTGCTCGGCGGTTTATTCGGAATCGGAGCGGGAATGTTACTGGGGTTGCTGTTGATCTACGTTATCGACCGCCAAGCATTCGGCTGGCCGATGCACTTGCACGTACCGTATTGGCCGCTGGCTGAATCGCTGCTGCTGGTGCTGATCGCCGCAATTCTCGCCGGCATCTATCCTGCCCAGGTAGCCGCGCGAATCGCAACCGCCGACGCGGTGCGCGCAGAATGAAACTGCTCATCGCCGCCGCGGCTGCTTTTGCCATCGCAACGGCGCCTTATACGTTTCATTTTCCGGCCGACCACGGATCGCATCCCTCATACCAAACCGAGTGGTGGTATTTCACCGGACATCTCAAAGCCGCCGACGGACGCAAATTCGGCTACGAGGTCACATTCTTTCGCGCGCGCGTGCGGCCCCAAGACGTCGCGCGAGCCCAACGCATCCTCGGCAGCAGTAAGTGGCGCGGCGATCAAGTCTATGCCGCGCATTTTGCGCTCACCGATCAGAATGGCGGGAAATTCTTTCACGCCGAACGCGTCGCGCGCTCTGCTCTCGGCTTGGGCGCGGCCGCCGTCGGAAAGCTGGCCGTTAACGTGGATACATGGTCGCTCAAGGGCTTCCCCATGACATTGCATGCCGATGACGGCGATACGCGTCTCGCCCTCACGCAGCAGCCACTCAAACCGCCCGCGATTCACGGCCACGACGGTCTCTTTCGCAAAGGCGCGTGCGCGAGCTGCGCGTCGCACTACTATTCGTTTTCGCGCCTGCACACGCGAGGCGTGCTGACGTATGCGGGCAAGACGCTCGCCGTGAGCGGTACATCATGGATGGATCATGAGTTCGGCACCAACCAGCTGCTCTCCGAAGAGACCGGCTGGGATTGGATGTCGCTGCAACTCGACGATGGCCGCGAGCTGATGATCTACCTGTTCCGCCGGCCGGACAACACGATCGAACCGCAATCGTCGGGCAGTCTCATCGAACGCGACGGCCGCGTGCGCCCGCTTTCGCTCAACCAATTCACCGTCACCGCAACCAGCCGGTGGCGCAGTGGCGCTACGCACGCATTGTATCCGGCCAGTTGGCGCGTACGCGTGCCTTCAGCGTCTCTCGATCTCAACGTTACGCCCGTGCTTGCAAACCAAGAATTGGTCTTGCGTTCGTCGCCGTCGTATTGGGAAGGCGCCACCGACGTACGCGACGCCGCGACGAACCGTGCGCGTGGTCAAGGCTACGTCGAACTGACGGGCTACGTCGAGCGCGTTATTCTGTAACGTTGTCATGGTGAGCCTGTCGAACCACCCTGAGCAGCGCATCGTAGATGCGCCTGTCGAAGGGGCCGCGCTACCTTGTAACTAGCGCGATGTCGCGTCGGAACGTAAGGCCGGTGGCCGAGCCGAACCGCTGTGTGAGATCGCGCACCGCGTCGTAGGCGTGCGCACGCGCCGCTGGTAAATCGTCGCCGAGCGCGCTCACCGTAAGAACCCGGCCGCCCGCCGACTTCACCGAACCGTTTTGCGGCGTGGACGTTCCCCAAAACGCGTGCACGTCTTCAGGCAGCGCCATGTCGCGTGGCAAGTCCGCAAGCGGCGTACTGCTGCGCGGATAATCCGCGCTGGCGAGAACGATGCCCACGCATGCGCGTTCGCCCAACGACGCTACACCCGTATCCAGCGTTCCATCCGCCGCTGACTTAAGCAAGAGCGCGAAGTCCCCATCGATGCGCGGCATCAACACTTGCGTCTCCGGATCGCCAAACCGCGCGTTGAATTCGATCACATACGGACCGTTCTGCGTCCACATCAGCCCGCAATACAGCACGCCGATGTAATGCTCGCCATCGGCCTGCAACCCGCGCAGCGCCGGCCCGATGATACGTTCCTGCACTTGCGCGTCGAGGTCACTTGGAAAACCATGCGGAGGCGAATATGCGCCCATGCCGCCCGTGTTCGGACCCGTATCGCCGTCGCCCGCGCGTTTGTAATCGCAAGCCGACGCAAACGGAAACAGCGCGCGCCCGTCGCCGATCGCGAAGACGCTGACTTCGCGCCCCTCGAGCTTTTCCTCGAGTAGCACATCCGCGCCGCCGCCCGGCACGCGGTTTCCGCCGTACCACTCCTCCAGCACGCTGCGCGCTTCGACTGCATCGGCAGTCACGACAACGCCTTTACCCGATGCCAATCCGTCAGCTTTGATCACGCACGCGCCGTTCCACTCGTCGAGCACTTTTTGCGCGGCGCCGAGCGAATGCACGACGACCGCGCGCGCGGTCGGGATGTTGTGGCGCTCCATAAACTTTTTGGCGAAGATTTTGCTCGACTCCAAACGTCCGCCGGAACGACCCGGGCCGAACGTCGCGATTCCCGCCTCGCGCAGACGATCGCCGACTCCCGACGCGATTGCCGTTTCCGGGCCGATAACGGCGAGATCGATTCCTTCGGCTTTGCAGCGCGCGCCCAGCGCCTTGCCGTTGGTCGGCGCGACCTCCCAATTCACGCCGCGCGACGCAGTGCCGGCATTTCCGGGTGC
>PLED01000022.1 GCA_003136355.1 Vulcanimicrobiota bacterium | reverse complement strand
CTGCTGCCGACGCTCGGCGGCCAAACCGGTTTGAATCTCGCCGTGGAACTCCATGAGGCCGGCGTACTCGAACGCTACGGCGTCGAGCTATTGGGAACGCCGATCGAAACGATCCGGCTCGCGGAAGATCGCGAACTCTTCAAATCCAAGATGATCGAGATCGGCGAGCCGGTCCCGGAGAGCACCGTCGTCACGAACGTCCAGCAAGGCGTCGCCTTCGCGCAGGAGTTCGGCTATCCGGTGGTCGTCCGTCCGGCGTATACGCTGGGTGGAACCGGCGGTGGCGTCGTGCACGACGAAACGGAACTGCGCGAGATACTCGGCGGCGGCCTCGAAGCCAGTTTGATCCACCAGGCCTTGGTCGAAACGTCGCTGCTCGGCTGGAAAGAAGTCGAGTACGAAATCCTACGCGACTGCGCCGACAACTGCATCGTCGTCTGCAACATGGAGAATTTCGATCCGGTCGGCGTGCACACCGGCGACTCGATCGTCGTAGCGCCCTCGCTGACGCTTTCAGACCTTGAATACCAAATGCTGCGCAGCGCCAGCCTCAACGTCATCCGCGCGCTCAAGGTGCAGGGCGGCTGCAACATCCAGTTCGCGCTGCACGCGTCGTCGAGCGAGTACCGCATCATCGAAGTCAATCCGCGCGTCTCGCGCAGCTCCGCGCTCGCGAGTAAAGCGACCGGCTATCCGATTGCGAAGATCAGCACGAGGATCGCGCTCGGGCAAACGCTCGACGAAATTCCCAATCCCGTGACCGGCGTGACAAAGGCCGCTTACGAACCGACGCTCGACTACGTCGTCGTCAAGATTCCGCGCTGGCCGTTCGACAAGTTCCCGCTGGCGGACACCGCGCTGGGTACGCAGATGAAATCCACCGGCGAAGCGATGGGCATCGGCCGGACGTTCGGCGACGCGCTGCTCAAGGCGCTGCGCGGGCTCGATCTCAAACGGGAAACGCTGACGGGCACGGCCCTTGCCGAGTGGAGCGACGCCGAACTTGAGGCCGTCGTCATTAAACCCAATCACGAGCGGCTTTTCGCCGTGGCGGAGATGCTGCGGCGCGCCCTTTCCTTCGACTTGGCTCGGGACAGGCTCTCAACTCAGGATGACAAAGTGTTTGCGCGGATTCAAGAGCTCTCGGGAATCGATCCGTTCTTTCTGTACGAAATCGCGGAGCTGGTATCGCTCGAGTCGCGCGGCGCTCTGCCCGCGGAGGGTGAGTACGCGTTCCGCATGGTCGATACCGCGGCGGCGGAGTTTCCCGCAAAATCCCCTTACTACTATATTTCGCGCGGCGAACAAAATGAAATGCGCAATCCCGGCCGGGACGCCGTCGTCGTTGTGGGTAGCGGGCCGATCCGAATCGGCCAAGGCATCGAGTTCGATTACTCGTGCGTGCACGCGGCCTGGGCTTTACACGCCGCCGGCTGCGCGTCGGTTATCGTCAACAATAATCCTGAAACTGTTTCGACCGATTTCGATGTCTCGGACGTGCTCGTTTTCGAACCCCCGGGCGCGAACGAGGTTGAAGCCGTGTATCGCGCTACCGGTGCGCGCGGCGTGATGCTCTCGTTCGGCGGCCAAACCGCGATCAATCTGGCGGGCGAACTTGCCGACCGCGGCGTCCCGCTGGTTGGAAGCGCACGCGAGAGTCTGGATATGGCCGAAGATCGCGCAAAGTTCGATGCCGCGCTGAACCGCATCGGCGTTGCGCGTCCTGAAGGGAAAGCCGCGCGCTCTTTCCGGCAGGCGCGCGCGATCGCTCGCGAGCTCGGCTTCCCGGTGCTCGTGCGTCCGTCTTACGTTTTGGGAGGGCGCGGCATGGAAGTCGTTTATAACGAGGGCCAGCTTGCGTCATACGTTGAGTCTGCGCCGCCCATAGCGCCCGACGCGCCGCTGCTGGTCGACAAATATCTGCGCGGCCTCGAACTCGAAGTGGACGCGGTCTTCGACGGCAACGACGTCCTGATTCCCGGCATCTTCGAACATATCGAACGCGCGGGGATCCATTCGGGTGATTCGATCGGCGTCTATCCGCCGCTTTCGATCGACGCCGCTATGGAGCAACGCATCGTCGAGGTCACGACCGCAATCGCGCGCGAGTTGCAGATACGGGGCCTGATCAACATTCAATTCGTCATTCACGAAGGCGAGCTCTACATCATCGAAGCCAACCCGCGCGCCAGCCGGACCGTTCCGATCATCCAGAAAGCGACGGGCATCAATATCGTCGCCGCAGCGACGCGAATCGCGCTCGGAGAAAAACTGCGCGACATGGAGTATGGCTGCGGCCTCGCGGCAAGCGCGCCGTTCGTCGTCGTGAAAGTACCGGTGTTTTCGTTTGCGAAGATGCGCGGCGTTGAAACAATACTCGGCCCCGAGATGAAGTCCACCGGCGAAGTGCTCGGAATTGACGAAACTTTTCCGGCTGCTTTGCGTAAAGGGTTCCTCGCCGCGGGGATCAAGCTGCCCGGCACCGGCGGAAGAATTCTCGTTTCGATTGCGGACGGCGAGAAAGAAGAGGCGATCCCGGTCTTGCGGCGCTATGCCGCGCTCGGTCACCGTCTCGTGGCGACGCCCGGTACGCGCGAGCACCTCCAAGCGGCGGGGATTGCGTGCGAAGAAGTCAACAAGATCGCCGACGGGTCACCGCACGTGCTCGATCTGATCCGTCAACGCGCCGTTGACTTGGTGATTAACGACGCGCAGGGTGCGCGCGAGATATCGGACGGCTACAAAATCCGGCGCGCTGCGGTTGAAGCGAATATCGCCTGCCTGACGAGTCTCGATACCGCGCGCGCGCTCGCGGCCGCATTGGAAAGCAGCGCCGGGCCGCCGCGTTCGCTTCAAGAGTACCGCCGCTCCCACATACGGATAGCATCCTGAGACCCTCGGTCTCCGCTAAACTTGGGATACTGTTTGCGCTCCTGTTCGGCGTATTGGCCGCCCGGCAAGCCTACGTGCAAGTCATCGATGGGCCGCGCATCGCGGCCATTTCTTACAACCCGCGACACGCGCTGCTCGCAACCCGCCGCGGACGCATTCTCGCAAGCGACGGAACCGTGCTGGCGAAAACGGCCAAAGGCGAACGCCAATACCCTGACGGTGCATCGCTCGCGCAAACCGTCGGTTATGTCTCCATCCGTTATGGAACGAGCGGACTGGAAGACGCTTACGACGCCGCGCTCACGCCGGCCGATACGACCGGAGACGCCGCCGCGCAAATCGCCGAAATCGTCGAAGCGTTCACCGGGCAAAGCGCTGCCGCGCGCGGCGCCGATGTCGTCACCACGATCGTTCCGGCGATTCAGAACGCGCTCTACTCCCGGCTGGCGCTGCATTCGCGCGCGGGCGGCGTGGTGCTCGATCCGCGGACCGGCGCGGTTCTAGCGCTCGGAAGCGTGCCCAGCTTCGATCCGAACGCGCTGGCAACGGAGTTTGCGTCGCTGCTGCACGATCCGCACAGCCCGCTCCTGAATCGCGCGATCGACGGGCTCTATCCGCCCGGCTCGACCTTCAAAATCTTCACGGCGTCCGCAGCGCTCGATTCCGGGGCCGTTACGATGCAGTCGACGTTTTACGATCCGGGCTACTTTACGATCGGAAACTTCACGCTGCACGATAATGAGTTCGAAGCGACCGGCACGCAAGATCTCACCGGAGCATTTGCACTCTCCAGCAACGTCGATTTCGGACAGATCGCTTTAAAGATGGGAACCGGCACGTTCTATCAATACATCGATCGCTGGGGAATCGGAAAGTCGCTCGATTTTCAAATTCCCGCCGGCACGGATCGCGTACCGCCCGTGGGTTCGATCGTTCCCGGCGAGTTGGCGCAGATGGGTTTTGGTCAGGGAGCCCTGCTGATGACGCCGCTGCGCATGGCGCTGCTGGCTGCGACTATCGCCAACGGCGGCTCGGAACCGCGTCCATTTCTCGT
The DNA here is from genome assembly GCA_003136355.1 of Vulcanimicrobiota bacterium. Lineage (GTDB taxonomy): Bacteria > Vulcanimicrobiota > Vulcanimicrobiia > Vulcanimicrobiales > Vulcanimicrobiaceae > Rubrimentiphilum. The sequence goes on along the minus strand of PLED01000022.1, from coordinate 611 downwards.
TCGCCAGGTCGTCCGCCAAGGCGCGGCGAGCGGGAGTTACGGCGCTTCAGAGCTAGCCAACCCCATATCGGCGGATACCGCGGCGAACGTGAAGAACATGATGATCGCGGTCGTGCAGCACGGAACCGGAACGCCGGCGCAGTTGCCCGGCGTCACCGTTGCGGGTAAAACCGGAACGGCCACCAACCCGTTCGGCGCGGCGCACTCGTGGTTCGTCTGTTTTGCACCCGCGGAACATCCGCGCGTGGTCGTTGCCATCGTTGTTGAGAATGCAGGTTACGGCGCGGAAGTTGCCGCGCCGATTGCGAGGGAAGTGTTGCGGGCTGCTCTGAAATGATCGACTCGGCGCACGTCTTTAATAACCGTTACCGCCTCGACAGCAAGCTCGGCGAAGGCGGCATGGCGACGGTCTATTGCGGCACCGACACGCTGCTGCGCCGGCGCGTCGCGATCAAGGTGCTGCGCGAGCAGTACGCCTCGGACGACGATTTCGTCAAGCGCTTCTCGTACGAAGCGCAGTCGGCCGCGAAGCTATCGCATCCGAACATCGTCAACGTCTACGATTTCGGGCGTGAGGACCACTCGTACTACATCGTGATGGAGCTGGTCGA
>PLED01000005.1:238-3199 GCA_003136355.1 Vulcanimicrobiota bacterium | reverse complement strand
GCATGAGCGAGCGCGGCATGGGCTCCGCGGTCGGCCAGCACCCCGATCTGATCGCGCAAGTCTCGGAGTGGACCAAAGAAGTCGCCCGCGTTCCCGTTATTGTGAAACTGACGCCCAACATCACTGACATCCGCTTCGGTGCGCGCGCGGCGTCGGAAGGCGGCGCCGATGCGGTCAGCCTCATCAACACCATCAACAGTTTGATCGGCGTCGATCTCGACACGTGGAACCCCGTTCCGCATGTCGACGGCAAAAGCAGCCACGGCGGCTACTGCGGCCCCGNNATGGTCAACGAATGCGCGCGCGATCCCCAAGTGACGATTCCCATCTCGGGCATCGGCGGGATAGAAACGTGGAAAGACGCGGTCGAGTTCTTACTGCTGGGCGCGAGCAACGTACAAGTCTGCACGGCCGCGATGCACCACGGCTTCCGCATCGTCGAAGACATGATCGACGGCCTCAATAATTATCTCGACGAACGCGGTTTGGCCAGCGTTCAAGACCTGGTCGGCGCGGCCGCCAACCGCATCACGACGTGGGAAAATCTGAACCTCAACTACAAAATCATCGCGCGCATCGACCAAGACAAATGCATCCACTGCAATAAATGTTACGTCGCGTGCGAAGATGCTGCGCATCAATGCATCGATCGGTTGATCAACAACGGTTCGAGCACGGTCGTCGTCGACGAACAAGAGTGCGTCGGCTGCAATCTCTGTCAAATGGTTTGCCCGGTGGAAGACTGCATCGAGATGGTGCAAGTCGATACCGGCCTGCCGCCGGAATCCTGGAAAGAACGCAGCCTGCGACTTGAAGCGCTGACATAATGGGAACCCTTATCCGCGGCGGTACCGTCGTCACCGCGACCGATACCTACGACGCCGATATTTTGATCGAAGGCGAAACGATCGCGACGATCGGCCGAAACCTGGACGCAAGCAAACACGCAGTCATCGACGCAAGCGATGCGTTCGTCTTCCCGGGCGGCATCGATCCGCACACGCACTTCGATATGCCGTTCGGCGGAACGGTGACCGCCGACGATTTCGAAACCGGCACGCGCGGCGCCGCCATGGGCGGCACGACGACCGTTGTAGACTTCGCGCTTCACACGCGCGGCGATTCGCTGCAGAATGCGCTAAACACGTGGAAAGAAAAGGCGGCCGGCAAAGCCGTTATCGATTACGCCTTCCATTTAACGATCGCCGACGGCCGCGACGAAACGATGGCCGAGATTCCCAAGATGATCGCCGCCGGCGTGAACTCATTCAAAGTCTTTATGGCGTACAAGCACGTGCTCTACGTCGACGACGAGACGATCTTTAAGACACTGCAAGCCTGCCGGGACGCGGGCGGTCTAGTGCAAGTGCACGCCGAGAACGGCGATGTGATCGAGGTCATCACGAAACAAGCGTTGGCTGAAGGCAAGACCGAGCCGAAGTGGCACGCGCTCACCCGCCCTGTGGAGTGCGAAGGCGAGGCGACCCATCGCGCGATTCGGCTCGCCGAAATCGCCGGTGCGCCGCTCTACGTCGTGCACGTCAGCAGCGCGATGGCCGCCGACGCGATCAGCGACGGCCGCAAACGCGGCTTGCCCGTCTACGGCGAAACCTGCCCGCAATATTTGGTCTGCGATTTCACCGACTACGAGCGACCCAACTTCGAAGGCGCGAAATACGTGCTCTCGCCGCCGATCCGCGAAAAGTGGAATCAAGACGTCTTGCTGCGCAAACTGAAGAACATGGAACTGCACAGCTTCGGCTCCGACCACTGCTCGTTCAATCTCTGCGGACAAAAAGATCTCGGCAAGAACGACTTCTCGAAAATCCCCAACGGCGCGCCCACGGCCGAAGACCGCCTCGCGATACTCTGGCAAGTGGGCGTGAACAGTGGCGTGCTCGGTCCGAACCAATTCGTCGCGCTGTGCTCGACCAATCCGGCGAAGTTTTTCGGCCTCTTTCCGCGCAAAGGCACGATTGCGGTCGGCAGCGATGCGGATATCGTGGTCTGGGATCCGAAGAAAAAGCGGACGATCTCCGCCAAGAATCATCATATGAACGTGGATAACAATGTCTTCGAAGGCATGACCGTCGAAGGCCGCCCGCGCTACGTCTTCTCGCGCGGCAAAATGGTTGCCGACGGAAATAAGTTTACCGGCGCCAAAGGCGCCGGTAAACATCAGAAGAGCGCGCGTTATTATCCCGTTAGCGTCTAGTTAGTACCCTCGATAGACACAGCGCAGTTGACCGTTGACGTTTCCGACGTCATCGGTCGAACGGCACTGGCTGATGTCCAGGTACGACGTAACCGGCTGACCGTTGGCCGCGGTGCACGTAGCCGTCAAAGTGCTGCCGTTCATCGTTGCGTTCGAGCAGCTCTGCGAATACGAACCGGCCGGCAGTCCGCCGCCGGCATAAGTCGGGCGGTACAGTCCCGAGCGTCCTACGCCGCGGCGTCCGCGGCCCCGGCCGTACATGCTGCCGTTGCGAACGCAGGAAAGCTGACCGTTAATGTCCCCGATATCCGCATTTGCGCAGGCATTAGCCGCGATGCTTGAGCGCACGCGCTGTCCGTTATTGTTGGTACAGCTGGCGGTCAGCATATTGTTGCGCACCCGGGCGTTGATGCAGCTCGATTGGTATGATCCCGAGGGAATCGCGCCCGTTCCGTACATTTGAGCCGACGCTCCGCCCGTTGAGGCTGCCGAGAGAGCAAGCGCCGCTCCTAAGACAAGTGCTGAAATTCGATACATGGGTCTCCTCCGTATCCGATAAAAGTGCTTCGGCCCAACACGTTCCCACTTTTGCTGGGAAACGGCCGTGAAGGGCGAACTGAGCTCCCAAGCAGCATAGCGCTCTGTAGCCATGCCGCCGGGGCGTCATGGTGAGGGCTGAGTGTGTCATCCTGAGCGCTGAGTGTGTCATCCTGAGCGCTGAGTGTGTCATCCTGAGCGAAGCGTTT
>PLED01000005.1:0-121 GCA_003136355.1 Vulcanimicrobiota bacterium | reverse complement strand
AAGAAAAAGGGCGCGCAGATCGTGTGCCTGCAAGAGCTGTTTTACGGACCGTACTTCTGCACCGAGCAAACGCCGAAGTGGTATGAAGCAGTCGAACAGATCCCCGATGGACCGACGACCA
>PLED01000070.1:34466-34688 GCA_003136355.1 Vulcanimicrobiota bacterium | reverse complement strand
CCGGCTTATAACGGTGAACTCCAATCAGTCTGCGGACTGAGGACAATACCGTGGGAAGTCCACGCGAGAGCGATCTGCGTGTGACCCCGTAACGACTGATTCGTTCAAATGAACGATGAGATGGTGACCGCTGCTCGAGCGATCGAGCAAATTTATCGGCATCATCATACGCCGGCCCTTCACTCGAGCAATCGAGAAAGGTGAAGATATAGTCTGCGCCAT
>PLED01000070.1:0-34436 GCA_003136355.1 Vulcanimicrobiota bacterium | reverse complement strand
CCAGGGGCATAGCCGGGTAGCTATGTTCGGACCAGATAAACGCTGAAAGCATATAAGCGTGAAACTGACTTCAAGATGAGATCTCGAACTCGTAAGAGTGAAGGGTCGTGGTAGACTACCACGTTGATAGGCCGGAGGTTGAAGCATCGCAAGGTGTGTAGCTGACCGGTACTAATCGCCCGGAATTTTTGATTCACTTCATGCGCTTCGGCACTGGAAGTTCTTCTCTATGTAGCTTTCTCGCCGCGATCGGTTCGAGCTCCGGCTCGCCATCGCGGTGAGGATCAAGTTTCTGGCGCTCATAGCGGCGGGGCACCACCCGTTCCCATCCCGAACACGGCAGTTAAGCCCGCCTGCGCCGATGATAGTCGATTCGCAAGGATCCTCGAAAGTAGGTCGGCGCCAGATTAGATGTAAGAAGCCCGGTGAGAAATCACCGGGCTTTTCTTAATCTTTCAGCAAGTCCAACTTCGCAAAAATAACGGCAACGTCAAACGTAAGCCAAGGCACGGCCGAATGTTCGAAGCGATTGCCGGTGGCATAGTTACGCACACCGTGCGGGTCATGCGCGGCAATGGTGCGCTTATCCGGATCGGCGACGAGAACCAGTACGCTTCCGGTTTGCAGATAGCGTTCGATCTTGCGCCGGAGGAAGGCAAGGTTATCTGAAGGCGAGCGCACCTCGACGGCAATATCCGGTGCAAAAGGGGGCTCGTCGCGCTCCTTTTCCGGGATCTCGTGTAGACGTTCGAACGAAACATAGCCGACGTCGGGAACGAACGTCGTATTCGTGTCGTCGGCGCGGCCAATCTTGAAGCGCCATTCTGTTCGGGCAAAGCCGCAATCGCCGGCCATGTCCTGAATGACCCTCCAGAGTTCTCCCTGAACGCCTGAGTGGCGGGCCTTGGGGCTCACCTTGGGGTAAGCTCGGCCGTCGAGCAGCTCGATCTCCGGTTTGTCTGACTGTATCGTCGTTGCCATCGCGGATTCTCCATCCGCATTCTATCACGACGGCGGACGGGTTTAGCGAGGTAGGCAGCTTTGCCGGACTAGCGGTTCTTCCAGAGATTGGAAACCGGTTGATTGAGCGCCGGAACGACGCCGAGCAAGCGAACGAACAGCAGTAGCGCGATGATGCCCGTAATGATCACCGGCGCGGGCCACGGCGGCGCATGCAGAACCCATTCCTGGCTGAAGACTCCGAAGACCGCAATCAGCAGGCCTGCATTCCACATCTTGTCGCCTTCAATACCTCTGTAGAACATACCGAAGACCGCCAGGGCCACGCCAGCGGCGACCATGATCGTCAGGTAGTGAACGATATCGCCGGCGATCACGATCCCAAATACTTCACGAACCAAGCCTCCCAGCGGCGGTAGATGTCTTCGATACGTACGGGATCGCGCGGGAAATGCCCCACCACCGGATAGACAACGAATTGGACAGGCGTTCCCGTAGCCCGGACATCATGGTAGAACTCATAGGCCAGCGGCGTCGGCACCCTGAAGTCGCCGGCGTCGCTCATGATCAATGTCGGCGTTCGAACGTTGGAAGCGTAGCTCAGCGGCGACTCGGCTTCGTAAAGATTGTATTCGGAAGGGCTCGACCAGGGCGATTTGCCGATGAACTGCGGGGCGAAGTCCTTAGAGTCGCTCATTGAATCGTACTGCACCCAATCGTTGACCGCCGCGCCGGAGACCGCCGCGCGCCAGCGGCGATCGTTTCCGATCAGCCATGACGTCATGAGTCCGCCTTCGCTCCATCCCGATACGCCGATGCGGTTGGTGTCGATCGGCGCAGTAGCCAGAACGCGCGCGAGACCCGCTTCAATATCACGCGCGGGAACGCTGGTGATGTGCGGCACCGTCGTGCGCGCATAGCGCAGGCCCAAGTTGTCGCTGCCGCGATAATTCGGTTGGAAGACGTACCAGCCGTGCGCGGCCATGACTTGGACGAAACCGGAATATGCCGTCGTCGATGCCGAGGTCGGGCCGCCGTGAATGTAGAGCACCAGCGGAGCTCGGCCCGAGCGTTTGACGGACGCCGGCGGCGAGGTGAGCACGCCGTCGGCGGTTAGTCCGTCAAATGTGCGCCAAATTACCGGACGCGTGACTCCGAGTTGGTAACGTGCGATCCAGCCGTTGTAGTTCGTCAGCCGAACGGGCGCGCGAGCGTTAGGCCAAAGCACATAGAGCTCGGCCGGATGAGCGGGCGTCGTGCCCGTGAAAGCGATCGTGCCGTTCTTGGAAACGCTCGATCCGCCCGCGCTGATGTTGCCGATCGGAACCGTCGTGACCGCGCCTGCCGGAGAAATGCGGAAAAGCCGGCGCTGGGTGGCGTCGTTCGCCGTCAGCAAGAGTGAACCGCCCGGCAGGAACGAGGCGCCTGCGACGTTGCGATCGAGCCGGACCGTGATGCTGCGCGGGTGCGTGCCGGCGGCGTCGGCGAGCGCGATCTCTGTCTGCATCGTCCCGCGCGGGTTGGCAAACGCGAACGCGATCTGTCCGGAAGACCCGCGTACGGGATCGCTTTGCGTCATTGAGAGTTGCGGGAGCGGTTGGTAGGCGCCGTACGCAACGTTCACCCGGATAATCTGTCGCGATAGGTAACGGTTCGGATGCCGATCATCCGTGATGCGCGTCACAAATACGCTCCGGCCGTCGCGCGCATACGTGAAGCCGCCTCCGACTCGCCATGTCCAGCCGCCGATGCGCTGCGATTTTCCGCCGGAGCTCATAATTTGGTAGAGATATTCCGGCGTCGGAGCCGCCTGGTCAGTCCAGGCTTCATCGGTCACGTCGAACGCGTCGTCGTGCGCCTTAATCGCCGCCGCGTTGGGCGCTTCGGTATGCGCGCTGTAGGCAAAGGCGTGCCCGTCGGGGCGCCAGTCGAATGCGTCCACGCCCATCTTTTCGTGCGTGACTTGAAACGGCTCGCCGCCGTTCATCGGCAGAAGGAATATCTGTGAGGTTTTGTCCGACGCGGGATCATCGGGGTCGACAATGCCCTGCGCGATGTAGGCGAGCTGCGAGCCATCGGGCGACCAATCGATCTGACCCAACCCGGTGACGTCGTGAAGCAGAGTGCGAGCCGCGCGAGTGCGCGCGTTGACAAGCACGACGTCGGCCTGCGTGCGGTCCTTGTCGTAGTCGTTGCGCCGCACGATGATGGCGACATTCTTTCCGTCTGGTGTTATCGTGGGCGAGCCGACGCTAACGGTCTTGCGAAGATCGGATAGCTTCAGCGTCAGCGCGGGCGGCGTGCTTTCCGCGAGAAGCATCATTTCATCCACCGATCGAACCAGCCGGCCCAGGCGCGCAGTGTTATTTCTCGTCCTACGGGATCGGTGGGGAAATGGCCGTAACGCGGGACGGCCGTGAATTTTACGGTCGCGCCGCGATCGCGCAACGCATGATAAAATGTGTATGCCTGCGAGACGGGAACGCGCTGATCGCGCGTGTCACTGAGAATCAGCGTCGGCGTTTTTACGTTGTCGACGAACGTAATCGGCGACTCGGCTGCGTATGCAGCCCGGCCCGCCGGCGTGAACGGCAGCACATTGAAAAAGGCTTGATTGAACGGTTCGTTGATGTCGGAAAGCACGGCCTTTTGGTATTGGTCCGTGACGGCTGCGCCCATGACGGCGGCTCGCCAGAAGTTCGCATGGCCGATCAGCCACGACGTTTGCAGCCCGCCACCGGACCAGCCCGAAACACCGATCCGCGATTCGTCGATCATGCCGGTCGCCCGTAGCGCAGCGACTGCCGCCAAGTTGTCGCGTCCCGGCCCGCTGGCCATGTCGCCTACGATCCCTTGCAAGAACGCGTCACCCATATTGTCGCTGCCGCGATAATTCGGACGGAAAACGAAGTAATCGTGCGCCGCGAGAATTTGCACGAGCGACAGGCCTTCGAGGCCCACCATATCCCAGGTTGACGTGGAGACAGGACCGCCGTGGATATCGAGCACTAGCGGATATTTTTGTCCCGCCACATAGTGGACGGGATACGTTAGAACGCCGACGGCCTTCGAGCCCATGTCGGTTTGCCACTCGAATGCTTCGGATCGCGCGATCGCAAAGTCGCTCATCCAGGCATTTTCATTGGTGATTTGCGTCGCCGTTGATGAGCCGGGCGGAAGGTAGTAAATCTCGGCCGGCCGATCGCGGCGCAAACCCACAAATGCGATCGCTCCGTTTGTGCTGGCGGTTGCATCGCCGGAAAAATCGACCGGGGAATCAGAAAAGATGCCGAGCGCAGCTGCCCATCCAGGACGGCGCGGGCCATTTACCGTTCCGTTGGACATATTCAGGGTCCCAACCCGAAACGCGACGCTCCGAACGCCGTTTGCGGTGCTTACGATGAGGTCTGGGCCTAACCAGAAGTAGGAGTGGACGTTGCGGTCCACGTCGGCGCTGCTGTTAAAAACTTCGTGGCCGTCGCTTAAGGAGCGTATCGAGAGGTCGTTTTGAAGAAAGAGTGTGCCGTGCCGAGGCTTGGCTACCGCGATCAAGGGTCCGCCAGTCACTCCGTTTAGGCTACCTGAATTGCTGCTACCAACCTTCGGATCTGAGTCGACTCCGAACCCAAGGTCGGCGCTCGCCTTCGACCGTATGTCGTACGCGTACGTCGTTTGGGAAACGAAGTGCGCAAAAATCGGATCCGGCTGGCGTTGGTAATAGATTTTTGAACTGTCAGGTGCCCAGACGGGCGCTGTCCCCTTTACGACGCTCCACGTTCCCGACGTGAGACGATTCGCGGCGCCGCCAGATGCATCGACAAGCCACAGGTGTGCCGATTGTGTCGCTTCGCGCGTGAGATAGTCGTTATCGGTGATGACGACAGCGTCGAGATGCTTGTCGAGCGCCTTCTGATTTGCCGGATCATCGTCGGAGATATACGCCAGCGCGTTGCCGTCGGGACGCCAGGCGTAATCTTGTACGCCAGCCTTATTCGTCGTTAGCTGGAGTGAGTCGCCGCCGTTCATCGGCATCGCAAAGAGTTGCGCGGGCTTGCCGGCTTCGAGAGAAGCGAGGAAAGCCAAGTGCGTGCCATCGGGCGACCACTGCGGATTGCTCACGCCGATTCGGCTGTGGGTGAGCGTCCGCGCGCCGGTGCCGTCGACGTTGACGAGCACGAGCTCCGAGCGGTTGCGGTCGGCCTTCCAATCGACTTTGGAACGCACGTACACGATCTGCTCTCCGTTCGGAGAGATACGCGGTTGGCTCACCGTGACGACGCGACGCAAGTCCTCGAATGTCAGCACGCGCTGGGCCGCCGGCGTGGTCGCGGAAGCTGCAAGAAATGCAAGCGGAAGAAGTATGAGCGTGCGTATCATTGGGAGAGTCCGTTCTTGGAGCAGCAATCGAGGACGCGTTTCAGTTCCTTAGCATTTGGCGGCCAAATCGTATACAGCAGAGCCGCGAGCTTATCGAGCGCCGACGGCACCGGCCGTTTCAAGAGTCTCATCGTCGTCTCGTCCGCGGGCAGTCCGGCCAACTTTGCTTGGAACGCCTGCGTGTTCGCGTAGTTCGTGGCTTCGGCAAAGCTCGTGCCGATCTGACGTCCGTCCGGGCTGCTGAGTTTGGTCCCGCCTTCCAAGTATTCGGCGCCATTTGCGAAGTAGCCCATTTGGCCGCCGGCGACAAGCGGAGTCATGATCACGTTTCGCAGATGGCTGGGAGCGGGATCGTCAAACGTAAACTCCCAGCGATTGGGATACCACGTTCCCGTCGGCGGATAAGCGGCATCGTTGGAATGCGTGGCTTTCACCCACTCTGTGACGCTGAGCGTCCCTTTGAGGTCACTGGTTACGGCCTGTGGGTCCATCAGCTTTCCTGACACCGGAACTGTCATCACGCCGGGCGGTTCGGGGCCCGTTTGAAAATAGAACTTGGAATTCGCTTGCGCGTGCATGGCCGCCACCGTGATCTCGTAATTATCGTCGAACTGCAATGGAAACCAGTCCCAGCCGCCCGGGCTCGGTGTGGCCAACACGGAAGCGGCGCGTAGCGGCGCGCTCATTGGTGCGCCCGAAGGCAAGAAACCGGTGCCCCATTGATGATCCATCCAGAATATTCCGGATTGCAATTCCACGCGGTTCCCGTCGGTTTCAAGCCAACTGCCGGGCTCGAGAACTAATCCGGGGATGGAGTAATACAGCGTTCCGATCCCGGCGCAGCACGGTGAACAACCGCTGCCGCCTTGGAGCAAGATGCCCTTGCCCTTTGAAAACCGCAGATCGATTGCGAGCTCCGCGTGGTCGCCCGTGCCGCGGTCCCATCCTTTGGCTTGCAGGTGGAGCGGAAAGAGATCGCCACTCTGCTGCGCTTCGATGCTGTTCTTTCCGATCGTCCATTTAAACGGATCGTCGCGAACGTCAATTAAGCCCGTCGTTCCAGCGACCAACAACGGAGCGGCGCGGTAGTGACGCCCGCCTTCCTCGGTAACGGCCAGGTGCATTTCCATGACCTGGTTTTCGATGTCGCTCAAACCAAAGCGCGCTGCGACCGGTGGCGGAAGAAGCGCCCACTGCCAAAACATGAGCTCGGCGCTGTAGGTCTTTCCGTTCACGCCCTTCGCGGTGCCAACGAAAAAATGCCAGCCGACCTGATACTTCAAGAAGACGCGATGGTCGCGCGGAAACTGCAAGCCGGCCGTCTCGCCCAGCAGTTCGTAACCTTCGACGGTGTCGCTGCCCAACAGATTCGACATCACATAGGCTTGCTGGGCCGACAGTTCCGCACAATGTTCGATAAAATATTCGTAGCGACGGGCACAGCTCGGCACGAAGCTGATCGAGCGCTTTTTGAGATCTTGGAGATAGCCGCGCATACGCTGGCCGAACGCCACTTTCGAGTTTTTCGCGCTGTTGACGAACTCGGCAGTCCGCGGCTCTAAAGTCGACGGATCGAAACTTTGCGTCCAGAGGGCCCGCGCAACATTGTCAGCGGTGTCGGCATCTAGCACGACTTCCGCCTACGCTTCTAGGGGAGAAAGCGCCTGCCTGGTTCTAGCCGGAGGTTTGTTGAGCCGGCAATTCCTCGGAAGCTAAGTAAAGGGTCCAGGGCTTTTCGGGGTGATGGTCCGGGGGAAACGTTTCGCCTTTGTTCAGCTTGCGGCGGAAGCCGCACTCCGAACATTCGTATTCGCCGCCGACGTCGACGGGATCGCCGCCGGTTCCAAAAATCTCAGCCATGCGGCGTTTGTACCCGTTATTTTGGCCGGATGCGGTAAATCGCGCCGGTCGCATCGTCGGCGAGGAATATATCGCTTTGAGGTCCGACGGTAATGCCGGTGGGTCGGCCGATACGCTGCTGAGATCCGTCGTCTTGATAGCCGCCCACAAATTGGGTCCATTGCTTGTTTGGATCGTTCCAATCGACTCCGGTTGCGGGGAAATCGCCGCGCATCGGCACGAAGACGACCGCTGGCGCCACGTAGGGCGGTCCGTGCCACGAGCCGTGCAGCGTAACGAATGCGCCGCCTCGGAACTTCGCCGGAAAAACGTACCGCCCGGCCGGATTCTGCGGATAAAAGACCGCGCCGATTGGCGTCGCGTACGCCGGAAAAACGACACGCGCGACGGCCACTCCGCCGCAGCCGCTTCCACGATGGTTTTCGTAACACGACGGCCAGCCATAGTCGGCGACGAGCGCGTGTGAACTGATGTCGTCGAAGATTTCGTACGGATGACCGGCGGCGAGCTCGTCTTGCCCGGCGACGCCCGCCCAAATCGATCCGGTGTTTTCATTCGCGGTCAGCGCGATCGCGTTGCGGATATTTCTTGCGATGACTTGGTACATACCGCCGGCGACGCGACCGACCGTCGCGCGCGTTGCATCGACGTCGGGACGGCAGGCATTGCACGACGATCCGACGCTCGCGTACAAAACGCCCTTGGCAGCCGCTACCGACGTCGTGACGTGATCGCGCGCCATGCCCGACGTTCGTACCGAGGCGAGTTTTTGGGGAGCCGAACGCGCGCGCAGATCGCCGCTGCGGTATGCGATGCGCCAAACCGCGAACTGCGTACCGACGCAGCGCGCGCCGTCTGAGAAAGCGACGCCGGCCGCCGGCGAGTCGTCGAAATGCGCGAAAACACGAGGCGCGCCCGCGGATCCCGCGGCATCGGCATGGGGAATGATATAGATGTCCTGACCCGACGTGCCGACGAAAAGATCACCGTTTGGGGCGGCAGCGAGTTCGCGCGCGCCGTCGACGGTTGCAATGTGTTGGATGGAGAAGCCGGATTGAACCGTCGGAGTCGCACCCAAGAGCGCGATGACAAGCGAAAAAGCGTAAAGCGCGGGGCGCATACGCTACGTATGATTCCCCTAAACGGCTCGTGCCACGCGGGCAAAGCGCTCGCGGAACTGCGCCGGCGTGAGATTGGTATGACCGGCAACCTGTGAAAGGCGCGGCTCCTGCAGATCCTCGGGCTCGAGCCGGATCATGTAGTTGCGCGCGACTTCGTAAGACTCGGTCGTGACGTCCACCATGCGTACGCGCACGCGTCCCGTATCTGGATCCTGTAGCTCGGACAGATGAACGGGAACGACGCGTCCGCCTGAAAGCGCGATGAGTGCTCCGCTGCCGCCGTTTAAAAGATACCGCACCGCGCCGTAGCCGAGCGTCCGCGTATACTCAACGTCGAATGGGACCGGTTTGGCGCAGCGCAGTTCGTAACCGATATCTTTGGTAACGATCGTTGCTGTCACACCGATGTCGTCTAAACTTTTGCGCACGGCGTCGCGTAAGACTGTGCCAATTGGCACATCGGCCAATCGTACGTGGCCGTAGGCGTCGCGAGCGACATTTTCGAGCGCGGCGAGCTTTTCCGCGGAGAGTCTTTCGGCAATTCCTTCGGCGACGATGGCGACCCCGTATCCGTGGTTGTTCGCGACGCGCTTTACGATTGCGCCGACGATCGTGTCCACGACAACTTGCAGATCGAGCTCGGCATCCGGAAACTCTTCGGGGATGACGGCCAGAGTCGCGCCGGCGGCTTTGCACATGCCCAGCGCAAGCGCGCCGGATTTTCGGCCCATACTAACGACGAGATACCACCGCACGGTCGTGCGCGCGTCCTCCATCAGGCTTTCGATGATGCCGGTCCCGACGGAGCGCGCGGTCTCAAAGCCGAACGTCGGCGCGTTGTCGGGCAGGGGAAGATCGTTATCGATGGTTTTTGGCACCGTCGCTACGCCGATGCCGCCGGCGGTTGCTTCGGCGATGCGTGTCGCACCGTAGGTGGTGTCGTCGCCGCCGATCGCCATCAGGTAGCGGATGCCGAGCGAGCGAAGCGCGCCGATGCATTTTTGGAGCGTCGCATCGTCCTTAGCGGGATTCGTTCGCGACGTGCGCAAAATCGAGCCGCCGGTTGCATGGATGCGCGAGACGTCTTCGATGCGCAACTCGGTAACGTAGGATGTTTCGCCCTTGGCGAGATGATGGTAGCCGTCGTAAATTCCGATCACGCGCAAACCGCTATTTACGGCCTCGATTGTGGCCGAGGCGATGACGCCGTTGATGCCCGGCGCGGGGCCGCCGCCAACGAGGATGCCGAGCGTCTGGGTGCTCATCAGCATTGGCTCTTCGGCATAAAAAGACGGAGCCATCGCGCTGCGATAGCTCCGCCGGTATTCTTCGGGGTCGCTTAAACGACCGGTGAAGGCGACGGTTGCGGGAAGCTGTTCCGTCCGTTGCCGTTGCGGCCTTGGCCGTACTCGGCGCGACGCTTTTGCATGTCGGCCTTGAGCTGCGCTTGCTGCGCGGGGGTCAGAACGGCCATCATCTTGTCGCGCATGTCTTTCATGGCCTGCGGATCGCGAGCGCTGCCCTTGGGATGCGCTTGACGGTACTGCTGGCGAATCTGATCGATCTGCGTCTGCTGTTGCGGGGTCAGGTTGAGGTCTTTCAGGAACCCGAAGCCGCCGTGGTGGCGCTGCGATCCCGACTGTTGCTGATTTTGCGCGGCTGCCGGCTGCACTTGCGCGAAGCCGATGGCCGGGACTGCGAGCGCGGTTGCCAAGGCCGCCGGCACAAGCAGTGAACGAAAACTAAACACGAGGACTCCTTTGGGAGCGAGTGATGTCGCTATCGTAACGAATGGGTGCCCCAAAGGTTCTGAGAAATGGATTAGCGACGGTTAAAGATTCGCTAAGATCGCGGCTGGATAGCGGCCGCTCGCACGCCTTCCGAAGATTGTGCCTCGAATCTCAGGAAATTCTTAGCAAATAACTCGGCGAGCTTCTTCGCCTGCACATCGTAGGCGGATTTGTCAGGCCACATGTTCTTGGGATTCAATATTTCCGATGGAACGCTGGGAACGCTGAGGGGGATCGAAAGACCGAAGAACGGCTCGTTTTCGAATTGTACCTCCTCCAGGGCGCCTTCGATCGCGGCGTTCACCATGGCGCGCGTATAACCGATTGCCACGCGTTTGCCGACGCCGTAAGGACCGCCGATCCAGCCCGTGTTGACGAGCCAGCACGTGACGTCGTGTTCGTCGATTTTCTTTCCGAGCAGTTTCGCGTAGACCGTCGGATGGTGCACCATGAACGGCGCGCCGAAACAGGTGGAGAAGGTAGCTTGCGGCTCGGTGATCCCGCGCTCGGTGCCGGCAACCTTTGCCGTATATCCGGAAAGGAAATGATACATCGCTTGCTCTTTGGTGAGTTTACTGATCGGCGGCAGCGTGCCGAATGCGTCGGCCGTGAGCATGACGATCGTGCGCGCGTGCCCGGCGCGGCTGCCGGGAACAACGTTGGGAATGTATTCGATCGGATAGGCGCCGCGCGTATTTTCGGTTTTTGTTTCGGAGTCGAGATCGAGTTTACGGGTGGTTTCGTCGTAGACGACGTTTTCCAGAACCGATCCGAAACGGTGAATGGCCGACCAGATTTCCGGCTCGGCACTCTGCGAGAGGCGGATAACTTTCGCGTAGCAGCCGCCCTCGAAGTTAAAGACGCCGGTGTCGGACCAGCCGTGCTCGTCGTCGCCGATGAGCGGCCGGCGCGAATCGGCCGAGAGCGTTGTTTTTCCCGTGCCCGAAAGGCCGAAGAAAATTGCAACGTCGTCTTTGCCGGCGTTCGCCGAAGAGTGCATCGGAAGCACGTCTTTGAGCGGAAGCAGATAGTTCATGACGGTGAAGACGGATTTCTTGATCTCGCCGGCATATCTGGTGCCGCCGATCAACACGACGCGTTCCTTAAAATTGACGATGATAAAGGTCGAGGAATTGGTGCCGTCGCGCTGCGGGTCGGCGGCGAAAAGCGCGGCATCGACCACGGTGAACTCGGGCTTGAAATTCTTGGGAGCTTCATCCGGTACGATAAAGAGATCGCGGGCAAAGAGATTGTGCCACGCAAATTCGGTGACGATGCGCACCGGCAGCCGGTAGCGTTCGTCGGCGCCGACGAAGCAATCGAGCGAGTAAATTTCGCGTTCCGAAAGATAAGCGGCGACGCGATCCCATAGGGCATCGAAGATCGCTGGCTCGACGCCGCGGTTGGTCTCTCCCCAGTCGATATGTTTCTCGCTCGAGCCTTCGCGAACGAAAAACTTGTCCTTAGGAGAGCGTCCCGTATGCGGTCGGGTGTCGACGATCAGCTGGCCGTCGCTGCCCAGCACGCCTTCGCCGCGGCGGAGTGCGTGTTCGATGAGCTCAGCGGTCGACAGGTTTTCGTAGACGCGCGCGGCTTTGATGCCTTGGGAAACGGTGATAATAGGGTGCTCCCTGCAGGGCAGAAAGAGTGATTCGGGCTAAAACGTGAACGGTGAGATTCGCCGTCTTTGCCCTGCTGTGCCTGTTTAGCGCCGCCGCCGCCGCCTCGGCTGCGGTGCCGTTTCACGTGGGATTTTACCCGTCCGGACCCGTCGACGGCATCACCGATGTGCCGGGCGTCGCGGTCGGCAATGTGACAAAAGTCGAAGGTGCCTCGATTCGCACGGGAGCGACCGCGATTTTACCCGACGCCGACCCTTGGAACCATAAAGTCTCCGCGTATGCGCTTTCATTTAATGGAAACGGCGAGATGACAGGCACGCACTGGGTCAACGAAGCAGGCTATCTTGAGGAACCGATCGTGCTGACCGATACGCTGGACGTCGGTCGTGCCGACGACGGCGTGATCAGTTGGATGATCCAACAGCATCCGCAGGTCGGCGTGCGCGATGATGTGCCGTTGCCTGTTGTCGCGGAATGCGACGATCAACTTTTAAACGACATCCAAGCGCGCGCGATCGGCGCGCAAGACGTCGTCGACTTACTAGACTCGGCGAAGACCGGCCAGTTTGCGCGCGGTAGCGTCGGCGCGGGCACCGGGATGAAAGCATTCGGATTCAAAGCCGGCATCGGCTCGGCGTCGCGCGTACTTCCGGCGGATCTCGGAGGCTACACGGTCGGCGTGCTCGTGAACGACAATACCGGTTCGACGCGCGAGCAATTGACGATCGCCGGCGTCCCCGTTGGCGAATCGCTGCGCAACGAATACAAGATGGTCTTTCCGAAGCGGGTGACGCTGCACGGCCGCATGGCGTCCGGCAGCATTATCATTGTGGTCGCAACCAATGCGCCGCTGGATTCGCGGCAGTTGCGAGCGATCGCCCTGCGCGCCGGCATGGGCATGTCGCGCACCGGGCTCACGAGCGATGTCGGCAGCGGCGATCTCTTTATCGCTTTCAGCACGGGATACTCGTTTGCGCGCACGGGAGATTTTGAAGTAAAAGCGCCGCCCGTCCCGATCGTTACCGATACGTCCGTACTGAATGCTCTGTACCGGGCTACAGCCGAGGCGACGGAATACGCGATCTACGATGCGTTATTCAGCGCGAAGACAATGACGGGTAAAGGCGGAGTCACGGTTTATGGTCTTCCCACGGATCGCGTACTGGATATGCTGCACGCAGCGGGCGTCCACTGATGCCGGTTGCGCTCGGATCCGTCGGGCATTTCTCGCTGGCGGTTAAAGACCCGGAGCTCAGCGCGACATTTTGGACCGGGAACTTCGATCTGAAGGAGATCTTTCGTTTCGAAGACGGCATCGCCGTCAGCAACGACGCGATCACGATCGCGCTCTTTAAAGGAAAGCCCGAACCGCAGGTCATGGAGCACATGTCATTTCACGTGCAAAACATGCGTGACTTGCACGCTGCACTGGAGGAACTGCGCAAGAACGGCGTCGACCTCGAGGATCCGGGCGACGAGATCGGTCCCGAAGCGCCTGGCTCGCCGCATATGGGACTGTGGTTCCACGATCCCGACGGCTACCGCTGGGAGCTCTCGGTGCAGAACGGCTCCGCGGAGCGCTCACATCGCGGCTAAAATTACGAGCAAGGCATTCAGCGGCGTGCGCGCCGCTTCGAAATCGCAGAGCAGGCGGCCCAGACGCGCCTGTTTTTTATTGGTGACAAACCACGGCGGCTTTGTGAGCGGCCTAAACGGTGCGCGGACGATGCTTTTCTGCGTGTTGGCGAGCAAGTAGGAGTTGTGCACGACGCCGAGACCCTCACCCTGCGAGCGGTAATCTCCCCAGGGTGTTTCGGTTAAGAAATATCCAAGGCCGGCCCACGCGTTGACCGCGACGCATCCATAACGCAGCTCGGAGGTCGCATCGGCAACTGCGCGGGAGATCGAGCGTTCGGTCTGGGGAGAGACAATGAGGTTGGCGCCGAGGGTTCCGTAGAGGCGATCGTTGGCAAATGCAACGGCGTCGCGCAAAAACGTGTGCGTATCGCCCGGAAGTTCGACGCTGAACAAAACGCCGCAGAAAGCTTCGGTTTGGAATGCACCCGTCGCTGCATGCGCGTCGAGACGCGCGATGCTGCGGAGTTGCGACTCCGCGCCGGCCGAGGCAGTGCGCCGTTGCGTTGCGCCCGGATAATATTCGGGCCGCCGCTCCAGCTCGTCGAAAACGCGTTCGACCTCTTGGAGGAGTCGCTCTTTCAGCGGCCATTCCCGCGGAACCAGCAGCACCTGGGCTGCGATGCAGTTGAAGCCCGCATTGTGCGCTTTTTGGGTCGCGATGCTTTCGGCTTGAAATCGCAGGTCGCTTTCGCTCCAATCGCCGGGAATCACGATCGTCGGCGTGACGCTGCCGAGTTCGGCGGTAATGCGTTTGTGCGGAGCGACTGCGCGAATAGCTGCGAAAGTCGCCGCGCTGCCCGTAACGTGTATTTCGTCGATCGTGTCGCCGGTGCAAAGACGCGCGCCACATTCGGCGTCGCCGGAAACGAAACGTAATCTGCCGGCGCGGACGAACGGCGCGAGAGCTCGCTCCAAAACCGGCCGCAGATAGTCGTTGACGGGACTGAGTTTTAGAATACAACGCGCGCGCTCGGCGACGATCTTGTAGAGCACATCGAGCGCGGGAATGCTCGATATATTTCCGGCGCCGAGCACGAGGACGTTTTTCGAGTCGCTCGATGGGTGGATAAATGAAAGTGGACTGCTGTTGAGGACTACGTCCGCGGTGACGCCTTGCAGCAGAATGCGATCGTACAGGTCGTGAGGGAAAACTCGCGCGCTTGTCACACCCCCTGCCGTGCGAAGGCTCTGTGAATTCAGCGGCGGCAGCTCGCCCGCGGTGCGTTGCAGCGTGCGGATGTAGCGGTTGACCGCGTAGAGTACCGCCCATGGCCCCGAAATCCACTCCTCGCCTTCGAGGTACGAACCGGGTGCGAGACCCTTGGCCCGCGCGGAAAGCGCTACCCACTCAGGGGCGACACTATGGGTGAGCCGGCGAGTTTCCTCGAGCATTGGGACGAGGGCTATCACGCGCCGAGCGTTCCGCAAGCATCCGGGATGGCCCCGGTCGAAGAGATTCGTCCATGGCCGCCAAGCGTAAACGTCGCCGCAAAGCCAAGATCAAGCCACCGCTGGGGCCCGCGGTGAACCTCCGTCCGGCCGGCGCACATAAGACCAAGAAACGCTACGATCGCAGACAGAACCCGGAGATCGTCGCCGCCGAGGCTGAGGAACAGGAGTAGCAAGCGCCGGGTGCGGGTATATTTGCCGCGTTCGGAGGTAGGGCAATTGAGGCATTTTCCCGCGGAGCTCGCCATTACTTTGGACGACGGGCGCGTCGTGACCGAGGGCTTTAACCAGGCGCAGATGGCGCAGTTCACGCGCAACCGCATGCTGGCGCGCTTACAGGACGGCTTGCCGCTCGTGCATTATGACGGAGAGCGCATCGAGATCCCGGCCGAACGCGTCGTTTCGGTCGATGTCGTCGTGCGGGAGCGAGAACTCGCCAGCGTCTAGGAGCTTTTTATCGGTGACCGATCCAAGCGCCCGCAATTCACGCCGGGCGCTTTCGCTTTTAGGCGATCAGTTCGCGTTCGACAAGAATCGTGCGCGGATCGATCAGGTGCTTGTTCAGCCCGAGTTTTTCGGCGGGAACGCCCAGCGCGAGCGCGACCAGCTGCGGAAGATGGAATGTCGGCAAATCGGTGCGGCCCCAACGCGCGGCGGCATCTTGCTGATAGCCGTCGAGCGCTAAGTGGCAGAGCGGGCACGGCGTAATAACGGCTTCGGCGCCGCGATCTTTTGCTATCCGCATGTTCTGGCCGACCATCGACGTCGCAACGCCGTCTTTTTCGAGCTGGATGTGGAACCCGCAGCAGCGCGTCTTGCCCGCGTAATCAATCGGCTCGCCGCCGATTGCGGTGATGATGTCTTCCAATGAATGAGGATTACGCGCGGACTCCCAGCCGTTGACTTTCTCGGGCCGGATGATGTGACAGCCGTAGAAGGGCGCGACGCGTAAGCCGTTGAGCGGGCGCACGACCATGCTGCTCAGCTTGTCCAAACCGATGTCGTCGATGAGCAGCCACAACAGGTGGCGGACCATGACGCTGCCTTCATACTTCGCGCCGAACTTTCCGAGAATCGAATTCGCTTGGTTCATGCGCTCTTCGCTCTCGAGCAGTTCCATGTTGGCGGCGCGCATATGGCCGGTGCAGGTGGAGCAGATCGTGATGACGTCGTCAAGTCCGAGCGCCTCGGCTTGCGCGTACGTGCGCGCATTGAGCACACGCGCGATATCGCGGTTCGTGTCGTTGACGACCGACGCGCCGCAGCACGAGGCCGCCGTGAGTTCGATCAGTTCGATGCCGAGCTTGTCGGCCAGCAGCATCGTCGAGTTGAAGAGCTCTTTGCACGACTCTTTGGCGACGCAGCCGGGGAAGAAGCCGTAGCGCCGCATCTCCGAACTCTTGGAATGGCGGTGAGAGTCGGTGGCTTGCTCTTCGGGCAGAAGCGTACTGCTCATGTCGGAACCTCCAGCGATTCGAAAATCGTGCGGACTTCGTCGGCCTTGGGGATCGGCTTGAGGAACGGAGGCGGCATCTTGCCCTTGACGGCCATACGTAAGCCGAGCGGAGCGACTTTCAACTGAGCGCGGAAATTGAAGCGGCCGACGGTGCCTAGAATGACTTCGGTCTCGGCGAGCATACCGGTCTTCTTGATCGTCCTGTTGACGACCAGGGCGTGCCGCGGTCCGGGGTGGTCCATCATCACGCCTTCTTGTATCGTGGCGCGTTTGACGTCGACGATGCGGTCGTGCGGATCGACGTGCTTGGGACAGTACGAACATGCGTAGCAGTGCGCGCACAGCCAGAGATAATCTTCATTGATCTGTGCCAGGCGCTCTTTTCTCTTGCCGTCACGGACGTCTTCGATGAAGCGGTACGCGTACGCAATAGCTGCAGGGCCCGCGAACGACGGATCGACGCTGACGACTGGGCAGAGTGCGTAACAGGTGGCGCACATCACGCAGTTGGCCGCATCGACGAGTTTCTTCATGTCCGCCGGGCTCACGCGACGCTCGAGTTCGTGGTCTTCGTCGCGGTCGGCCGGCTGGAGGTAAGGCTTGAGGCGCGTGTATTTGTCCCAGAACGGGTCCATGTGCACGACGAGATCTTTCATCGGCTGGAAATTCGGCATCGGATCGATCTGGATGACGCCGTCGTCGTTCATGACGCTCTTGCACGGCGTCTTGCAGGCCAGCCCGGTCACACCGTTGATGTTCATCGAGCACGAACCGCAGATCGCCGAACGGCACGAACGGCGGAAGCTGATCGAGCCGTCGACTTCGGCTTTAGCAGTTTCGAGCGCATCGAGCACCGTCATCGTAATGGGGACGTCGATTTCGACTGTGTCGCGATGCGGCACGGCGTCGACGGCTTCGTCGTAGCGAAAGATGTCGAGTTTGACTTGAGCCATCAGTACGATCTCACGGTCGGCGCCCACTTGGTGATGGTTACTTTGCGGGAGTAATCGAGGCGCGGGTTCTGCCCGTCTTGGCGCCACGCTAGCGTATGGAGCATCCAGTTTTCGTCGTCGCGCTCGGGATAATCGGTGCGTGCTTGCGCGCCGCGGGACTCTTTGCGGGCGAGCGCGCCGTTGGCGACGCACATGGCCGCGTCGATCAAGAAGTCGACTTCCATGGCGTGGACCAGGTCGGTATTGAACGTTTTGGATTTATCCATCACGTAGACGTCGCGGTCAAACGTTTTACGAATCTCGAGCAGGTCGTCGACCGCTTTCGTTAGCTCTTTTTCGTTGCGGAAGATGAAGACGTTTTCGCTCATCGTTTTGTTCATCTGCGCGCGAATCTGCGGAGCGCGCACACCTTCGTTCTTGGAAAGCCAGCGGTCGATGCGCTCCTGCTCGGCTTTGAGCGTGCGCTCCGACGGCCGCACGTCGCCGATTTCCTTTATATACTCGCAGGCGTGCTTGGCCGAGCGCGCGCCGAAGACGATTGTCTCGAGCAGCGAGTTGCCGCCTAGACGATTGGCGCCGTGCACGGAAACGCAAGCCGCTTCGCCGGCGGCATAGATTCCCGGAATGCGCGTCGCTCCGAATTTGTCGGTCTCGATGCCGCCCATGGTGTAGTGCATACCCGGTAAGATCGGGATGGGCGTGTCGATGGCGTCTTTGCCGGTCGCGTCGAGCGCAAGTTCGCGAATCTGCGGCAGGCGCTCGAGAATCTTCTCGCGTCCGAGATGGCGCAAGTCGAGCAGCACGCAGCCGTCGATCCCGCGGCCTTGCATGATCTCGGTCCAGCCTGCGCGCGATACCACGTCGCGCGAAGCGAGTTCGCCTTTTTCGGGCGCATACTTGAACATGAAGCGCTCGCCGAGTGAGTTCAGCAAATGCGCACCTTCGCCGCGCGCCGCTTCCGAAAGAAGCACACCGTTTTCTTTGAGCGAGGTCGGATGAAACTGGACGAACTCCATGTCCATGATCGGCAGGCCGCCGCGAAACGCGATGCCCAGGCCGTCAGCTGTCGAGGCGTAGCCGTTGGTCGTCTTGGCGTACATGCGGCCGCATCCGCCCGTGGCGAAGATCGTGGCTTTAGCGGTAATCAGTTCCAGTTGGCCGTTGCGCATGTTGTACGCGACGACGCCGGTGCCGACTCCGTCCTCGGTGCAAAGCGCCGTACAAAAATACTCTTCGTAGACTTTGACGTTGAAGCGCTCGAGCTGCTCCCAGAGGGTGTGCAAGATAACCAGCCCGGTGACGTCGGCGCTGTAGCAGGTGCGGGGCGAGCCGGCGCCGCCGAAGGGGCGCTGCGCCAGCCTGCCGTCGGGGAGGCGCGAGAAGATGCAGCCGCGGTGCTCCAGCCAGATGATCTGGCGGGGCGCGTCGTCGCACATGGCCTCGATGGCGTCCTGGTCGCCCAGGTAATCGGAGCCCTTGGCGGTGTCGAAGGCGTGGTTTGCGGGCGTGTCCTCGGCCGTATTGCCTAAAGCGGCGTTGATGCCGCCCTGGGCCGCGCCGGAGTGGCTGCGGACCGGGTGCATCTTGCTGACGATGGCAACGTCGGCCCCGCGCTCGGCCGCTTCCACGGCGGCGCGCATGCCGGCCAGACCGCCACCGATGACCACGACATCGTGCTTGATCACGTGACCTTCTTTATACTACTCCCGCCGCTCGGCCCCCATGACCTTAGTCTTGCGGGCCATACCTCGGGCCTCCCCATCGACTTCGCTCAGGACTTCGGCAGCATGGTTAATCGCTCGGCCGAGGCATGCCCCGCAAGACTAGGCAAGGGGGCAAGCTACACGGTTTTCCCGCGGGCGCGACGAACTGCGCGAGCCAGTGAATCAATTCGTCCACCTGCACGTCCACAGTGAATACTCTTTGTTGGACGGAGCGTGCCGCATCTCCGAACTGTGCCGGCGCGCCGCTGAAAACGGAAGCCCCGCGATCGCGTTGACCGACCACGGCGTGATGTACGGCGCGATGGAATTTTACTACGCCGCGCGCGAGCACGGCCTCACGCCGATATTGGGCTGCGAAGCGTACCTGGCGCCGCGCGGCCGGCTCGATCGGACCGCGCGCGAAGAAGCGCACATCACGCTGCTCGCGGCCGACTTCATCGGCTACCGGAATTTAAGCGCTCTGGTTTCCAAAGGTTTTCTGGAAGGCTATTATTACAAACCGCGCATCGACATGGAGCTGCTGGCCAAGCACAACGAAGGCTTGATCGCGCTTTCAGGCTGCCTCTCGGGAATGGTGGCCGCGCCGCTGCTTCGCAACGACTACGAAACCGCCAAAAACAATGCGAAGGCGTACTCGGATATCTTCGGGGATCGCTTTTATCTCGAGATGATGCGCCACGGCATGCCCGAGGAAGAGTCGATTAATCCCGGCATCGTCAAAATCTCGAAAGAGCTCGGTCTGCCGATCGTCGCGACCAACGATTCGCACTATCTCGAACGCAAAGACGCGGCCGCGCATGACGTCCTACTGTGCATCGGCACCGGAAAGACCGTCGCGGATACGAACCGCATGAAGTTTTACTCCGACGAGTTTTACGTCAAGTCGAACGACGAGATGCGCGCGGCGTGGGCCGATCTGCCCGAAGCCTGCGACGCAACCGAGGAAATCGCCAAGCGCGTCGACATCCGAATTCCGGAGCGCGTCTTCAACGTGCCCGAGTTTCCGGTGCCGCAAGACGACTTGTTACAAGAGAAGACCGCCGAAGGATATCTGCTCGAGCTCTGCGAGACGGGCCTGATCGAGCGCTACGGCGCGGAGCGCGCGAGCGGGGATGCGGCGCTTCGCGAGCGGTTGGACTACGAGCTCTCGATCATCAACAAGATGGGCTACGCGTCATATTTCCTGATCGTTTGGGATTTCATCAAGTACGCGCGCGATAACGACATCCCGGTCGGGCCGGGCCGCGGTTCGGCGGTGGGATCGGTCGTTTCGTACTGCCTGCATATCACCGACCTCGATCCGCTGAAGTTCAATTTGCTCTTTGAACGATTCCTGAATCCGGACCGCATCTCGATGCCCGATATCGACACCGATTTTTGCGTCGAGCGGCGGGATGAAGTGATCGCCTACGTCTCGAAAAAATACGGCGAGGATCGCGTTGCGCAGATCGTGACCTTCGGCACGATGGCGGCTCGCGCGGCGGTACGCGACGCGGGACGCGCACTCGGCGTTCCGCTTCCCGACGTGGATCGCGTTGCCAAAATGATTCCGTCCGGCCCGACTGGGTTAACCATCGGCCAAGCACTGGAGCAAATTCCCGAGCTAAAAACGCTCTATCGCGGATCACCGGAGATGCGGAAGTGGCTCGATACCGCGAAATCGATCGAAGGCTTAGCGCGTAACGCCGGGACGCACGCGGCGGGTGTTGTGATTTCGGCCGGACCGCTGATCGATTATGCGCCCCTTGCAAAGAGCGATACCGGTATCAATACCCAGTACGACATGGAGTGGGTCGAACGTATCGGCCTGCTCAAGATGGACTTCCTGGGGTTGCGCAACTTGACCGTTATGAAAAATGCAGTCGATGAAATCAAGCGTACGTCGGACCCTCAATTCGACTTGGCCAAGATGGCCGACGACGACAAGCGCACGTACGACATGCTCAGCCGCGGCGATACGATCGGCGTTTTTCAGCTGGAATCCGAGGGCATGGTGCGTGTCTGCACCGAGCTTCGCCCGAACGAATTCAAAGACATCATCGCGCTCGTCGCGCTCTTCCGGCCCGGTCCGATGGAATGGATCCCGCAGTACATCAACGCCAAGCACGGGCGCACCAAGCCGAAATATTTGCATCCGAAGTTGGAATCGATCTTGTCCGACACATACGGGGTCGGTTGCTATCAGGAACAGATCATGGAGATCGCGCGTAACGTCGCCGGATTCTCAATGGGCGAGGTGGACGAGTTACGCAAGGTCATGAGCAAAAAGCAGAAAGAGAAGATCCCGGTCTACCGCAAGAAATTCATCGAAGGCGCCAAGCAGCACTCGGACATCACCGAGAAGTTAGCGGCGGAAATTTTCGCTTACATCGAGCCGTTCGCCGGCTATGGCTTTCCCAAAGCGCACGCGGCGGCATATGCGTGGATCGCCTATCAGACGGCATTTCTCAAGGCCAACCACCCGCTGCCGTATTTCAGCGCGCTGATGACGTCAGTGCGTGACCGCACCGACAAGCTCGTCGAATACATCGAGGAAGCCAAACACATCGGCATCGCCGTGCTGCCGCCCGACGTGAACGCCTCGCTGATCGACTTCGGCGTGGTCAACGGCGAGGTGCGGTTCGGACTCTCCGCCATCAAAGGGGTAGGCGAAGGCGCGGTTCGCGTGATTCTGGAGGTGCGCGACAAAAACGGACCGTTCGTCGATCTCTTCGACTTTGCGCGCCGCGTCGACGGAAAACAAGTGAACCGACGCGTCTTCGAGTCGCTGATAAAGTGCGGTGCGCTGGATTGTTTGCCGGGAAACCGCGCGCAGAAGATGGCCGCGCTCGATGTTGCGCTGCGCATTGCCGCCGCCGAAACGCGAGACGCCGAGCTCGGGCAGGCCTCGCTCTTCGGCGAAAGCGATCCGAGTTCGGTCGAAGGACTCGCGCCGTCGCTTCCGTCTGTCGCACCGCCGACGACGCTGCAAATGCTGCAGTGGGAAAAGGAGACGCTTGGAATCTTTGTCTCGGGACATCCACTGGCGGATATAGCCGAAGCGCTGGCCCGCACCGGAGCTGTTCCCGTTAAAGATTTGCGGCAGCGTGAAGACGATACATTCGTTAGCGTCGCGGGCATGGTGACAGGCGTACGGCGCACGCTCACCAAAGCCGGTCAGCAAATTTTGATCGCGACGATCGAAGATATGACCGGGAGCGTCGAAGCCGTCGTCTTTTCGAAGATCTACGCGCAAGTTCAAAGCTTTTTCGAGGCCGACAAAATTCTGGTTGTCAAGGGGCGGCTGCGTACGCGCGAACGCGTCGGCGGACCCGTCGGTCAAGAAGGTCCGATGGAAACGACGATCGCGGTGAGCGACGTGTCGGCCTTCGAACGGCCTGCCGCTCCGGCCCGTGCGCCCGGCTGGCACGTGAACGTGACCCAGCGGGATCAAGTCGATCGCCTGGTGGCGATTTTGGATGAATGGCCGGGTTCGGTCCCGCTCGTGTTGCGCGTCGGCGACCGCACGCAGAGACTCGCGCGCGGCATTGCGGCGGACTACCGCGTGAAGCTCGAGCTCGAACGCATCGTCGGCGCCGGAAACGTACAAGAAGGCCTGCCGACCTGACGCGCCCGCAGTTGGTCGCGTTCGATCTCGACGGCACGCTCATCGGCAAGGAGCTGCAGATCCGGCCGCGTGTCGCCCAAGCCATCGCTGCGATGCGCGAGCAAGGCGTACAAGGATGCATCGTGACCGGGCGCATGTTCCGCGCCGCGCTTCCTTTCGCGCGCGGGCTCGGTTTCGAGACGCCGATTATCTGCTATCAAGGTGCCGCCGTCGTCGATCCGGCGGAAGATAAGGTACTGCTCGACACACCGTTACCGAATGCCGCGGCGCTGGAAGTCGCAGCCTATGCGAAGTCTCGCGGCCTGCACGTGCAGCTCTATAAGAACGACCGCTATTATTGCGAGGAGCGCAACCGCTATTCGGATTTTTATGCGCGGCTGGCGGACTCGGAACCGATCGTTGTGCCCTCATTGGCCGAGGAGTTTCGATTCAGCGATGCAACCAAAGCCTGCATCATCGCAGAACCGGAGGTGGTCGATCGCGAAATCGACGGCGTGCGGCAGGCCATGGGCAACCGCGCGTACGTGACGCGCAGCATCTCCTGGTTCATCGAAGTGATGGATCCGAACGTTGATAAGGGCAAAGCGTTCGAGCTGGTCGCGCGGACCATCGGCGTTCCGCTGGAAGCGACCATGGCAATCGGCGACTCCTGGAACGACGTACCGCTTTTGCGCACCGCCGGTTTCGGCGTTGCGATGGGATCGTCGCCGGCGGAGCTTCGCGCGGTCAGCGATGCGGTCGTAGCCGACGTTGCTAACGACGGCGTCGCCGAAGCCATTGAACGATATGTGCTGCAATGAGGCGTCCGCGTAAGCCCGTCGCCAGGCGCAAACGCTCGGCCGCCGACCGTTTGAGGCCGTTTTGGATCTTGCTCGTCCTTTTCGTCGCGGTCGTTGGGCTGGGCGGATACTATGCCACGACGTGGCCCGGATTCCGTGCGCACCAAATTGTCGTCATCGGGAACCACCGGGTCACGACGAAAGATATTCTTCATCACGCGGCGATCAACCGGCGTATAAACGTTTGGCTGCAAAATATGGGCGCCGTCGCAGACCGGGTTGGAAAGATACCCGACATCGGCAACGTGACGATCCGGCGCGCGTTCCCGGCATCGGTCTCAATCGTCGTACGCGAACGTCATCCGTTTGCGCTCATTCGATCCGGCACCAAGAAGATCGTCGTAGACCGCGACCTGCGAGTTCTCGATTTTGAGGCGGGTCCGACCCTCCCGCAATTTATCGTGAATATTCAACCCCTCGCGCCCGGGAAAGACGTGAAGGATGAACGCGCCGTCCGGCTTCGCGACGACTACGACCAGCTGGAAGGCGCGCACGTTATCGTGGAATCTATGCGCTACGACAGATTTGGTGATTTGATAGCGGTCACGCCGCGCGGCGTGCAAATACTGCTGGGCGGAGACGACGAGGATCTCGCGCGCAAGATTTCGTTGATCGGGCCAATCTTGTCTCAAACCGCGGGGAAGAAGATTGCTGCGATCGATCTGCGCGCCCCCGCAACGCCTGTGGTTAAATACAGATAGCGCGAGGCTCCTCTAGTCGTCTTTGACGGAGCCGATGTTGTTTTCAGAACGGTACGCTGCCAGGTCAATCCCAATGTTTAGCAATTGCTTTGCTGCGCTCCATCCGGCGGGTGCCGATGCCAAAGAATTCATTTGTGCACCCTGGATAATCCATTTTCTGCGCCAGGATTCGAATGTCCAGCCTTTGATACCATCTGTAACCGCGTATTGAAAGCGGCAGCATGGACAAATATCAAATGACCCGCCATCAGTTCCGTAAGCTGGACGGCTACCGGGCGGGGATTCGAAGCCGCAGATTGGGCAGAAATTTAGCATAGTGTTGCGAGTCTGAAAACGCGCTGGCCGACGGGAAGTATTTCGGGCCTCCCGCAACGCCGAAAGGCCCGTTATTTGTTCGTTGTTTTCTTACGGAGATTCGGGTGCGTACACCGCAACCAGACCGTTGATCACCGAGAACCGGATCGATTGATTGGTCTGGCATTTCGTGAAGTCAACGTTGTCCTTGGCGGTTTTTAGCGTCGCTTGGGCACCGTTGGAAAGTTTAACGACGACGTCTTTGGTGTCGATCACTTTTTGCACGACCCCGGTGTAGGTGCCGTCAGGTAGTTGCGCAGGATTCGTAACGGCGGTTCGCGTGGTCGTTGTTGTTTGAGCCGCAACCGCGGGCGCGGCCAGAGCCGCGATGAAAGCTAGCAGGCTAATTGTTCGCACGAAAACTCCATCAAAGCGCCGAGTAGTCTTAGCATGGGATTCTACCAACTTTTCCGCCTTTTCTCCACACCGCTGCACAGGTTGCTCGCAAGGAGGGCGGCGCCGCCGCTCAAACCTGTGGGTTTCAGTCGTTCAGGGCCCTTGCCACAAACCTCTATACGTTGTAGGGTTTAGGCAGGCGGGCCACAATATATTGGGCTTGAGGGGATCGCGGATGAAGCACGGCACCGTTGCGGGGCTAGACATAGGCACGACTAAGACGTGCGCTGTTGTCGCCTCCGACGGACCCCAAGGCTTGGAGATTATCGGCTTCGGCGAAGCGCCTTCGCTGGGAATGCGTAAGGGGGTCGTTACCGACCTCGAGGAGACCATCAAGTCCATCGAAGCGGCGACAGAAAAGGCCGAACGCATGGCCGGAGTCCACATCGGCGACGTCTACGTAGCCATCACGGGCGAGCACATCCGCAGCACCAATAACCGCGCAGTCGTGGCCGTGCAGAACGAAGACCGCGAGGTCAGCAGCAATGATGTCCACCGCGTGGTTGAAGCCAGCAAAATCATCAGTGTCCCTGCGGATCGCCAAATCGTTCACGCGCTACCGCGCTTTTTTACCGTAGACGGGCAGGACGGCGTCGAGGATCCGATCGGCATGGCCGGCGGGCGCCTCGAGGTCGACACGCACATCATCACCGGCGGCACCTCGTTCATCACCAACGTTCTGAAATGCGTGCATCGCGCGGGGCTCGAGGCATCGGGACTGGTCTTCGAGCCGCTGGCCAGTTCAGCCGCGACGCTGCTGCCTGAAGAAAAACAGGTCGGCGTGGTGCTGCTCGACATCGGCGGCGGCACGACGGACATCGCCGTTTATAGCGGCGGCGGCGCGATCTACACGGCGACGATTCCGATCGGCGGGAACATTCTGACCAATGATATCTCGCTCGGACTGAAGACGACCGCGGGCGAAGCCGAGCAGATCAAACGCGTCTACGGTTCGGGGCCGCCTGAGTCAGAGGAGCAATTTTTCCCGGTTAAGACGCTCGACGGCCGCAGCACGCGGGAGTCAGCGAGTTCGCAGCTGCGCCAAATTGTCGTGCCGCGCGTCATCGAAACGTTCAGGATGTGCAAGACCAAGATCATCGAAAACGTGCCGCGCGATTTGGTCTTGGGAGAGATCGTGTTGACCGGCGGCGGCGCACATCTCAAAGGCATCGAGCCGCTGGCAGAAGAGGTCTTCGGTTTGCCGGTGCGTGTCGGCACGCCCGACGCGATCGGCGGCCTCACCGATGCGATGAAGCAGCCCGAATATGCCACCGCTATCGGTTTACTTCTCTTTGGTCCCAACGGCGGGACTGAAAACCACCGCTACGTCAAACGCAGCCCGTCGATGTTCGGCAAATTCCGCTCGTGGCTGGGCGATCTATGGAACTAAATAAGGAGACGACTACCATGGCTGAAGCGAAGCGCTACGTACCCGAGCATGCGGCGACGATTAAAGTGGTCGGCGTCGGCGGCGGCGGATGCAACGCAGTCAATCGCATGATCGAAGCCGGACTGACCGGCGTGGAGTTTTATGCCGTCAACTCCGACGTGCAAGCGCTCCGCAATTCACTGACCGAAAATACTGTGCAGATCGGCACGGGTCTGACGCGGGGCCTGGGCGCCGGCGCGAACCCGGTCCTGGCGCGCGAAGCGGCCGAAGACTCACGCGAAGACCTTGCGCTGATTCTGGAAGGCGCGGATCTGGTCTTTATTACTTCTGGTATGGGTGGCGGCACGGGAACCGGCGCGACGCCGGTTATCGCCGAACTCGCGCACGACGCAGGCGCGTTGACGATCGCGGTGGTCACCAAGCCGTTCGCGTTCGAAGGCCGCAAGCGCATGCAAGTCGCCGAGAACGGCATCGCCGAGCTCGAGCCCAAAGTCGACACGATGATCACCATCCCCAACGAGCGCATCCTGCAAGTGATCGAAAAGCGCACGCCGCTCAACGAAGCCTTCGCGTACGCCGACGACGTGCTGCGTCAAGGCATTGCCGGAATCTCCGATTTGATCACGCAGCCGGGGCTCATCAACCTCGACTTCGCCGACGTGAAGACGGTGATGACCGATGCGGGCACCGCGATGATGGGCATCGGTGAAGGAACGGGCGAGCACCGCGCGGCCGATGCGGCGCAAAAGGCGATCGCCTCGCCGCTGCTCGAGACGACCATCGAAGGCGCCCGCGGCGTGATCTTCAACATCACCGGCGGCGCCGACATGGCGATGTACGAAGTCAACGAGGCCGCTGAGATGATCAGCCGGGCCGTTGACGGCGATGCGCAGATCATCTTCGGCGCGAGCATCGATCCGACCATGACGGGCAAAGTGCGCGTCACGGTGCTGGCGGCGGGCTTTGGTTCGCAGCGCGGCTACGGGCGCTCGCAGGCGTCGTTCAATTTCGCCGACACGCGCTTCGACGCGGTTTCGCCGGTGAACATGGACGACATCGAGGTTCCGGCCTTCCTGCGCTATCGCGGCTAACGGCTCCGTGTGAACGGCGCGGGGCAACGCTTATTTAGTCACGTCGACTTGCGGGTCAGAGATGTTGCAGCCGCGACTCGCTTTTACGATACGCTTTTGGCTGAGTTCGGCTTCGTGCGCGTGAAAGAGCTGTTTCCCGACGACGAGCCCACTTGGAGGCGCGAGCACTGGGAGGCGAACGACGAATTCATCGGCCTCACCGTCGACCCGGATTTTGTGCCGAATGCCAACCGAATCGCCTTTCACGCGACATCGCGTGAGCAGGTCGACCGCGTTACCGCAGCGCTGCGGAAGGCGGGCGCGGGCGATATTGACGGGCCAATGGATTACAGCGGCTACTACGCGACCTTTTGCGACGACCCCGAGGGCAACAAACTCGAGGTTTGCTACCTAACGCACCACCGGTACGTCACGGGGCAGTAAATGCAAATTTTTCGCGCGCATGGGCTGAGCATTGTCACGGTCGCCATTTTCGCGCTGTGGTTTGTGCTGTATTGCTTCAGCGATCCGAATACGCACATCGGACAGTTCTTCGGCAACGCGATCGCCGACTGGTCGGGTT
Source organism: Vulcanimicrobiota bacterium (assembly GCA_003136355.1). GTDB lineage: Bacteria > Vulcanimicrobiota > Vulcanimicrobiia > Vulcanimicrobiales > Vulcanimicrobiaceae > Rubrimentiphilum. The sequence goes on along the minus strand of PLED01000070.1, from coordinate 6,546 downwards.
CGGTGGTGATCATTCTGGGCACGAAGTTTTTGCTCGAACGCGGTTCGCACGAGAGCCGGAAAATCGCACGCCGCCATGGCGGCCTCGCGGGATTCTTGCACGAGCATTCGCTGCTCGTGTTCCTGGCCGTTACCGGGGTGGTGTGGGCCATCGTTTTTTGGCACAGCCCGACCAATTCCAAGTGGGGCCAAGTCTACGGCAATATTCTCTCTGAGTGGATCCAAATGGCGGGTCTGGTCTTTCTGACCAAGAGCTTGATCGAACGCGGCTCGACCGAGAGTAAACAGCGCGCCTAGGGCGCGTGCGCCAGCGCGAATTGATGCACGGCGCCGAGCACGGCGCAGATCCACGCCGAGCCCAGGAGTGTGCCGCCGGCGATATCGGTGAGGTAATGCGCGCCGAGCGCGAGCCGCGACCAATCCACACAGACGGCCCAGGCAACGAGCAGTGCGACCAACGCGTATTTGAGATCGGGCGCGAGCGCGCTGAACGCGACCACGAACGCCCATCCGCAGAAGTAGACCATAGCCGTCACCGCATGCCCGCTCGGATACGATTTTCCGATATCCAGCCCAATGACCCAATACTCGGGCCGCACGCGACGGTAGTGCGCCTTGAAGAGCTCGGCCAACGTTTGCGTCAGAATCTGTGAGATGAGGAGCAAAGCCGGAATGATCACGCCACGATGCTCGTGCCTGAAAATGAACGTCGCCATGACAAAGCCGGCGGTAATGAAGACCCAACGGCCGGAGAAGGTGAAGAAGCGTGCCAACGGTGTTGCGCGCGCGTGGAAAAGCGCGGCCGAGTCTACGCGCAACGCCGGTTTGCGCGTGACCAACTCGCCGAGCGCGATAAACGCGACGAAAAGAACGGCAGCGGCGACGTAGTATTCGGCTGTGCGGCTCAAGGCACCAGCACGCGCAACGCATCGGGCTCGACTTTAAACTTTGCGGGTGTCTTGCCCAAAGAATGGCCGTCGATGTCGAGCCGCTGCCTGGGTTTGGTGCGGATATCGATCTTGCGCGCGGAGAAGTAATGGACTCCTTCGAGTTTCGTTTGGTCTCCGCGCAGGAGCGCGGCGCTGGTTTTGAGTGCATCGGCCTTCGATACGTCTTCGACTGCAAGAAAAACGAGCTCGCCGCTACGGACGCCGGCATCGGGAGTTAGGGCCTGCCAACCGAAGTAACGGCCGTTTCCAACGATTGCCTGGTACGTTTTGATTCTGAGATCGCCGCCTTTCCACGTCACGTGCATCTGGAACGGCCTGCTCTTGAGGAGATCGCGCAGAAAAGCCAACCCGTATGCGACTGGCCCCAACAGTTGCTTTAGGGGCGGAGTCGTTTCGGCGGCATCGGCGGTAAGCCCCAGCGTCGCAAAATTTGCAAAATAGGTCCCGTTGACAACGCCCACGTCGATGCGTTGCTCGCGGCCGGTAGCGATGACCTCAACAGCCGTTTCGAAATCTTTGATTCCGAGGCCCAGGGCGAAGCTGTTACCGGTGCCGGCGGGAACCACGGCGAGCGTGGATTTGCTATGCGCGATTTGGGCGACCGCTGCCGTCTGCGAGCCGTCTCCGCCGACGACCACGATGGTTTCCACGCGGGATTTTACGGCTGCCCGAATAGCGCGAATGAAATCTTTGCGCTTCTTAACGGTTTGCGCCGCCACGATGCGAATCCCGCGCTTCGGCAACTCGTCGTGGAGGCGCTGATAGAACGCCAGGCCATTACGAGACTTCAGACGGCAGATAATCGTGACTTCACGCATTGTGGATAACTACATACCACAAAAGGCATGCCCAGAATCCGTCAAGATGGCCTGGGAAATAAAGACCACGCGTTTTTGTTGCCGGGAGATTGCTCAACGAGTCGACATGTGATACATCTTTATCATGCGTTGGCGTTAGCGAACGCAGGCTAATAGTCTTTCGAAGGGGTCGTGGTGTGGCTCTTAAAGACTTTGATAGCGCTCGAGCTATCGATGTAGCATCCGTTCCGGTTGAAACGGATGCGCTCCGGAAAATTCCGCGGGCTCTCGCTTTGGGGCATGATGTCCTATCGCTTTCGAGCGTCGGGAACGAATTAACGGTCGCTGTGCCCGATGCGGGCGCGCTCGACACCGTCGAAAAAATACGCTTCGTTACCGGAATGCAAGTCCACGCGCTGGAGGCGCCGCGCGACGCGATCCGCCAGCGCCTCAAACGCATCTACCATGATCCGATTCCCCTGCCCGATCGCGGAGTCATCGAACCGCCCGCGGTTGCGGTCGCAAACGATATCCTACGCGCTGCAGCAATTGCGAACGCATCGGACGTGCACATCGAACCATACGAAGATGGAGGACGCGTCAGACAACGCGTCGATGGCATCCTGCATTTCTGCAGAGCAATAACGCCGGAGCTTTTTGCGCAGGTTGTCTCAAGGGTCAAACTCCTAGCCGGAATGGACATCGCCGATAAACGACAGCCGCAAGACGGCCGGTACAACCTCGAAGTGAATGGCAGCTCCTTCGATGCGCGCGTCAGTTCGGTTCCGACAATAGCGGGTGAAAAGCTCGCGATACGGCTGCTGGCGGACCACGTTCAAACCCCGCGTCTTGATCAGCTGAATATTCCGGGTGAGTATTACGATGCTCTCCAGAAGGCGTGCAAAGCGCCGTACGGGTTTATCGTCGCGGCCGGCCCTACGGGAAGCGGCAAGACGACGACGTTGTATGCGGCTCTCAGCGAGCGCGATGCACTTTCTGAGAATTTGTGCAGCGTCGAGGATCCGGTCGAGGTGCGGATGCCGGGCGTCCGAGATGGCGAAACGATTGTACTGGGCGGGCTCCTCCGTGATATCGATTCCGAATCGGTAACGCGGGTCCCGGGTCTTTCGTCGATTCCGGTACTGGGCAAGCTCTTTCAGGAGCGTCAGCGGACCCATCAGCGTGATGAAGTCGTCTTTCTGATTACTCCGCATATCGTAGGGAGGTCTACCAAATAATCGTGGAGATGCGTCGACGCGGCGGTTGCAAAAACCCATCGCGTTGGGTATCATGTATGCCGGAGCTGCGGCCTCGCGAGGGAGAATTCCGTATCCTGGTTCACGTCGATGATCATGCGCCTCCGCACGTTCATGTAGTCAGTAATTACGGCTCAGTAAAAATTCGGCTAGGCAGAGACGAAGTGACTTTAGAGGACGCCGGACGAGGGATGAAGAGATCTGACATCCGCCGTGCGCGAGAGGTGGTGATCCGGCGGCTGGATGCCTGTTGGCAATTTTGGAGGAAGTATCATGGTCAGGGCGATCGGATTCGATGATGAAGGGATAGCCAGGGCTCGTACAGTCGGCGCAGAGAAATTTCGACGCGCTCCAATTGGCATTTCTTACGAAGTGGAATATGACACGCTAACGATAACGATGCCGAACCAAGTGCGGGTAATAATTCCTCGAAAGTGGATCGGCACGCTTCGGACGGTTCCAAAAGCGATGATGAAATCGCTTAGGCTAGGTGCCGATCACAGGTCGTTCGATATAGACGCGTATGACATTCACATATCGGCGTTCGGCTTACTTCGACTCGCGGTTCTGGGAGAAGACCCATACGCCCGCGCCGGTAGCTCGACGTCGCGGGCCAAGGTGCGAGCTGCTCGACGAAATGGCGCAAAGGGCGGACGGCCAAAAAAACGCGTGCAACGCTAGCGCCTGCGCCTCCGTAGTGTCGCCGGCTTGGCGGGTGAGGCGAGTCGCAGCCGCTAAAACAGCCGGATGTTCCGGTATCTAACCGCCGGCGAGTCGCATGGCCCGGCGCTTATTGGCGTCCTCGACGGATTGCCCGCTAAGCTGCGCATCGACGTCGAGCAGATCGATGCGGTTCTTGCGCGCCGTCAGGGTGGTTACGGCCGCGGGAAGCGGATGAAGATCGAACTCGACCAAGTCGAGTTTTTGGCGGGCTTGCGCGGGTCGTATACGCTAGGCTCGCCGATCGCGGTCATGATTCGGAATCGCGACTATAAGAACAACCGCGATTTGATGGACCCGGTGACCGGCCACGGCAAGGAGCTGACCAATCCGCGTCCCGGGCACGCCGACTACGCCGGTGCACTAAAATACCGGCAGCGCGACTTGCGCAACGTGCTCGAGCGAGCCAGTGCGCGCGAAACGGCGATGCGCGTTTGCCTGGGCGAGATTTGCGCGCAGTTTTTGCAGGCGCTCGGAATTACCACCCGGTCGTACGTACATCGCATTGGACCGGTAGAAGCCGGCGACATCGATGATTTCTCACAAGAAGATGTCGAGAAAAGCGATGTGCGCTGTCCGGACCCGAACGCCGAGCGCGCCATGATCGAAGAGATCGACAAAGCCAAGGCCGCCGGTGACACGCTCGGCGGTCAATATATTGTACGGGTGGACGGCATGCCGGTCGGCATCGGCAGCAATCGCCAGCCCTACACGCGCCTCGATGGTGTGCTGGCAGGCGCGCTGATGGGCATGCAAACCGTAAAGGCCGTCGAGGTCGGTCTCGGGGCCGACGTCGCTTCGCGCCCCGGCTCAGCCGCGCACGATCCGTTTGCTTTAGATGAAGATCGGGTCGTGCGCACGAGCAATCGCGCAGGCGGCATCGAGGGCGGGATGAGCAACGGGCAGCCGATCATGCTGCGCGTGAGCGTCAAGCCGATTCCGACGCTCGTGCGCGCGCTGCCGTCGGTCAACCTCCAAGAGATGACGACCGCGCCTGCGACGGTTGTGCGCAGCGACGTTTGCGTGGTGCCGGCCGCGGCGATTGTCGGCGAGGCGATGGTGCGTCTGGCGCTCGTTGAGCCGATACTCGAAAAATTCGGCGGCGATTCGATAGAAGAGACGCTCGAGAATCTGGTGCGCAGCAAAGCTGCGGCGGAAGCCCTTTTCGATCGCTCTCCCACCGAGGCGTGAGACGGCACATTGCCCTCAACGGCTTCATGGGCGCGGGCAAGACGACCATCGGAAAAAAACTGGCAAACCGTTTGGGCGTTCGCTTCTTCGATCTCGACGCGCTTATCATGGCAGAGCATGGTCCGATCGATATCATCTTCGATCGCCTCGGCAAAGCCGCGTTCCGCAACTTCGAACTGACTGCTCTGCAAAAAACGGTTGAAGACGAGCAGCCGGGCGTCATCGCACTGGGCGGCGGCGCGGTCACCCATCCGCCGACGCTCGATGTCGTGAAAGCGAAAACGTTTAGCGTCTGGCTCTACCTCTCGCTCGAGGATACAATTAAACGCGTGCGAAGCGCGAAGCGAGTCCGGCCGCTCCTGGGGGCGAATCCGAAAAACTCAAAAATCATAGGACTCTATACCGGTCGCGTTTCCGTCTACCGGCAATCGGACCTCATCGTCGAGGCGGGTGGAAAAACGTCGGCCAAGCTCGTGACCGCCATCATCGAGCAACTTCCGAAAGAACTGCTGTGAGCGCCCTCGGCTCGGAGAATCACGATCTCGGTTATCCGATCGTTGTCGCGCCGTCGGTTCGCGCGGCACTGACGGACTTTCTCGCGCGGCAAGGCGGCCGATTCGTCGTGCTCTGCGACGCGAACGTCGTCTCGTACGGGCACGAGCTCACCAACGGCGTACGCGACCGCCTCGCATTCATTCCCGCAAGACTCGGAGAGCGGCGCAAGCGCCTTTCGACCGTAGAAGATGTGCTTCGCGCGCTGCTGCGCAGCGGCGCCGACCGGAAGACGCTCGTTTTGGGCATCGGCGGCGGCGTATCGTCCGACCTCTTCGGATTTGCGGCTTCGATGTATATGCGCGGCGTGCCGTATGCGCACGTCGCAACCTCGCTCGTCGCGATGGTCGACGCTGCCATCGGCGGGAAAACCGGCGTCGATCTACCCGAGGGAAAGAACCTCGCCGGCACGTTTTCGAACCCGGTTGCCGTTTTCGCGCACATCGACGCGCTCGCGACGCTGCCCTACCGCAACATGCGCGAAGGCTTGGCGGAGATGGTGAAGCACGCGGTCATCGAAGGCGGCGACCTCTTCGCGGCAATTCTCGCACCGGGCGACATGCCTGGAGGTGAACCACCGGGCGAAGGGCCCGAGGTCACCGCCGGCGTGCAGCGCCAAGGTTGCCTGATTGGGATGTCTCATTGTTCTACCGCTTCCTTTTTTCCATGTACCGGCGGAACTTGGTGCGTCCGTTGGCGATGTGGGAACGCACCGTGGCTTTGGAGCAATTGAGCCGTTGGGCCACCTCGTCCGCCGGCAGACCTTCCACATCGCGCATGAGGAGAGCGGCCCGTTCGCGGGCGCTGAGAAGGCGCAAACCATCTTCCAGATACTCCCGATGTTCCGAGCGCAGCAAAATCTGCTCGGGGCTCTCCGCATGGCTTTCGGGGGCCTCATCGAGTTCACAAAACGGCGCGCGGCGGCTGCGCCGCAGAAAGTCAATCGCCGTGTTGGTGGCGATTCGCGACATCCAGTGAGCCGCTTTTTGCTCGTCCTTGAGCTGCTCCTGGTGCTGTAGAGCCTTGATGAAGGCTTCCTGGGTGAGATCCTGGGCGTCGGCGACGTTTTGCACGAGGTGGT
>PLED01000015.1 GCA_003136355.1 Vulcanimicrobiota bacterium | reverse complement strand
GCCAACTGACTCGTCGCCGCGCAATCTGCGCTGGCGGTGAACTTTGATGCTACCGGCCCGATGGCCGGACCGCTCCCCGACCGCGCCGCGATGACGATGCGCGGAACAATGCGCATGCGCGGAACCGCGTACTACGCGATGAACGGCGACCCGCTTCTCCTGGCGCTGAACGAAACGCTCACCATTTCGGGCTCGCTGCAAAACGGCTCGCACCATTCGCCGGTTACGATCACCTACGAACGCACGATCAAGGCGCAGCCGGCGATACCACCCCCACGCACAGAGGCGAGCTCCCACTAACGCCCCATTGTCATCCTGAGCTTGTCGAANNTGCGAAGTCGAAGGGCGGCCGAGTAGCGCGCCCTTTAGGCGCGCATGTCAAGGTCCGCGCGGCAAAACCGCTAAGGATCGAAGAGTCCCGTTTCCAGAAATTTTGCGGGTTTTCGAGAAACTAGCGTCTTCGGCGCATTTTTGATGAGCGTCCTAAAATCCCGAAAAAGTTTTGCGGCAGCCGGCTCCTCGAGGGATGGCTGGTTATAGAGCGCTATACGAGTGACGACCGCACAACGCTTAACTGAGATCACGGATTTAGCAGTGTCCGTAACCATCATATCGGGCGGAGAAATCGAAAAAAATGAGTCTTCTAGCAACAAGCTCCGCACGCGCGAGATATCAAGTCCAAGGTGGTAGGTGCCGGTCGCGCCCCTTAAATCGTACTGAACGTAGTCTTTCAGAAGCGATATCGGCCCCTTAGGACCTTGATCGGTCCACACGACTGCGTAGAATGTCGAGCATTCAAAAGTGGAAACATGCATCCAATCTGACCTTGGCGGATGTAGCGTCCCGCCGCAACCGTCCTGCTGGAACATGACCGCCGTAATGTCATCATAGTCGGGTGACGGTCCAGACCCGCACTTGGCCCAGGTCCTACCGCCCGCCAATAAGACCAATACCGCAAACACCGCGACGATTCTGCCGTGCACGAAATGATGAGCATGTTTCGGCCTCATTTTGTGACATCTCGCAAGTACATGATCCCTTGCGGGCCTCGACAAGCTCGGCCGTGGTTCGACTGGGCCGCCTCACGGCGGCCGCTCACCATGACAACTTTGGTGCGCATCCTGTGCTAGCGCGTGCGTTAAACTGCCGCCAGTAACTCCACGGTCATCGGGTGCGTGAACGGTTGTTCGCGCAAGTGAACGAGCGGCGTAAAGGCGAGATGGTTTTGATGGCAATCGATCAGCATCTCGACGCCGCGTTTGCACGAGCCCGTTTCCTCGATGTATTTGTTGAGTTTCTTTACGAAATACGCGGGCGGATCGCGCAGCACTTTCGTGTAGTACGGATCGTCGGTCAAGCCTTGCGCTGAGATGCCTTCTTTCGGCACCAGCCAGACGAACCACGGATCTTCGCCGCTTCGGTAACCAATCAGAACCAAGGGTATAGCTCGTGAGGAATCGAGCGCCGGAAGAAAACTGCACATCGTATAGGCATCGAAAGTAACTTCCTTCGGCTCGATCGCTTCCATCAGTACCCCCTGGAAAGCAAAAACCGCCCGGCGCAGCGCGCCTGAACGGTTAGGGATCTTTTATGAACGCTTGGGGCGTCATGGCGGACGGGTTCGCCCAGCCCTATGTGAAACCTTCGCCCCAGGCCGCGGTGTTTCGAAAGCGTATATGACCGCTCTCGCGCCGCTCCTGAGGGAGTATTGGGTGCCGGCTCCGGCACAGAAGAAAGCGGTGAAGCGTGTCGGCGCTCCTGAGGCCGACCGCTTCGACAGCATCGTCGACGAATACGAGCGCCGGCTCTACGGCTTCGCCTTGCGTATGACTGGCAACCGCGAAGACGCCGAAGAGATCGTGCAAGACGCGTTCGTCCGCGCGTACCGCGCCCTGGCCAAAATGTCGCCGGAGCAGCGCGCCGAGTTGCGGCTGCAGCCGTGGCTCTACACCATCACCTTGAACGTTACGCGAAACCGCTTGCGTGGAAAGCGGCCGACCAACGTCGCGCTCGACGCGCTGGCCGATCCCGATGCACTGCTGCGCAGCTCGCGCCACGATGGCCCCGCGCAGCCCGAGAAAATCCTCGAACGAAACGCCGACATGGCGCTGGTGGAGCGAGCGCTCCTCCAACTCCCGATGCACCTTCGCGCCGCGGCCACACTGCGGTTCATCGAAGGCCGCAGCCATCCCGAAATTGCTGAAATTCTCAACCAACCGATCGGAACGGTCAAATCGCACGTGCATCGCGCCGTGCGTATTTTGCGCCGTATCCTCGGACCGCAAATCGGCAAAGTCGTGCCGGAAGGAGCCCCTGTCCATGCGATGTCGTGAAGTCGAAGCGCTGTGGGATGATATCCGCGAAGGAATGCCCCCGCTCCGCGCCGCCGTCCACACCCATCTGCGCGCGTGCCAAAACTGCCAGGATCTCTACGAACAGTACGAAGGCGTCGCCTATTGCCTCTCGTGCCTTCCGCAGCCCGAACCGTCGTGCGATCTCGCCAAACGCGTGATCGAACACATCGCGACTCTGCAAAGTAAATACCGCAGCACCCCGATCGTTCTGACGTGGCTGCGCACGCAAATCGGACGCGTCTACGTGGGATACAAAGGCGACCGGATCGCGTTCATCGGGTTAGATCGTGGCGAAGGCCTCGAAAAAGTCCGCGAGCAGATCGAGCGCCGCTTGCACCGTCATGTCGACAACGGGCAAACCCCAACATGGCTGCAAAAAATCTTCGACGATTATTTTAAAACGTGGCAAGTCGACCAAAACAAAGTCGACATCACCGATCTGACGCCGTTCGAACAGGCTGCGCTTAAGGCTGCGGCCAGCATTCCGCCCGGTGAAGTGCGTTCGTACGCGTGGGTCGCGCAAACGATCGGCCGTCCGAAGGCGGCGCGTGCCGTTGGGCAAGCGATGGCGCGCAATCCGCTGCCGCTCTTCTTCCCGTGCCATCGCGTCGTCGATTCCCACGGCGAACTGCACAATTACGGTTACGGAATCGAGATGAAGGCGCGCTTGCTAAAGATGGAGGGCTATCGCCCGCAGCGCTGAACGTCGGCTTTGAAATTAGTCCGCGGTTCCCTCAGAAATAGACGAACGAGGGCAAACAGCCGGACGGAGGAGGTGGTCATCGTAAGTATCGATAGTCACAAACGTTTTCAACTAACTGCGATGAAAAGAAGTGCCGCCTCGTAGGCGGCAGCCAAATACCACAAGTCTAGCCGGCTCGTAGGAGCCGGCTTTTTTTCACCTAACCTTTTTACCGGTGTCAAGTTCGGTTCTGGTGACGGGGTTCGAGCCGTTTGGCGGCAGCAGCGTTAACCCCAGCGAATTGGTCGCGCGCACTCTCGAAGGGCGCCTCATCGCGGGGCGCCGCGTCGTCGCGCGGGTTTTTCCGGTGGAAACCACCGGCGTCGGCGACCGCCTGCGCCAAGCATTTGAAGAGGAGCAGCCTGAGTTGGTCATTTGTACGGGCCTCGCCGCCGGCCGCACCGCGGTCTCGCTGGAACGCGTGGCGGTGAACATGCTCGACTTCGAGCAGCCCGACAACGCGGGCGAGGAACGCAAGAACGAGCCGATTCTGCGGGGCGGACCCGATGCGCGGCTCTCCCCCATGCCGATCGCCGACATCGTGGAGGCCTGGCAGCGCGAAGGCGTGCCCGGCTACATCTCAAATTCGGCCGGAACCTATCTCTGCAATCAAATTTTGTACGAGGTCCTCGGCATCGCCGAGTCGGTCTCGCCCCCGGTGACCGCCGGATTCATTCATCTGCCCTATCTCCCCGAGCAAGCCATTGCAGCCGGAGCGGGAAACAGTCCCTCGATGTCTCTGGAATTGATGAACCGCGCGATCGAACTGGCCATAGCTGCCACCATCCCCTCGATCGAAAGGCGCAACGCCGGCAGGCAAGCTGCGGCGGCCGGAGTCTAAGGAGAATAATCTGAGCGACCCCCGCACCGCCGCCATCCCCGACGTCCACGGCCACGCCAAAGGCGAACACAAACCGTTTGCCGAGGAACGTCCCATCGCATACTCCGCGCGTATGCTTTTCTTGTGGTTCTACCATGCATGCCAGCGCGGATCGCCGCGCTTCCTCATGGTCTCCGACCATATCAACTATTTGACGTTCGAAGATCCGGGCGCCGTCAACACGGTGCGGCGCGCGCTGAAGTTGGCCGAGGCCGGCGACTTATACGGCGCGGCTGAAACCGCCGGCGTCGACGTCGCGCATGCCGCGGTCGTCTCCGAGGGCCTGCGTAAGGGGATGCGTTTTTCGATTGGCGCGGAGATCGACAACGATCCGCGCGCGCGCCCCGACGCGCAGAACATCGTGGACGCGATGAAGCCCGACGGCATGATCCGCTCGGTGCACTTCTTGACGATCGAACATCCGGAAAAGGGTGCCGATTGGTCGTGGCCGTTCGACAATCCCGAATTCAAAGATCTCTTCGCCATCGTCGGCACGCAAAAAGCCTGGGAGATGTACGTCGCCAAGTTGATCGACGACATCGAGAAGCTGCCCGGTCAGATCGTCGCGCATATCTATGCGCCGGCCGTCTTCGGCAACTGGCCCGATATGAAACGGCTCGAGCAGTACGAAAACCGCGTGCTCGAAGCGTGCGCCGCGCGCGGCATAGCTATCGAAATTAATACGCGGTTCATTTACCGCGACAACCCGGCCGACCAAAAACAGAAATATCGCGACGCGCTGCTGCGCCTGATGAAGAAAGCCAAGAACAAAGGCGTGGGGATTGCCGTCGGTTCCGACGCGCACAGCCCGAAAGATCAGGGCAGCGCCTTCGAGATCGTTCTGAAGCTGCTCGACGAGGCGAAGATCAACGAGCTGGTTTTCCCGGTCGCCGGCCGGCTTGCGCGCGTGGCTCTGCGCGCCACCAAAGAACATCTGCAAAAAGCGCTCGCGCAAGAACCGGCGGTTCAGCCGGGCAGCAGCATCAGCGGATACGGACGCGCCGAGCTCGGTTTACCGGAACGCAGTGAAGAGGAAGAGCGCATACATCGCGGCGGGCGCAAGACCCGCAAAGCCGCGGCTCCGGCGAAGGTGCCCAAACGCTTACTTAAGCCTAGGGGGAAAATCGCGGCGAAAGTAACCAAGCCCGCTAAGCCCGCTAAGCCCGCCAAGCCCGTCAAAGTGGCGGCGGTCAAAAAGAAACCCGTCGCCAAAAAAGCCGCGCGCCCCGTACTCAAAAAGGCCAAACCGGCCGCGAAAAAGCCTGTTCCCAAAAAACTCGCGGCCAAGAAAGCCGCAACGGCACCCAAGAAAAAGGCGGCTCCAAAAGCCGCTGCCAAGAAAGCCGCGCCAAAGAAAGCCGCCGTCAAAAAACCCGCGCCCAAGGCCGCCAAAAAGAAAGCCCCAGTCCGCAAAAAACGTTAACTGCTCTGCTCCAAAAGGAGAGCGCCATGCCGGACATTTCGCGCGTTCGTAATATCGCCATCGTCGGAACTCACCACGCCGGCAAGACGACGCTGGTGGAAGCGATTCTCTCACACTGCGGCGCGACCAGCCGCAAAGGCGCCGTCACCGACGGCACGAGCACGACGGATTACGAGCCCGAGTGCATCGGACACGCTCAATCCACCACGGTCGGTTTCGCCCACTGCACTGCGGACGCTTCGACAAACTCGGCGCAGGCTATCGACATGACGTTTGTGGACTGCCCCGGCTTCATCGACTTTTTCGAAGAGACGAAAATTGCCGTCTCCGGCTGCGATGCCGCCATCGTGGTGCTCGACGGCGAGCCGGCCCGCGTACCGCAGACGCAAGCGCTGATCGATTTTATGGAATCGCGCAAGATGCCGCACCTGTTCGTGATCAACAAACTCGATCGTCCCGGGTCGGATTTCACACGCACACTTGAAGCGCTGCAAAGCGCGTACGGACGGCATGTGGTGGCCGAGCAGCTGCCGATCGGTTCCGCGGAGAGCTTTAACGGTTACGTCGACTTGGCCGACGGCAAAGCTCATCAGTACGACGGCACCGGCGAAAAAGATATCGACGTGCCTGCCGACATGCAAGACCGCGTTGCCAAAGCGCACCTGCAGTTGCTCGAAGCGATGGCCGATTTCGACGACCATCTTATGGAAGAGCTGCTCGAGGGCGTCGAGCCGCCGCTCGAAGAGGTCGAAAAAGATCTCTGCCTGGAGTGCGCGCACGATCAAATCGTGCCGGTGCTCGTGGCCGCCGGACTTCCCGGCTATGGCGTGGCCGCGCTCGTGCGCGCGATGGAGAAATGGTTCCCCTCGCCCGCCGACGCGCCGATGCTCGACGCCGAAGGCTGCCCAATCGAACCCAAAGCCGACGGCCCGGTCATCGCGCAAGTCATCAAGACGTCGATTCATCCGCAATCCGGAAAAGTCTCGATCGTGCGCGTGATCTCGGGCACGCTGAAATCCGACGCGACGATCACCAATATCACCAAAGGCGGCGAAAAAGTACGGTCCGGCGGACTCTACCGTTTGCAAGGGAAGAAACAGGAAGCTGTACAGGAAGCGGGTCCGGGGAGCATCGTCGCGATCGCGCGCATGGAAAGCGTCGCCACGGGCGATACCCTGACCGAAAATAATTTCAAAGTCCTGTTACCGCGCGTTCCGGCTAACCCGCCCGTCTTCGGCGTTGCGATCCGCCCAAAAGAGCGGATGGACGAGGCGAAAATTTCGCAGATGCTCGCGCGCATCATCGACGAAGATCCGTCGCTGCGCTTGGAACGCGCGCCTATCACGAACGAGCTCTTGGTGTTGGGCAACGGGGAACAGCACGTCGCGATTGCCGTCGAACGCCTCACGCGGAAATTTAAGGTCGAAGTGATTACGGCGCCGCCGATGATTCCTTATCAAGAGACGCTCACCGCCGGCACGGAGATCCATTCGCGCTACAAACACCAAACCGGGGGCCACGGCCAATTCGCCGATGTGTGGCTGCGCTTTGCGCCCCAAGATCGCGGCCACGGCATTACCTTCGAAGTGAAGATCGTCGGCGGGGTCGTTCCGCGTCAGTTTTTCGGTGCGGTCGAGAAAGGCGTGCGCGAGACGCTCATGCACGGCAGCGTCGGCGGCTATCCGGTGACGGATCTCCACGTGGTGCTCTTCGACGGCGCCTATCACGATGTTGATTCGAGCGAACAGGCCTTCAAAACTGCGGCCGGCATGGGCGTGCGCGATGCGATGCCCAAGTGCAATCCGGTCGTGCTCGAACCGATCGTCCACGTCGCCGTCACCGTGCCTTCGACCTACACGTCTTCGGTCATACAGCAGCTCACCGGAAAACGCGGACAGATTTTGGGTATGAATCCGGCCGACAAGCCCGGCTGCGACACGGTCGAAGCCTACGTTCCGCAAGTGGAGCTGGCGCGTTACATCACAGAATTACGAACTGCCACACAAGGCCTCGGCACGTATTCCTGGCGGCACGAGCGCTTCGATCCCGTTCCGGGAAAATGGTCTGCTCCGAAAGCTGCGGTTTAAGGAAACATGAAACACTTCGTCGTTGCCGTTCTCATCGTATCGATGCTCGCCGGCTGCACCAAGACCGGCGGCGGCGCGACCGCCGTCAATTCGCTCTCGTGCGGCGCACCGGCCGATCCGCCCGCCGCGGGCGCGACGCGCGGAACGCTCCGCATCTCGATTCAGCAAGACCTCAAGAACCTCAACCCGCTGCTGAGTTCGAACACCACCGACGGCATGATCATGTTCTTGGCCTTTTTGCCGCTGCTGCACGCCAATCCAAAAGGCGAGCCGGTTCCCTCGCTTGCCGCCGAAGTACCAACGCTTGAAAACGGCGGAATCAGCAAAGACGGCTTGACCATCACCTACCATCTGCGCAAGAACGTGAAGTGGACCGACGGCGTCCCGGTCACGAGCAAGGACGTCAAGTGGTCGTGGCAAGCGATCATGAGCAATGGCAATAACATCATCTCGCGCCACGGCTACGACTACGTCAAAAGCGTCGACACGCCTGACGCCTACACCGTCATCGTGCACCTGAAGCGAAAATTCTCTCCAATCATCAACACGTTCTTCGCCGATAGCGACCAGCCGTATCCGGTCGTCCCGGCGCACGTGCTCTCCAAGTATCCGAACATCAACCAGATCGCATTCAACGCCGCGCCGACCGTAAGCGACGGCCCGTTCAAGTTCGTCCAGTGGGCGCACGGCGATCACATCACGTACGTCGCCAACGACAATTTCTTCATGGGGAAACCGGGCCTCGCGAAGATCATCGTTAAAATCGTGCCCGACGAGAACACGATGCGCGCGATGCTGCAGACGCATTCGCTGGATTGGATGTTCGAAGCGTCGCTCAGCAACTACCCGCAGGTCAAAAATATCCCCGGGGTGTGCTTGGCGTGGGTTGACGTCAACGGTTACGAAGACGTGCAGCTGAATGTTCAGAAAGGTCAAACCCTGTACGACATGCATGTGCGGCGCGCAGTCGCATACGCGATCGACAAGAAGCGCATCGTCGACACGCTGACGTTCGGGCAAACCCGAGTCGCCGTCGAAGACCAGCCGTTTTGGATGTGGTCGTTCTATCCGGACGTTCAAACGTATCCGCCCAATATTGCGGCCGCGCGGAAAGAGCTGACGGACGACGGCTATACGCCGCGCGCCACCGACGGCATCATGATGAAAAACGGCCAGCCACTGACGCTAACGATGGTCAGCAACAACAGCAACGTGACGCGTCGCAAGAGCAGTATCGAGATGCAGCAAATGCTGCACCAGGCCGGCATTATCGCCGACATCAAATACTATCCGGGCGACATCCTCTTCGCGCCTGTCGGCGAAGGCGGCATTTTGCAAGGCGGCAAGTTTGACTTGAGTTTGGCGGGCTGGTATGCGGGCATCGATCCTGACGACGCTTCCGAGTATACGTGCGCAAACGTCGCGCCCAAAGGATACAACTACTCGCGCTACTGCAACAAAGATATGGAAGCCGCCCAAATAACCGCGCTCAACAACTACGATCGTCCAACCCGCAAGGCGGCGTACGAGAAGATCCAAACGTATCTCGCGCGCGATCTCCCCGAGATCTTCGTCTACGACCAGCGCGCGATGCATCCGATCAGCGTCAACTTCAAAGGCTTCGCACCCAATCCGGTGACCGAATCCTGGAACGCCTATCAGTGGAGTATCTAGGCTCAAACGAATCCCTCGCGCGCCTTCCCGATATCAACTGGCTGCGCAAAATCATCGTTGAACGCGCGCTAACCCGTGGCGACTACATGCTCGCGGGCGGCACGCGCAGCGATTATTACATCGATAAGTTCCGGCTGTTTTCGGATCCGCACGTCTTGCGGCGGATCGCGCGGCTCTTCGTTCCGATTATTTCCGAAGTCAACCCCGATCTCATCGGCGGCACCGAACTGGGCGGCGTCGTTATCGCTACGGCCGTTTCACAGCTTGCGAATGTGCCCATGATCGCCGTGCGCAAGAAGCCGAAAGGCTATGGCGCATTCGCGGGCGAGTACGTCGAGGGCGCGTACGAGGCCGGGCAGCGCGTCCTTCTGCTCGAGGACGTCGTCACGACCGCGCGCGAGTTGCTCGCGGCCAAAGATCGCCTCGAAGAGTTGAAACTGCGCGTGACATGCTGCGCCGTCGTCAGCCGCGGGCTCGCTCCCGTCCGCTCACTTCTGCAGTTCTCACTTCCACGGGGCGAAGCGAAGACAGAGAACTAGCGCTCACCGGCGGTGCCACCGTATCACGGTAATGTGTCATGGTGAGCAGCCAGGATGACACTACCGGATGCGGCGTCACGCTAGCGAGTTATAAACATCCTCGGCGTGGCCGGCAACGCTGACTTTCGGCCAAACCTTGCGGATCGTGCCGTCGGCGTTTACGAGAAACGTCGTGCGCGCATCCACCCCGAAAGCGTCGTACATCTTGCCGTCCGTGTCCGCGATCAGGGGAAACGGTAGTGAGTATTTGGCTTTGAATTTTTGGTGGCTCGCGACGGAGTCTTTACTGACTCCGACGATTTGCGCGTTTTTCGCTTTGAAGCGGTCGATGGCGTCGCGAAACTGCGACCCCTCGTTCGTTCAACCCGGTGTGTCGTCTTTCGGATAGAACCATAAAACGAGCGGCTTGCCAAGCAGCTCGCGCGTATTGAATTTCCGCCCCTCGTCGTCGACGACGTCGAGCTCGGGCATTTTAGCGCCTTCAGTTAGCATATGTAACCTCTACGCCGCGCCGCGCGAAAGCTCCGCCCGGGCGATGAGCTTGGTATAGCTCGGCCGGTCGACGACAAACAGAATGCTGATCAGAAAGATCAGCATGAAGAGAATGGCGCTGCCGAACGCGGCCGGGAAACCGAAGCGGGTCGCGATCCAGGCAAGGATGAGCGAATTCACCGCTCCCATGATGTTCAGCGCGCCATTGTAAACGCCATAGACGAGGCCGGTCGAGGCCTGGTTCGGCGAGATGTCGATGACGTTCACCGCCCACGCGCCTACGGTCATGTTCATCAAGAGTGCCGCAAAGCCGATCAGCACCGCCGTGAACCCGCCGAGCTCCGCTCGAGCGGTGAAAATCGAAAATATCATACACAGCATCGAGCAAAACATCGGTGCCGCAGTGCCGATGCGACGCGCGGTGAGCCGGTCGAAATGCGCGACGAGCCGATCGTTAAAAGGCCCGGAGAGAATGAATCCGGCGAAGCCGAGCATCAGGCCGAGACTTGCCCACGCCGAACTTTTGAAAATGCTCATGTNNTAAAACATGTAGCTCGGCACCCAATTCAAGAACGTGAAGAGGATGTATCCGAACGTCATATACACGAGCAGCATTCCAAAACCGGTCCGGCTCAAAAGCACGCTTCGGATTCCGGGCCAATCGGCTTTCTCATCGTGCGGCGCGCGGTTTCCGATGTGAGCCAGCTCGGCCGAATTGACGCGCGGATCGAGCACCGGCCGGTCGCGTACGATGAATATCCAGAACGGTAAAATCAGCAGACCCGCCAGGCCAAACAGAATGAACGTCCATTGCCACCCGAATCGAGCGACGATGAAGCCCGCCACCAATGTGCCGACGGCCGGACCGAGAAATTGACCGGAGCCCGCCCACGTATAGAGTGTCGATCGTTCGCCGGGTCCAGCCCACGCGTTCGCGCACTTGGCGTTGACGGGCCAGATCCCGGCCTCGCCCGCACCCATAAAGGCGCGAATCCCAAACCAGCCGGCGAGCGTTCCGGCGAAGGGCGTGGCGATGGTAAATGCGGACCACCAACCCAGCATCAACGGAAGCGACCAACGCAGGCCCAGCCGATCAGCGAGCCACCCGCCGGGAAAATTGAATATGGCGTAGGCGATGCTCCAGGCAAACAAGATCGCGCCGATCTGCTGCAAGCTGAAGCCGAATTGGTGCCGGATCGCAGGGATCGAGACCGCGAAATTCACCCGGTCCATGTAGTTGATGAAGACGCTTAAGAACATGAGCAGAAAAACGAGGTATCTGCGCTTGGTCATGGACTCTGAAACTATCGGGAAAGAGCGCGCAAACTCCTCGGAGAAACGCTGAGCAACATGGGAGGACCCTAATGCGCCGTTTGGCTACCGCACTTGCT
>PLED01000103.1 GCA_003136355.1 Vulcanimicrobiota bacterium | reverse complement strand
CGGCCGCGTTCATCGTCGAACCCGTGCAAGGAGAGGGCGGCGTCAACGTTCCGGCCGGCGGATATTTGCGCGAAGTGCGCGAGATCTGCGACCGAACCGGAGCGCTTCTCATCGCCGATGAAGTGCAGACGGGCCTGGGCCGCTGCGGCACAATGTTCGCCTGCGATCGCGACGGCGTCGTTCCCGATATCATGACGTTAGCTAAAGGCCTCTCGGGCGGCGTGATTCCCGTGGGCGCGTATATCGCGCGCACGCCGGTATGGAATGCGGGCTACGCCAAACATCCGGTCATGCACACGTCCACGTTCGGCGGCAGCGAAATTGCGTGCGCGGCGGCGCTTGCGGCGATGGACGCGCTGGTTGATGAAGGCTTGGTCGAAAATGCTCGCGTTCGCGGCGCGCAATTGCTTTCGGGCGCCCAAGAGCTGACGCGTAAATATTCCGGCGTTGCGCGCGAGGCGCGCGGGCTTGGATTGCTCGTCGGGGTAGAATTAACGAATGAAGGCTACGGCGGCTGGATCATTCCNNTGGACGCTGAACATGCAGCGCGTTATTCGGCTCGAACCCCCGCTCGTCGTGACCGAGGCCGAGATCGATAAAGCGCTAGCGGCGCTCGAGGCAGGGCTGTCCACCGCCCGCGAGAAGCTCGGCGCCCTGTAGTAGCACATGCCGTATGTTGAAACGTCGATCGCGATCGCCGCTCCACCTCGTGCCGTCTATGAATTGGCTAAACAACAGGATCGTTTTCCGGAGTTTATGCCGGACGTCGAATCGGTCACCGTCCTTGAACGCCATCCGGACCATATGCTGACGCGCTGGAAGACGCTGGTCGAAGAAGCGCCCATCGAATGGACCGAAGAGGATCGGTTTGACGACGACAACCTGCGCATAGACTATAAATTGCTCGAAGGCGATCTGGATAAGTTCGAGGGCAGCTGGACATTCGCCGAACAGGATGGCAAAACGCACGTGGTATTGAGCGTGGATTACGATTTCGGCGTGCCGACGCTGGCGGAGCTGATCGGCCCGACGCTGGAACGCAAAGTGCGTGAAAACAGCGAGATGATGCTCGCGGCGCTCAAACGTGAAGCCGAAGCCAATGGTTAATACCGCAAAGTTTTGTTTCGTCATCCATCCGCTCTCGCTGGAAGACGTCGTGCGTTACGAGCCGAGCGCGAAAGGCAAGGGCGAGCCGATCATTCGCAAGATCATGGAGTGGATGCCGGCCTGGAACGTTGCGCATGTCACGGGGATCCGGACGCCCGACGGACGTGAAACCGAAGGCTGGTTCGTTTCGGCGGCGCTCTTGCCCGAACAGATCATCGGATTTCCGCGCGAGAAAGTCTACGAGCGGATCTTGCGCGCAATCGAGATCGGCACCGAGCTCGGCGCCGAGATCGCGGGACTGGGCGCGTTTACCGGCGTGGTCGGCGACGGCGGCGTGACCGTTGCGGAACGTTCGCCGGTTCCGGTGACCACGGGAAACTCGCTGACCATCGCCGCGGGCATTGCGAGCCTCTTTCGCGGCGCGCAAGAGATGGGGATCGATTCCAAGGAAGCTACGGCGGTTGTGGTCGGCGCGACGGGATCGATCGGCTCTGCCTGCGTGAAGCTGATCGCGCCGCGCGTGAAGCGTTTGATTATGGTCGCACGCAACAATACGCGCCTCGCAAAATTCTACGATTCGGTTGCCGGCGAGCTGCCGTGCGAGTCGTCCTATACGACGGACCTTTCCGCGGCCGTCCGCCAGGGCCAGTTGGTTTTGACGGCGACCAGCTCGACGCAAGACATCATCGAGCCCGAAGATATGCAAACGGGCGCCGTCGTCTGCGAGCTCTCGCTCCCGCACGACGTGAGCCGCCGCGTAGCGCAAGAACGTCCCGACGTTTTGGTCACGGAAGGCGGGAACATGCTGCTTCCCGGTACTCCTCGATTCGAGCGGGTGCGCGAGCCCGGCCAAGATTTCGATTTGAACCTGCCGCCGCGCACCGCGCTGGCGTGCATGAGCGAGACGATGGTGCTCGCGCTGGAAAACCGCCTTGAACCGTTTTCGCTCGGACGCGGTATCGACGTGAACAAAGTGATCGAGATCCAAGAGCTCGCAACCAAAGATGGTTTCGAGCTGGCGGACATGCGCGCGTTCGACGCCGCCATCACGCCGGAAAAGATCGCGGCGATACGCCAGGCCGCCGAGCAGAGGCGAGCTAGCGCCTCGCCGTCGGGGATAGCATGAAAAAAGTTGTCTCGGTTTCGCTCGGATCGAGCGCGCGCGATCACAGCGCGAAAGTAAACTTGCTGGGCGAAGATTTTGAGATTTCGCGCGTCGGTACCGACGGAAAGCTCGACGAAGCGATTGCGAAGGTCAAAGAGTTGGACGGCAAGGTCGACGCGATCGGGCTTGGCGGAATCGACGTGTATCTCTACGCCGGCAAGCACCGGTTCGCGTTGCGCGACGGCTTGCGGCTGCTCGAAGCGGCCAAGATAACGCCGGTCGTTGACGGCAGCGGATTGAAGAACACGCTGGAGCGTGAGGCCGTGCGCTTCATGCAAGACGAGCTCGGCATCGATCTCAAAGGCAAGAAAGTGTTGATGGTCAGCGCGCTCGACCGCTTCGGCATGGCCCAGGCTTTGGTCGACGCGGGCGCCGACGTGCTCTTCGGCGACTTCATCTTCGCGCTCGATCTCGACAAGCCGGTGAAAGGTTTGCACGAATTCGAAGAGATGGCCGAAAAATATCTTCCCGATGCGTGCAAACTGCCGTTTCAATTTTTCTATCCGACCGGTAAGAAACAAGACAAGCCGCCGGAGCCGAAATATCCGCAGTATTATCGCGACGCCGAGATCATCGCCGGCGACTTTCACTTCATGCGTCAGTTCATGCCCGACGATTTGAACGGAAAGATCGTACTGACGAACACGGTGACGGAAAAGGACGTCGGCGAGTTGCGCCAACGCGGCGTAAAGATGCTGATCACCACCACGCCGGATTTCCAGGGCCGCTCGTTCGGAACCAACGTCGTTGAGGCGGCGCTGCTCGCATTGCTGGGAAAGAAATGGGCCGACGTCACGCCGGAAGATTACGAGCGTGTGTTGCATGAGTTGCGCCTGAAGCCAAGGGTGATCGAGCTATAGCCCTCGACTTCGCTCGGGCGTGGTTCGACCGGGGCGCCTCATACCGCCCGCTCACCATGACATTTTGGGGTCACCATGACACCTAAAAAGCACTTACCCCGCGTACTGCGGTTTTTCGATATTTCAGTGCTGTCGTCGGCGTCGATGGCGCCGGCGTACAGCTTGGCGTCGACGATGGGACCGATGATCGTGGCCGCCGGAGCTTTTGCGCCCCTTTCGCTCTTGTCGGTTTCCGCGATCATGCTGTGCATTGCGATCGGCTATGCGCAGCTTTCGCGCGTTGCACCCAACGCGGGATCGTCGTATTCGTGGATTCGCATGGCGTTCGGATCGTATGCCGGCGCGTACGGCGCCTGGCTCCTGATCCTTTCGAACGTTTTCGCGACGCTGGCGACGGCGGTCCCGGCGGGTATTTACACGCTGGATCTGCTTGCGCCGGGCCGCGCGCAAAATCCGATCTGGGATGCCGCCGTCGGCGCCGCGTGGATCGCGGGCAGCGCGGTGCTGCTGTATGCGGGCGTGCGGCCGACCGCAATCGTTACCGCCGCCGCACTTGCGCTCGAGATCGGCGTGCTCGGCGTTGCGGCGATCTTCGCGTGGCTCGCGCCGCATGCTGCCGCCGCCGTCGCACACCCGGCAAGCGGCAGCGACATAAACGCGCTTGCGTTTAGCGGCGTTGGTTTCATCTATGCGATGACGCTGGGCGTTTGGATGAGTGATGGTTGGGAGCTTTCGGCGGCGACGTCGGAAGAAGTCGCAAAAGATCCGCGCGCATCGGGACGCGGAGGCATAACGGGCCTGCTGATAACGACGGCGACGCTTGCGATCGCGATGCTCGCTTTCGATAAGCTCGGAACGTTCGCCGGCTTCAAAGCAAATCAAGCCGACGCGATGCGCTATGTGGCGGACCTGCTCGGCGCGCCGGTTTGGCGGCCGGTTATTTTAACGACCGTGCTGGTATCGACCAGCTCCGCCTTGTGGACCACGCTGCTCTATCTTTCGCGATCGATCTTCGCCATGGGGCGCGATCGCGTGCTGCCGCGCGCGTTGGGCACACTCGACGCGCGCGACGAGCCGTTCTGGTCGCTGCTGGTGACCGCGCTGCTGGTCATCGGACTAGAACTGCTGACCGGATTCTCGCCGACGGCGGCCGCTCAACTGACGCTGGTGATCAACGGGAGCTCGCTCTTTCTGGGGCTGCTCTTCGCTTGCAGCGCCGCCGCCGCGGTGCGCATTTTCTGGCGGAAGCCCGCCTTCCGCTGGACGGGCGTCGTGATCCCGGGGGCGGGCCTGGTGGCGCTCATGGTGGTCTTGGGCGCGACTGTAATTTTTGAGGATCGAACCTCGCAAATATACGCCGCCGGGGGTATAGTGATAGGCGTTCCGCTGGCGCTCTGGCGCGGGTGGGCCTCGTCTAAGGCCTTGGCAGGCGAGCCCCCCGGACAGGGTGAACCAACGGCGCTGGCGCCCTAGGGGGCGCTTTCCTTATCGCTGGCCGCCGGGGAAGTATGAACGACAAAGAGATCGTCCTCACTAAAGAGGGCCTGGAAAAGATGGAGCGGGAGCTCGACGACTTGAAGAGCGTCCACCGCCGCCAGGTCAACGATCGCATCCGCCAGGCCAAAGAATTCGGTGACCTGAGCGAAAACGCCGAATACGAAGACGCCAAGCAGGAGCAGGCGTTCATCGAAGGCCGCATCATGAAGCTGGAGTCGATGGTTCGCAACGCTCGTCTAATCGACGAGTCGGACTACTCCGCCGATGAAGTGCACTTGGGCGCCACGGTCAAGGTCAAGGACGTCAAGTCGAATTCCAGCCACGAGTTCTGGATCGTGGGTTCGGCCGAGGCCGACCCGGTCAACCAGCGCATCAGCAACGAATCGCCGCTCGGGCGCGCGCTGATCGGGCACAAGAAGGGCGAGACCGTTGACGTGGCCACTCCGCGCGGCGTCGTGAAATACAAGATTGAAACCATCCGGCGGGGAACGCCGACCAAGAAGGCCGCGAAGAAAGCGAGTTAAGGCACGGACTCCCGCGAACTCGGCAAGACTGAAGAAGCACTCGTAGCGGCCAGACGTGAAAATCTGGCCGTTTTGCGTTCGCGCGGCGGAGACCCGTTCGCGCAGACGCGCTACGCCGTCGATACCAACGCCGGCGAGCTGCTGGCGAAGTACGATTTTCTAGGGACCGGCGAAAAGGCCGAGAGCGAAAACTGGTCGATCGCCGGCCGTCTGCTCTCGCAGCGGCCGCACGGAAAGACCGCGTTTGCCGATCTCGCCGATCGCACCGGCAAGCTGCAGCTTTACGTGCGCCGCGACGAAGTGGGCGACGATAAGTTTGCCGATTGGACGGTGCTCGACATCGGCGACATCGTCGGAGTGCACGGCTACATGTTTCGTTCGCAAAAGGGCGAGCTCTCGCTGCACGTGCTCACGTTCGACGTGCTCGCCAAAGCGATGTATCCGCTGCCCGACAAGTGGCATGGGCTGACCGATGTTGAGAAACGCTACCGCCAGCGCTACGTGGACCTGATCGTCAATCCCGAAGTGCGCGACGTCTTTTTCGCGCGCAGCAAAATTCTGGCCGAGATGCGGCGCTTCATCGACGCGCAGGGCTTCTACGAAGTCGAAACGCCGACGCTGCTGCACGTGGCAGGCGGCGCCGCCGCGCGGCCGTTCGTGACGCACGTCAACGCGCTCGATCAAATGATGCAGCTGCGCATCGCGACCGAGCTCAATCTCAAACGGCTGATCGTCGGCGGCTTCGAACGGGTCTACGAGATCGGGCGGATCTTCCGCAACGAGGGGATCGATCCGGTGCACAATCCCGAGTTTACGATGCTCGAACTGTACGCGGCGTACTGGGACGTCAACGACATGCGCGAGTTTAACGAAGCGCTCATCGCGCATTTGGTCGGCGTCATGACGGGCGGCCAAGACGAGCTGCAGGCCGGCGAGGGGACGCTGTCTTTCAAGCGTCCGTTCAAACGCGTCGAATACCTTGACCTCTTGCGCGAGCGTGGCGGCCACACGCGCGAACAGCTGTTGGATCCCAAGAGCGCAGCTGCCATACTGAAGACGCTGGGCTTGCCGGAGTCGCCTTCACACGCGCACGCGCTTGATAAGATTTTCGAACGCGTCGCCGAGCCGCACTTGTATGAACCGACCTTCGTCACCGGATATCCCGTTTCGATCTCGCCGCTTGCTAAACGGCGTCAAGACGATCCCGACATCACCGACCGTTACGAATTGTTCATCGCCGGCGCCGAGATAAGCAACGCCTTCGCCGAATTAAACGATCCCGACGATCAGCGCGCGCGCTTCGAAAACCAGATCAAACAGCGCTCTGCCGGCGACGAAGAGATTCCCGAACCCGATTGGGATTTCGTGCGCGCGCTCGAGTACGGAATGCCGCCGACGGCCGGCATTGGAATCGGCGTCGATCGCCTGGTGATGCTGCTGACGAATCAGCCGAGCATCAAAGACGTCCTGCTCTTTCCCTTACAGCGCCAACACGGATGAAATGCGCGGCCGCTGCCATTGCGTTGGCTTTGATGTGCGCGGGCGTCGCGCGCGCGGACGATCGGCCAAGCATCGGCCTCACGCTCAACGCCAGCATCGGCACCCACGAAGAAAAGACGGGACGCGAGCGCGTGCCGTTTCTACCGATCCCCCTGCTCGATTTGCGGATACCGTTCAAACGTTTTGAGGTTGAGGTTGAGGGGGTCCCGTCAATTGGGCCGGTCGGATATAGCACCGGGATAACTGCGGCTACGCGTACCACGAAAATCAGCTATGTCTTTGGTACGTTGCGCTACCATATTCCGAACACACGGTGGAGCGCGGGGTTGGGTGCGATTCTCTACAATCAAGAAACGGTGACCGCTCAGACGACGGTCGTGCCGTGCTTAAACCCTTGTACTCCCAACCCGTTTACCGTTACGGAATATGATCGTTCGCGGGTCGGCGGGATGCGCTATGAAATCGGGTACTCCATTCCGCTCTCGCCCGCCCATTCGTTGAGCCTTCAAATCGGATTGACGCCCGTCATGCACGCGACCATTCACGAAGCGGTTTCGCCTTTCAACGAAACCCTCGACGAACCCGAACGCGCGTCACAAGTTGACGGTCAGTTGCGTTATGCGGTGCAAACGCGCGCGGCGACCTGGTCTTACGGTGTCCGCTACATTAACTACCTGGCGCACTTTGAGCAAAACGGCGCGCTTTCCGACCGCAATACGCTGATCATGCCATTTGCCGGAGTCTCGTTTCCCCTGGGTCATTAGCTCCCGGAACGTTTCGCCGCCGGCAAGCGTATTGGTGACATGCTGAGGACACCGGCTCGGTTCGTCGCGTCTGCGCTGCTTGGCAGTATGATGCTCGCCGCAATGCAGTTCGCGCGCGCGGACGCGCCCACGCCCTCTCCCGCCGAGAGCCTTTACCTTGCCGCCGTGAAAGCGACGTCGTCTCGCCCGCAGCCCGCATTTGAAAGCGCGGTTTTGCATTCGACGGACGAGGGTATGCCGGTGAGCCTGGTCGTCAGAAATCATCTCGTTTGGCTTGGCATCGGAAGCGGCAACGGACCGAACACGTGGCAACTGCGACATCGTACCGACGATTACGCAACTGAGATCATCGACGAAAACGAAAACCGCTACGTGACGGGGCGTTCTTTTTTCGACCCTACCTGGTACGGCACGTACCGCGCCTTGCGTGACGGCATGCTGAACTACCAGGACGTCGAGCAACCCGTTTCGGCACGGGCGACGCCCGCGCCCCAAGAGGCATCGTCACTGCGCCAGATTGCGGCCATCCACGTGATGGGTCCGACGATCTACGCGCTGGAAGATCGCGGTGCGCTCGCGTGTCCCAACGGCAGCCCGGGCCACGCTCTGCACCTGGTCGCGCGCGATCGCGCGCCCGAGCATCAGCTGAGCGACGTCGTCATCAACACGCAAACGCAAGAGTTCTGTTTGCTGCGCTACGGCGTTCGCGACGCCTTCGGCTTTCACGGCATAGTGGAGCAACACTTTGCCGACGTGGGCCGCTATTGGACCCTCACCGACGGAATAATTGATGGCACGCTGCGCTTCTTTGGGATATCCACGCACCACGGCATTTGGCGCTTCACGCTCGACGGGATCCGTTATCCGCGGGCCATCGCGCCCGACGTCTTCGTCGTCCCGGCTTCGCAGTAACCCCCGCCGCGAGCCGCCGGGGGCCCGCCTGCAACCTTACTTTAAGTAAGCCTGGTTATGGGGGGCATGGATTTAACAAAAACATACCCCCGCAGCGTGCACGAAAAATATCTGGGCGTCGTGCAGCTAGGCCGCGCCCTCGATAAGGGCAAGGCCAAAGCCCACGGCACCAACGGCGAATACAACTACGACTGCCCGATGGACAACGCGGTCTTCGAATTTCTCGGCATGAACGGTGAAGAATTCCTCACCGTCATCAAGAACGCCAAGAGCGATGCGGAGATCGATGCCTACGCCAAGCAGTTCGTCGACAAGAAGACGGCCGCTCAAATCGAGCAGTGGAACCGCGAATGGGTGAGTCACGGTCCCGAGGAGGGCGAGTCGAAGACGTACTTTCTGAACCTGCGCAACCAAGTAGCGCCGGACCGGACCGACGTAACGACCTGGGCCGACTTGCTGGATCTGGACGAGAAGCGTCAGGTCCCGCGCCGCGCAGCCTAACGACTATCAGAGCCGTCGTCGAGTACGACGGCTCTGCTTTTTCCGGCTTTCAATTTCAACCTGAGCTGCGCACCGTTGCGGGCGAGCTCGAGCGCGCGTTTTCAACGCTCTTCGCAAACGCCGTAAAAGTCACGGGCGCGGGCCGGACCGATACGGGCGTGCATGCGACCGGACAAGTTATTTCATTTCGAACCGCGGCAGCGTTCCCGTTCGAACGCCTGACGCTCGCGGCGAACACCGAATTACCGCCCGACCTTTCCGTACGCGACGCGGGCATTGCGCCCGCCGATTTCTCCGCGCGTTTTTCGGCGCTGGAGCGCACGTATATCTACGTTATTCTTAACCGGTCCCAACGGTCGCCGCTGTACGCGCGTCACGTCTATCACGTCTGGCTGCCGCTCGACGTCGAAGCGATGAAAACTGCGGCGGCGCCGCTGATCGGCGAGCACGATTTCCGCTCGTTCTGCGGGATGCTGCCCGAAAGCGGACCGACGCTGCGCACGTTGCGCGCGATCGACATCGCCCGCAACGGCGATCTGATTCGCATTGAAATTCGCGGCGACGGATTTTTACATCGCATGGCGCGCAACATCGTCGGAACGCTGGTTGAGTGCGGAACCGGAAAACGCGATCCGGCAAGTGTGGCGCCTGCGCTGGCGGCGCTCGATCGTTCGGCGACGGGCATGACCGCGCCGCCGCAGGGTTTGTACTTAGCCGGCGTGCGTTACGCCGACGGTTTCGACTCGTTCGCGGAGCCGCCGGTTAGCGCCGGATGGTAAAACCGACGCCCAAGTAATGCGCCTTCGAACGTCCGGCGGCGTTGAAGGCCGTGCCGAGCTGGAGATTCGCAAGGACGTTGCGTCCGATTTCGTGTTGCAAGCTCATCGTGCCCGTGCTTTGCGCCGATGAGTTCATCGCCGCCACCGAAAGACTGCGAAGCTGCAGCGTGAGCCAGGTCTTGCGCATGACCGGCGCGGTGACGCCGATACCGAAGGTCGCGGCGGTACGCTCGTCGTGGCCCATTCCGCGCTGGCGGAACCAGAAAGCGCCGGCCTGTGCGCTGAAAATGAGGTTCGAACGCCGGGGCATCCACGAACCTGTGAACGTGATATCCGTCAGCGGAATCAAGCTTAAGTGGGCCATGGCGTTCAGCTGCGGGTTTGTTTCGAACGAGACGCTCGAGGCGAAGCTGCTGCTGCTCGAAAGCAGCGCCTTGAAACCGAACCCGGGATGCGTGAAATAGAAGACGCCCAAGCCGTTGCTTCCGGATTTGGCCACGTCCGAGGGCGCGTCCACGAAGACTTCGACTCGAGGCGACAGCGCGAGCCGGATGGTCGCTTCAGGGTAAGCAGCCAGTGCGGTGCCTCCCACGCTTGAGGCGTTCTGGTAGTACATCGTCTCGACGACGATCTGACCCCGCCGCACGATGCAGGGGGTCATCCGGGCATGGCTGGTATTGGCGAGGGACCGCAGCGACTGGTCGCAGATCGACCGGACGGGGGGACCCTTGGGGGCCGGCTGGTCGACGGCCAGGACGGGGGCCGAACATGCAAAAAAGACGACGGCCGTAAGGCCGAAAATCCGAAGCTCCATTTTAATCTGGTTTTTATCTTCGCAGGCGCTTGCCTGCCCTTATGCCAAAGCATGACGGGCTCTTAATGAGGCCTTGACGGCTGCGGCGGGCTCCCGTATAGTAGGTCGGTTGCCCACGCTTATAAGGAAGACCATGCGCACGTACCAGCAGAAAACCGCGGAGACGAAGCACGATTGGTATATCGTCGACGCCGCGGGCCAGCGTCTCGGCACGCTCGCAGTGCGTATTTCGCGCGTCCTCGCGGGCAAACACAAGCCCACCTGGACGCCACATATCGACGACGGTGACTTCGTCATCGTGATCAACGCCGAAAAGGTCGAGCTGGGCGGCAACAAGTGGGATCAAAAAGTGTATTACCGGCACAGCGGTTATCCCGGTGGTTTGAAACTGCAAACCGCGCGCGACCTGATGGACAAACATCCGGAGCGCCTGGTCGAACGCGCCGTGCGAGGCATGCTGCCCACCAATAGGCTGCGCGACGTGCGCCTGGGCCGTTTAAAAGTGTATACCGGTGCGACGCATACGCACGAAGCGCAAAAACCGCAGGAGCTGCCTTGAACGAGAACTTCCTAGGAACCGGACGGCGCAAACGTTCCATCGCGCGCGTGAGACTCGCGCTTGGCGAAGGGAAGATCACCGTCAACAAACGCCCGCTCGAAGAATATTTCACTCGCCAAACCCTTCAGCAGATCGTGAAGCAGCCACTGGAAGTAACGCAAAGCCTGACGCGCTTCAACATCGACGTGAAGGTCGAAGGCGGCGGCACGTCCGGCCAGGCCGGCGCGCTGCGGCACGGCATCGCGCGCGCTCTGGTTGCGATGGACGAGTCGCTGCGCGAAATTTTGCGCAAAGCCGGCCTCTTGACGCGCGACGACCGCGAAAAAGAATCGAAGAAGTACGGCCGCAAACGCGCCCGCAAGCGCTTCCAATTTAGCAAACGCTAAGACTCCGCGTACAACTTTTCGCCGACGCGCTGCTAATCGTAGCGGGGCTTTTTGCCGCGCTGTGGCATCCGCCCGCAGCGTGGGTCGAAGGCGCGTTCAGCAACGGCTGGTATCCCAAGTGGGAAAATTTTTGGGGATCGTTCACGCCGGCGCTTCCGTTTTCACTGGGCGACGTCGTGATCGTGGCCGGAGCGGCCGTGGTGATCGTCAAGGTGTGGCGCAACATCGAGCGCATGCGGCGCGGACGGTTCGGTCTGCCGCTGCTGCGCATGGTTTTCGGGATTGCCGGAGTCGCCGGATTGTACGCGCTTTGGTTTTACGCAGGGTGGGGGTGGGGTTACGACCGCGCGCCGCTGCAGACGCGCGTTGTCTACGACAGCTCGCGTTTAACGCCCGCAAATGTCGATGCCCTGCGCCGCCGCGCGGTCTCCGAACTCAACCGGCTCGCGCGCCCGGCGCACGCGCTCAACGATAATGCCCCACGCGGCGAAGCGCTCGCGTTCGAGCTCTTACGCAACGCGTGGCTTCCGGTGGTCCAGCGGCTGGGCGATCGCTGGACGCCCGAGGTCGGCTCCGCCAAAGCGACGCTGGCTGGATTTTTCATGGACAAGAACGGCACGAGCGGATTCACCAATCCGTTCACGCTCGAGACGCAGCTCGCGCCCGACCTCTTGTGGTTCGAGCGCCCGTTTTCGCAAGCGCACGAGTGGAGCCACGTGGCCGGCTACAATCGCGAGGACGAGGCCAACTACATCGCGGCGCTGACGTGCATGCGCGACTCCGACACCGTTGCGCGGTACTCGGGCTGGCTCGAGATATTCTTGTATCTGCCCGGCCTGCCGCACTATCAGCACAAGATGTTCGTGCCGGAGGTGTGGCAAGATTTCGGCGCGCTGCGCGAACGCAATGCGCGCTTCGTCAACATCGATTTCTCCCGCTTTTCCTGGCGGATGTACAACAGTTACCTCAAGTCGAATCGCATCGCTTCGGGTGTGCGCAACTACACCGAGGTCACGCAGTTGCTGATCACGATTCCACTGGACCGAAGCGGACTGCCGTCACTGAGGGATTGATTACCCGGGATAGGAGACAGAGCCGCGCAAAACGCCCATCTGCCAAAGGCGGTCCAACCTCACAGCAAAAGTGGCTCATTTTGCAACTGCTCTGAACTATCCGGCACCCCCACGCGAGGCAGCACGTCGATAGCGCGCGAGCCTCCTTTGCGATGGCGAATGCGCCAGACGACCTCAGGGAAAACCTCGTACCACGTTACGATTGCCTGCGGGGAAGTGCGTCCACCGTTATAGGCGACCGGCCGGGAACCAAACCGGGCACAAAACGCTTTAGCGATCGTATTTTTTCGGCGCTCGTTCATTGAGGGCCATTGCATTAGCTCGTACGCCAGCAAACTGACGTACCGGCCATTGTCGTCTAATCCGGGGACCCCAGCTGCAAACCTCGCCAGCTCATCTAAGATCGTCCCACGCATTTCTGCTACTCGACGTTCTTTTTTAAGAGCTTGCAGTAATTGCTGCTTTATAAGTACAGATAACGCGCTTGTTTCGGGGATGGCAGTTATCAGCTTCGCTTGTTCCTTGCGGTAGCTGAGCGTACTCGCGTCGCAAGCCATTATCCGCCCGATGAGCTCTTCGACTTCTTGGCTTCCGGGTTCCAGCGGAACCGCGCGAAAGTGAGAGTGCAAATCGTCATCGGACACGACGCTTTGCATGATGTGAACTAGAATCGATTCCAAACTCGCCTCGCGCATTGTGATAATGTTGCGGTGAACTCGCAATCGCGCGTTGCATCCGATAGTGCATCCAAATCTTCCAATTAGCAATGCATCGTCGGGATTGGCTCCGCAATCAACGCAAAACCCGCACGCGAACACACCTGACATCGGATGTGCGAAGCGGTGTGGTAGCCCATATCTACGTCGCGCCGCCTCAAAGCGTTCGTTAATTCGTTTCTGCGTGGAAGGCGTTCGCAGGCCGGCCTTCACGACTTCAGTGTTCTGCAAACAGTTAATGAGTCCGGCTTTCGACTGCCAGGCTTTGGTACCGAGAATCGACTGGACAAGCTGTACGATCTTTCTCTGGCTCTTTCCGCCGATGAACATGCGATCGATTTTATGAATGAGCGGAGCGCGAAGAGGATCGGGTACAAGCGCATCGCCGGCGCGCTGCAAACCAAATGGCGCCTTTGAATGCAGTGTTGCGCCCCTGTCCCGGCGCGCCTGTATTGAACGATTGGTGCGAGCGCGAATTCGCCGCCGCTCGTAGTCAGCGGCGGTGAGTTCTTGAACGACCGTCTTCCAGTCGCGATCATCGTCGAGGTCGATTGGCTCATCCCAGTCCAGGGGCAACAGGCGAATGCCGTGTCCGCGGAAACGCTCCAGAAGGTTGAGGCCGTCTTGCAAATTACGCGAGAAACGGTCAATCGTGTCGACGACGATCAGATCTGGCTTAAGGCGGGGCAGACCTTCGATGAGCCTCAGAAATTCACGGCGGCCAGAGACGGATTTTGCTGACTTCGACTCGGCATAAGCCGCAATGCGGCTATTGGATGTTCGGCGCAAAAATGACTGAAACGCCGCCTCTTGGTTGACCAGCGATTGTCCTTGAGTCTCTTGTTGAATTGTGGAAACGCGTGCGTAAGTAACGATACGCATTACTCAACCTCCCATCGGGCGATAGCCCAATTGGAGGCAGTGCCCACCGCTAGGCGCTAAGCGACCTAGCCACCGGGCTCCCACGGGTCGTTTTGCGCGCCTCTAGCTCCTATCCCGGATTGAATTACCCCGTGGCGAGTTTGGGCCGCATGCCTGGGTGTGGCGCAGGGCATGCGGCTGACGAATCGGTGTGCCCCAAGCGCTCCAATGTGAGACGAGGCTCAAGGCTACAATGCAGGTCCGAGTGCTGTCGAGAAGTATGGCGGCGTTCCGCCTTATGCAGAAACACGCGCGTACGTCGACAATGTCCTGGAGAGCTACCGCCGCTACAAACTGCGGCCTTAACAAGCTGCTCGGCGCGCTGTGCGTCGCGACGCTTGCCTTGCCGCTCGCCGCGCGCGCTCAATCCGGGCCGGATCTTGCGAGCATCCTCGCCGCCCGAAAAACGGCTATCGCCGCAATGCACGCCCGCGATGCGCAGTCGGTCGAGCTCATCGGCATGGTGAGCGGCGCCGCGCTGCAAGGGAACTTTCACAGCTGGCGCTCCGGCGGCAATCAGCGGTACGACGAAAACACCGGCGTCCGGCGTGAATCGAACCTGCGTCTGGACGGCCGGGAATACGCCGTCAACGAGAACGGCGCGATCCGGGAGCTGCGCGGGTTGCTTTTGCAGCGGCAGCGGACCCAGGATTTCATCGAAAGTGATGGCTTCGTGACCGAGCCGCAGTACGATTGTTTCTTGGGAGCGCAGCAGCTTCCCGACGGACGCGACGTCTATGCGATTGCCGTCGCTCCGCCGCAAGGGCAGTCCGAAACGATCTATCTCGATCGAAAGACCGCGATGCTCGACCGCGTCGCGTACGACGACACCGACGGTACCGATACGCAGGACTACTACGACTACAAGCTCTTTGCGGGCGTGTTGATCGCGCAGCGCTCGGTCGAGTCCAACGGCGACCATGCCTTCGATCTGACGCGCGAAACGGTGAACGTGATCGTCGACCGCCCCATTGCTGCGGATATCTTCACGCTGCCTGAAGCTCCGGCGGTGCAAACTGCAGTCCCCGTTACGGTGCCGCTGGAAGTGCGCGACGCTCACGACTACGTGCGCCTAGGAATCGCGGGGCACGAATACACGTTTCTCCTGGACAGCGGCGCGCAGGCGGTGGTGCTCGACGCGCACGTTGCCAAGGAAGCCGGGCTGACACCGCAGGGACAACTCGAAGTCGCGGGCGCGCAGCGCACCGGCGGCCTTGGAGTTGCGGCGTTGGATTCGATTCAGATCGGCGGCGTCGCGCTGCCCGTGCGGATGGTGACGGTGCTCGATCTGCGCGGAGTAACAGGTGCACTGCCTATTGACGGCATCCTCGGCTATCCGTTTTTCGCAGCGGCCGAAATCCGGATGGACCCCGACGCGCAGACGATGACGTTTGCAAAGCCCGGTGCGCTGAAACCCGAAGGCACGAGTTTCAACGTCGACACCGATCGCGAGCTGGTCGAACTTCAAGCCAGAATCAACGGCACCGACGGGCGCTTCGTGATCGATACGGGCAACGGCAACGAGCTGCTGGTGTACAGCCCGTTCATCCGCGCGCATGCGGGCCTGATCGAATATGCCGGCGGACAGTTCGCCGGCAACATGGGCGTCGGCGGGTCCGCCAGCGCCGTGGGAGCAGTCGTCGCCGAACTCGACATCGGCCCGTTTCGCTTTTTTAACAACTCTGCTAACGTGATGCTCAGCACCCAAGGCGCGTTCGCCGACCGTTTCGCGGCGGGCAATATCGGTCTGGGCCTGCTCAGGAATTTCGTTCTGACCTTCGATCTGGCCAACGCCAAACTCTACGCGAAACCGGCGGCGCATTTCGACGACGGTCGCTATCGCACAGTTCGGCAACAATGACTTGCGTCTGCGGTTGCGATAGCCCTAATCGACTGCTACTATGCCGTCAAGCCTGGGCCTTTGGGTAGAGGCGTGCACGTAGTTTAGTTTAAAGAGAAGTCATGCGAATCAGCGACGCGCTAGCGGCGCATCGGCCGTTTTTTTCGTTCGAGTTCTTTCCGCCGAAGAACGATGAAGCCCACGCGCAGTTGTTGGAAACGGCACGGACGTTGCGCGAGCTGCGGCCCGCATTTGTTTCGGTAACGTACGGCGCCGGCGGCTCGACGCGATCGCGTACCGTCGAAGTCTCCAAGCAGATTCGCAACGACGTCGGCCTCAACGTCATGGCGCACGTCACCTGTGTCGGAAGCTCGCGCGCCGATTTGCGTTCGCTGCTCAGCGACCTGGAAGCGGCCGGCATCGAGAACGTGCTCGCGCTCCGGGGCGATCCGCCGCGCGACGCGGCTTTCGAGCAGCCGGCCGGCGGTTTCGCCCACGCCGACGAGCTGGTGGCGATGATCAAACGCGAGTTCGATTTTTGCGTGGGCGGAGCGTGCCATCCCGAAAAGCATCTCGAAGCGCCCGACTTTGAAACCGACGTCGAGCATCTGCGCGGAAAAGTTGACGCAGGCGCTGAGTTCCTCATCACGCAACTGTTTTTTGATAACGACAAATATTTTGCGTTTGTCGACCGCGCGCGTGCCGCGGGTATCGGCGTTCCGATTCTGCCCGGCATCATGCCGATCACGAACTACGAACAGATCAGGCGCTTTATCGCCCTGTGCGGAGCGACGATTCCGCCGAAGCTGCTCGTCGAGCTCGAACAACGCCAAACCGAACCCAAAGCGGTAGAAGATCTGGGCGTCGCCTTTGCGACGCTCCAATGCGCCGACTTGCTGCGGCGCGGAGCGCCCGGGATTCATTTCTATACGCTCAACAAGTCGCCGGCGAGCCGCGCGATCGTCAGTTCTTTGATAGCCGCGACGGCTTGGAGTCCGTCCTTTGCCTGAGCGCGCACGGTTACTGCGGCTAGACGCCGTCACTCTCGCGACGGGACGCGCTTGAGCGAGGGGCCCCGAGGCGCCCTAACCCTGCCACGAAGTTACTACTGCGGCGCCCGGTCGGACCGCGAGTAACGGTACCTATTCGGGTTTTCATGCATGGTTGCCGTTAGCCGAGGCATTCGTAGGGCTTCATCCCATGGCCAACGGCCGGTGCTTGAAGTCGGGGTCTGGCATCCGTAGCCGAGCGCCGCGGTCGAGCAGAGGCGCCCGAAACCCTCAAGCCGGTGCGGCCAGGCTGAAGGCCCCTAGGGGGCCCGTCCACAACATTCCGCGGTTAGCCATGACCTGGAATAGATGGAAGAACCCGGTGAAGGCGCTCGTCGTCCTCGCCATCGTCGCGCTGTGCCTGTACGCCGCGCTGCCGCTGCAAAAGAAGATCCACCTCGGGCTGGACCTGCAAGGCGGCGTCCGGGTCTTGCTTCAGCTCAACCCGACGGCCGAAGTGAAGAGCATCACGCCCGACGTGCAAAACGAAACGATGGACGTGATCGACCATCGCATCAACGGCCTTGGCGTCACCGAGCCACAGCTCAGCAAGGTCGGCGGCGATCGCATCTTGGTGGAGCTGCCGGCACTGCCATCCGCGAAGAGTCAGGATCAAGCGTTGCAGCTTATCAAGACGGTCGCGGTGCTCGAATACAAGATCGTTTCGCCCGCGGTGATGCAAAAAGCGGAGGCGGCACTGGCCGTTATCGGGCCGTCGCCCAGGCCGGCTTTGTGTAAAACACAGAAGGCGGCCTGTGACTTTATCAACCGTGGCGCCTACGACGCCAGCGGCGCGGTTGTCTATTCAGGAAAAGACCTGAAAGGGGCGCAAGCCTCGTACGGACAGGCCGGCGCTCCCGACATCATATTCCAAACAAAGAATCCGAAAAAGTTTCTGGCATTGACCACTGCGAACATCGGCAAGCCGCTGGGAATTTTCTTGGACAAGCGCTACATTTCGGCGCCCACGCTCGTGGGCCCAATCGCGGACAGCGGCGAAATCACCGGGCAATTCACCGTCGATCAAACGACGACGATTGCGAACGAGCTCAACGCGGGGGCCTTGCCCGTTTCCATCACGTTTATCGAAAACGAGACGATCGGCCCAACACTCGGCAAGATCGATCTCACCAAGTCGCTCTACGCTTCAATGCTTGGCCTGGCACTCGTATTGGTTTTCATGATCGTCGTGTACCGTCTGCCCGGTCTGCTGGCCGATATAGCGCTGATGATCTACGTCATCATGATGTTCGGTTTGCTTGCCGCCGCCGGCGCGACGCTGACGCTGCCAGGGATTGCCGGCTTCGTGCTCTCGATCGGTATGGCGGTCGATGCCAACGTGCTGATCTTCGAACGCATGAAAGAAGAGCTTTGGGCCGGCAAGACGATGCGCGCGGCGGTGCGCACCGGGTTCGCGCGCGCATTTACCGCGGTGTTCGACAGTCACTTTACGACTATCGTGGGCGCCGCCGTATTGTTCGAACTGGGAACGGGCACCGTTAAAGGCTTCGCGTACACGCTCTTTTGGGGAACGGTCTTTTCGCTCGTGACGGCGGTCTTCATCACGCGTTTCTTCGTCGATGTTCTGGTTGACAACGATATCGCGTCCGATCCGCGCCTGTGGGGCGTGAAGCCC
Source organism: Vulcanimicrobiota bacterium (assembly GCA_003136355.1). Classification (GTDB taxonomy): domain Bacteria; phylum Vulcanimicrobiota; class Vulcanimicrobiia; order Vulcanimicrobiales; family Vulcanimicrobiaceae; genus Rubrimentiphilum. The sequence goes on along the minus strand of PLED01000103.1, from coordinate 32,744 downwards.
GAAGAAGTCGGCATCTTGGCGAAGGCGGGGACGTAACCGATGTTTTTCCGCCGCCTGAATTGGAATATCGTCGGCTGGTTCCGCATCGTCTCGCTGATCTCGTACTTGATCATCGGCGCAGGCTTCGCATCGATGGTCTATCACTCGGTGACCGCACCGGGCGGCGGATTCCAGCCCTCGCACGCGCTTCGGCTAGGCCTTTCGTTCACGGGCGGTACCGCGGTGAACGTCGGGTACACGAAGCCAGTCACTCAGGACCAGCTCCGGGCTGCGTTGGCTCCGTTGAATGTGAGCGACGAGCGCATCACCACTGTTGGGAAGGCTGCCGCGCCCAACACGTGGACCAAATACTCCATCGAAACGCAGACCGCGTTTGGAAACAACACCGGGGCGGTTTGGGATGCGCTGCAAAAGGCCGCGCCCGTCGACCGCTCGCAGTCGTCCATTACGTCTGTGGGCCCGACACTGGGCAAAGAATATCTGACGAAGGCGATCGAGGCCTTGGTCATCGCCCTCTTCATCCAATTCCTCTACATCGCGTTCCGTTTCGGCTGGAATTACATCTTCGGCTTGGTGACCGTTATCGCGCTCGTGCGCGACGCCGCGATGATGATCGGCATCTACGCGCTGGCGGACAGGCGCGCCGACGATGCATTCTTAGCAGCGGTGCTGACGGTCATCGGCTATTCGGTCATGGACACGATCGTGATTCTCGACCGAATACGAGAAAATACGCGCGTGCTGGCGGGGCAGCCGTATGACAGGATCGTCAATACGTCGATCTTGCAGACGATGACGCGCTCGTTCAACACCCTGGCAACGGTCGTGATCACGCTCGTCGCGCTGCTCGCCTTGGGTGGCGTATCGCTGCAGAACTTTGCGTTCGCCCTTCTCGTAGGCATTTGTTCCGGCGGATATCACTCGATCTTTTTCTCGGCGCCGCTGGTGCTCTCTTTCCGCAAACGCCAACTCGATTCGGCCGCACGTAAGCGCGCGGCGGGCTTGGCCGCGCAAGGCACGCGCTCTGCGCGTACCGTTGCGGAAAGCCGCGCGCTCGGCGCGCATTCGGGCATGGCGCGCGAAGATATCGTGGCCGCGCGCAAGGCGCGCCGCGAGAAAGCCAAAGCTTCACGTACGGTTACACCGGGTACGCCCGCGCGCTACAAACGCAAACGCGACGAGAATGCGCTTGCGGGCGACGAGATGGCGCCGGCTGCGGGTGAAGAGACCGGCGCCATGGATCCGCTCGATGCACAAGCGGCGGGCGGGGACGAAACCGCGTACGATCAGGGGCACGAAGAGATCACCATGAACCTCGAAGGCTTCGAACCGGAGCGGCCGCTGCCACCGGATGACGCGCAGCGCGAAGAATAGGAAATTCCCTCTACCGACTCCGTCGGAAGCCGCGTTCGAACGGCTGCTAGAAAATTTCGATGCGCCGCCCCCCGTCCTTCGACTACGAGTTCGCAATGCGAACTCTACTCAGGATGACAAAAACGCGGACGCCCCATCGCCGCATGAAGAGTCGATCGACGAGTTTGTCGCGCGCATGTTCGCGCAGCAGAAGACGTTCTTGGAGCGCGACGCGTTTGCGGGGATCGGCGAGCGTGATGCGTTTCCGACCAAGATCATGGGCGTTTCGTTCGAGGGCCGGCAAGACATCGTAGCAGGCATCGTGCCGGGCGTGGATTTGCAGCTCGAGCGCGAGCCGGCCAATCAATTCGACGCTAACGCCATCGCCGTCCGGTATGGAAATCTCCAACTCGGATTCTTGCGCAAACAAATAGCCAAGCATCTCGCGCCGCTGATCGACGCGGGAATCGGATACGGCGCGCGCGTTGAGCACGTGACCGGAGGGACCGGCGGCAAGAATTTCGGCGTGAATATTCGCGTCTTTCGCGCGCAGGGGGATGTGCTCGATGCGTTTGCGGTGCAAGCGCGCGCTCAAGCGGATCACGCGAGCATCCGCCGGGCGCTCATCGGCGACTCGGAAATGCATAAAGCGCAGCGCGACGTGCTGGCGCGGCTCGACGCGGGGAAAAACACGCTCGCCGTTATGGGAACCGGCCGCGGCAAGTCGTTTTGCTTTCAGTATCCGGCCGCGTACCGCGCGCTCGAGTCGGGTCAAAAGACCCTGGTGCTCTATCCGCTGCGCGCGCTCGCCAACGATCAATATGAAGCGCTCAAGCGCCGGTTGGACGGTTTTGGATTACGCATTCTGCGCGCGAACGGCGCGATCGGCGTCGAAGAGCGGGCGCATTTGATGTCGTCGCTCGAATCAGGCGACTGGGACATCATTCTCGGAACCCCTGAGTTCTTGCAATTCCACCGCGATGCGTTCACAGGAAAGAGCGCGCCGAGTTTGCTGGTCGTGGACGAAGCGCACCACGCGTACGAGTCCAGTCACCGGCCGGCGTACGGAAAATTGTCGGCGACAATCGCATCGCTCGGCACGCCGCAAGTGTTGGGTTTAACTGCGACCGCGCGCGACGAGGCTTTCGGCTACGTTGTGAACGAGTTGGAAATAAACGCGTGGGTGATCGATCCGTCGGTGCGCGAGAACTTGCACGTGGTCGACGCGCGCGGCACCAAAGACAAGCTGCGGTATCTGCGCGACACGCTGACCGAGAGCGGAAAAGCGATCGTCTATTGCAACTCGCGCAACGAAGTTTCGAAAGTTGCCGACGGATTGCGCCGCGATCTGGGGGCTAGCGTGATGTTCTACCACGCCGGAATGCCGCCCGCCGACCGGGCCGGCGTCGAGAACTATTTTCGTTCGGGCGAGCTGCGCGCGGTGATCGNNCGCCGCCCGCGACGGCGACCCGGCCCAGATCCATCTGCTCTTCGGTGAGAGCGACCGCCGCATCAACGAGTACATCATCGATCAGGAGGCGCCGGCCATCGGCGTGTTGCGCGAGCTCTACCGCGGAATCCGCGGGCTGGGTCGGGACGGCGTCATCCGGATGTCGCAGGGCGACATCGCCGAGACGCTGCAGTTCGATAAGGTCAGGGAACGGACGGTGGGCGCGGCGTTACGCATCTTCGAAGACGAGGGCCTGATCGAAGCCGGCATCGACGACGACGGGCGCTATATCCGGTTTCTTCCGGCCCCGGGGAAAATCGACCTCACGCGCAACGAACGCTTTGCTGAAGGGGAAGCCGAGCGCGAGGATTTCGCCAAGTTTAGCGACTTCGTCCTCACCTCGAAGGCCGAAACGCTCGAACGCATTGTGAATCGCCCGATTTACCCGCAGGGCCAACCGCTCATTCGCTGAAATTCATAGGTCTGGGCACCTTGTCGCGCCCGACCTTGTCTCCGGAGGGTTCATGACGACCAGTCTTTTTCGCGTTATACTCGGCGGTTTTTTTGTGTTGGCCTTGGCCGCTCCGGCCGCCGCGCAAACCGCCCCGCCGACCGCGGCTGCCGCCGCGGCAGCAGCTGCCGCAGCAGCGGCAGCGCTTCAACAAGGCGGCCCGGTGCCGCTCGACGTTTTTATGCGCGGCGCTACGCTGCAAGACGGGCTCATCCCGATCGTGCACAAGGCCGGCCGAGTCTATTTGGCGCTCAAACGCTCGCAACTCGGCGCCGACTTCATTCAAACCGCCGTTCCATCGAGCGGACTGGGCGGATTAGGTCCGGCGCAAGGTGAGCCCTACGTCGCGCCCGCGCGTTTGATTCGGTTCGAAAAAGTTGACGACAACGTCGTCGTCAGATGGCCGAACACGTACACGATCACCCGGCCGAATACGCCCGAAGCCACCGGCGTGCAGCAGTCGCTGCCCAGTTCGGTCGTAGCGGTTGTGCCGATCGCGGCGGCGGATGAAAACACCGTCGTCGTTTCGGCGGCGTTCCTATTGGGCGATATCGCCGATTTCGACGCGAGTTTGAACTTTGGGCCGCCCAGCCTCGGCGCGTACCGGCTTGATTCGACCCGGTCATTTTTTTCCGTGACGAAGGCCTTTCCGCAAAATGACGTGCTGCGCGTCGATCAGACGTGGCAGTCGGCCGCGCCCAACCGCATCGATAACGCGCCCGACCCGCGCAGCTTGGAAATCCTGATGACGTATAATTTCATCCAAGCTCCGACGGACGGCTACGTCCCGCGCCTGGCTGATCCGCGAGTGGGCTACTTCACGCAGCCGCTGATCAACTTCGCAACGGATCAGGTCGGCATCGGGCGCACGGTACACTACATCATGCGCTGGAACTTTGGAAGGCGCACGTCATCCGCACCGATGCGCGCGACCAATCCATTGGTCTTTTATCTGAGCAGCGATATTCCGTACCAGTACCGCAATACGGTGAAGTCGGCGCTGCTCACTTGGAACAACGCGTTCCGCAAGATTGGGATCTTGGATGCGGTGCAGGTGCTGCAACAGCCCAACGATCCGTCGTTCGATACTGAAGACATCCGTCACAACATGCTTCGTTGGCTCAATACCAGTTCGCCGGCCTTCGGCGCCGAAGCGCTGTTGGTCACAGATCCGCGCACGGGCGAAGAGCTCAACATCGGCGTGAACTTTGACGCCGTTGAAGGCCTCGCAGGGCGGACCTACCGCTATGTGGTCGCTCCCGCGCGCGGGCTTGCCGACACGGCGTCTGCCGAAAACCAATTCGTGCAAGACCTGATCGGTTCGATCATTCTGCATGAATCGGGACACGATTTCGGCCTGCAGCATAACTTCATCGGTACGTACGCGTACACGGCCAAGCAGATGCAGAGCAAGGCCTTTACCGATCGCTACGGCGTTTCGAATTCGGTGATGGAGTATAGTCCGGTCAATCTGTGGCCAAAGGGCACTCCGCAAGGAGACTACTTCCAAACGGCGCTCGGGCCGTATGACTACTACGCCATCCGTTACGGGTACGGTTACATTCCCAACGCATCATCTCCGACGGCCGAACTTCCGACGCTTAGGCGTTGGGCATCGAGCTGGTCCAACCCGTGGTTCCGCTTCGCGAGCGACGAGGACAATTCGCACCAGGGCGGCCACGCGATCGATCCGCGCGTTGTCACCTACGATCTCACGAACCACCCGCTGGAATGGTGCGACGTACAGATGAAGACGATGCACAACGTCATGAATGCGGTTAGCCAGCGCTTCCCGGCGCCGGGACATTCGTTCGACGAAGCGCGTCAGGCCTTTACAACTCCGCTAACGACCTATCTTCGCTGCGCTTCGATGTCGGCGAACTGGATCGGCGGCGAGTATATCTCGCGCGCGGCTAAAGGCGACCCGGGAGCGGCGCAGCCGCTCAGCCCGGTTTCGCTTGCGGACGAGCGCGCGGCATGGACCCGGCTTGCCAACGGATTGTTTTCCGAGTCGGCTTGGCACTTCAATCCGAACGTCCTTAATAAGCTCACGTACTCCGAGTGGTCGGACTTCGCCGGCGGCACGTGGGCCTACAACCCGACACCGCGCCACGATGTGGCCGTCACGACGATCATCAGCGGTGCGCAGAGCCAGGTGCTGAGCGAATTGTTCGCTCCGCTCACGCTCCAGCGGATCGACGATCTGCAAACCAAATACAGTCCCGGCGCGACGATGTCGCTGACCAATCTCTTCGATTGGGCGCGCGGCAGCATCTTCGGCGATCTGACCGGTGGAATCAACAGCGCCGGCCCGATCCGGCGCAATTTGCAAATCGGTTACGCGAAGCGGTTGTCGGACCTGTGGCTTTCGCCGGCGCCCGGCACTCCCGCGGATGCGCAGGCCCTTGCGCGCATTCAGCTCCAGCAGCTCAAGCAGTTGACGGCGCAAGGACTGCAAAGCTCCGGGCTGAGCGAACTGACGCGCGCGCATCTCGAAGCGCTCTCGGCGTTGGCTCAGCAAGCGTTGGACGCCAAAGCGAACATCATCACGCTTCCGTCATTCCTCCGGGGACAGTAACCTCCGGAGCATATCCAAGCGAGGCCGGTGNNACCGGCCTCTTTTCTTATGCCAAGACGCGTTCAGCCGCAGCGGCGTCGGTTTCGGTGAAGAACCTGTTGTGCGTCTCGGTGACGCGCGGTGCCCAAGGGTCTACTGATGGCTTCGTCACCGGGAAGTGCACGGTCGGTCCGGCCGCATCACGATAATCTGATCCGCCGAATGGTTCGAACGAACTGCTTTCAGCATGCGCAGTGACGATTGCGCGAATCGACGATGCAGCGCCGGCCGCTGCTCCGCGCAGTTGCGCATCGAGCCGATCGTCGCTTGCGATCTTTGCGTAAAGCGCCAGCGCCGGACGGTCCGCGTGCCACGGCATGTCGGGCGTCGCATCCGAGAACCGCACCATGCCGCGCACCGAGCGCGTCGCCACGCAGCGCCGCAACGGTCGCACCATCCGCGGAACGTGCGGCGACGGCGTCGTTAAACGCCTTAACGTTTCGCTCGATCGAAGTGCGCTTGCGCGGATCGAGATCGAGCACGTCGAACGCGGCGGCGGGTTTCCAAGCAAATGTGCCCGCGCCGTAGCTTTGCTGCATGACGTCGCGCACGATCGCGCGGCCCATTTCATCCGAGTCGCCGATGTTTTTCGCGACCGCACCGGCAACGCTGCTCGGTACGCCCGGAGAAACCATCGTCTCGGGACTGGCTGATACATGAAAACTTCCATGCCGGCTTGGGCGCCGTTGACCTTGATGTCATCCATGGGACGCCCTTTGCGATACTGTGCCGGTGAAAGCCGGCTCGACGAAAGCTCGGCCATAAGAAACGATTTCAATAGTGTCCGGATTCACCGAACCGTTTGGTTCGTACGTAACTCTCTCTACAAGGATCCTAAGGGCTTCGGCGCGTTCCGCTACCGTGAGGTCCGTCCATCGTTCCGCGAGCCATTCGATCGTGTATCTAGCTTTTCCAAAATCTGGTTGCGCGCGTTGTTGCGAGAGTTGCGCCTCGACTACGCGTAGCCGGCTTTCGGCGACGGACTTGTCTCGGCGATGCTGGAATATCTCTTGCTCGAATTCAGCCTGCGTCATGGTTTGGGCAACCAACAGCTTCGTTAGCGTGTGCCTCGCGGCGTCGGCAAGTTCTATGTCCCTCGTCAAACGCTTATGCTCCGTCTCGAGGTCGCGGAGCGAGCCTTGCGACTGTCGCAGTTTTAGCGCAGCAAGTATTGCAGCGTCGCTCATGCGTGTCGTCGCGGCAAGTCGATCGACGAGCGCTCTACTGAAGCGTTCAACCCGTACTCGTTGACGGTTGCTACACGTAGGCGTAGCGCCTTGTGCTTTACTGCACCACATGTAGATGTACTTTTTGATTGGAGAAAGTCGCGGATTCCCGTGGCCAGTCTTTTTGCTGGATTGGCCGTAGAATGAAGACATCGGCCGATCACACTTTGGGCAATACAATATACCGGTCAGTTCGGACACGCTGCCATGTTTTGAGCGCGACAGGTTCCGCGTGTGCTTATTGTACCGCCTCTCATAAATGTTCCAAAAAACTTCTTCTGAGACATATGGATCAAGGATGCAGTCGGTGTCTTTTTTGAGGTTTTGTTCGCGTAGGGGGCGGCGTCGCTTGATCTTGCTGCTGTCGTGCTGATCGCGCACCCAACGGTCGGACGTCATCACGCCGGCATAATGCGGATTCTCACCTAAGCGGTAGAGGTCGTGCCACCCATACGCCTTGCCGTCGGGTCGACATAAGCCTTTCGTTTGGAGTTCGTCAGCCATGGCTTGCCACGACAGCGCCGATGTCTCCAGTAGTTGCCAAATGCAGATGATGGTTGCTTCGCGCGCGGGGTCGCGCCGGAGTACTGTTTGCGGGCAGTCGCACGCGCGTACTTTTACCGTCCTGCGTTTCCCGTCGGGTGTCTCTTTGGTTACTGCTTTGAGCCCCGGGCAAGATGGATCATGGGTCCGGTATCCATCAGGGCATGAGCCGCCTTGCCATTTGCCGCGCTCTCGTCGCGAGCGGCGGCTCTCGCAGACTTTTTCTTTGATTATTCGTACCTGTTCTTGACCAACGGCGGCGCGAATGTGGGCGACCAAATCATTCCGCGGATCGGTGAGGTCGAGTCCGTCCCCTATTGCCAATAGCCGAATGCCGAGCATTCGAAAGGCCGCGATGAGGCCGCTGTACTCGAGAACGTTGCGTGACCAGCGATCCACCCAGTCAATGACGATGGCGTCCGGCCTTGCCGATTCCGGCATGGACTGGTACTCAACGATGAGATCCGTGTACTGGGCCCGGCGGTTGAAAACGAAGGCATTTCCGACCAGGCGGAGCGCGCTCTTGCCGGATTCAGCGACCTCGATGCGCCGGCGAACGCGGATGCCGTGGGGCGCGGCCCACTTCTCTTCAACTTCACGGCTCTGGTTGAACAGGGACTCGCCTTCGCTCTCTTGGCCCCGCGTGCTGACCCGATAAAGGACGTCCACGACCCCTATTCCGCGGTGATCTACCATTTCTCAAGCCAGCGATGAACAGGGCCGCCTTTTGAACTTCTCATCCGAAACGTCTATCGGCTGATTGCCGGTCCCGGGCTTAAGAGGGAGCCGTTGCCCGCGCAGAGTCCGACTAGCCGATAGAGATCATGCATGCTACGAAGTCGAGATCGACAGCCGCAGGGGGCTCAGCTTGTTGAGGATGCTGATCATCTGGGTGACCTCCTTATATGCGAGGAGCGGTCAGTGGCGGCATTGCTCGACCTTCGCGAGCGCATCGAATCGCGGCTCGCGCCCGACGAGTCCGGCGGCCGTCGGCCATAGGCTGTTGTCTGGCCTAGGTTGATTACAACCTATAAGATAGCATATAATACAATATATTGGCACAAGGTTGGCTAAACCAAATGCGGCAAATCCCTCGAAATGCCGCATGCTGGTCTGGCGCCGACAATTCGGGCTGCGCGGGAGCGCGCCGGGTTTACGCAGTCTCAACTCGCCAAGCGCGTAGGGCTGGCGCCCAACCATGTGCTTCGGCTTGAGAGTGGCCAGAAGATCAACCCGCGATTTGAAACCGTCGCGCGCATCGCCGCCGAGCTCGGTCTGTCACTGGACGAGTTGGCAGTCGCAGCGGGCTACCGCGGAACCGTGAAGGTTCGCCCGAATGATGCAGCCACTATAGCGCAATTGCTGGAGAAGATGCGGGCATTTCTTGCGTCGATGGAGTCGGCTGAGCAGAAGGCGCGCGAGGCGATCAAAGCCATGGAGGAGAGCCTTCAGCGCCGACCGCCCATTCCGTCGGCGCAGAAACGTAGGGCGCGTGCTCGCCGGTAGAGTTACTGTTTTTTGCTGACGTCCGCGATACAAGCAACGGCGCTAAAGATTTGTTCCGAAACTTTGTGCGCATAGTAAACGTTAGTTTGCAGAAAATAAACCGAGGGTTGCGCCGTTTCCTGGGCTTGCATTTATTTGGACCCTGGAAAGCCGCGGATGTAAGCCTCGTCAACCGACAGGCAGCCGAGGACCGCCTCAAGAAGACGCCGGCTCTTCAAACGGCTGAAACGGCGGGAACGATTCTGCAACAAGTGATGGTTGTTGTTGACCGCACCGTAGACGGTAATCGGAATCTCGAAACAAAATCGACTGGCGTCATCGTGCTAAGCACTGCTCTGATCGGTTTCGGGATCACATTTGCGGCCACGCACAGAATACCGAATGTGCCTATCGGCATCGCGGCGATGGCATGTTTGGCGTTCGCAATCGTCCTGGCAGGAGCCGTCAACGCGGTTGAAACGCACGATTTACCCTCCCCGATCACGTATAATTTGCCCTCGATCGCCAACGACCTCAGCAACGATGCGAAAATAAAAATCGAGTTAGCCGAAGCTTGGAACGACTACGCCATTGATGAAGGCACTTCCGGAATCGTTAAGGCACGTTGGCTCAGCGCCGCTTTTGCTTTTATGTACCTGGGAATAGTTCTCTTCGTAACCGTCGGTGCTATCGCGATGAGCGGGCAAACCGCTAATCACGTCGTGCACCAGCCGAGCAACCCAACCAAACGGGCGATGCGGCCGCACTAAGAGGTGTGATATAATGCCGACATCGTGAGCGACCAAGCATCGTCTGGAAATAACCAAGGAACCGCGCCTCCCGCGCCGGCCACCCCTGCGCAGCCAGCGAGCGCAATTCCGACCGCAACTCCTCGCCAAAATACGGTTATCGAAGGCGCTCGGCCGTCGACACCGCCCCGAAGCGTAAGAGTGCGTGACTGACGAGGCGCCCGAAAATCCTGTCGTGTCGGCCTCGGTTCCGCAAAGTGCGATTCCGAACGCCACCCCGCGGACCAGCCGCGCCTTATCTCGCCACGAAAATGCGTCTGAAGAAATAGCGAAAAAGGCAACGCCTATTCCAGAGCCTCCATCCCCGCTTGCTGAAGAGAACTCTTAGACCCCTCGCCGGACTTGCTAGAAGGGATCGATTTTAGCGGAAGCGCGGCCTAAAATCGCACTCCAATAACCGCTGCGAAAGTAGTGCTCGTCAACCTTCCCGGCAGAACCACGCTGTCTTAACCCCAACTCTCTTGAGTTATCGGCCGGCAGATCCTCGGAAGTTTGTCGCGCGTGGACCGCTACGTGCTTCCTGTGCCTTTCGCCGTGTCGGCTCCATTAGCCGGCGATGCAAGAACGCGCGGCTGGACCGCCGCGAGCGCAGCACCAATTGGTTTGCGATAAGGCCAGTAGGTTCGCGTACGCGTTACCACAACGACCTCAGCGTCGCCACCTACTCGTGGGCTTCCCTCGCTAAATCGCCCGAAGTTGCATCCGACGTCAAGCATAAATTTTGCGAGATCCGCTGCATCCTTCAGTGGCATTCCGTCGAACAGCACTCCCCAACGGTGGCGCCTAAGCATCGCCTCAAGCTTGTTCACGGCATCCGGCGGCATTAGCGCCGCCATATCTAGAAGTAGGCTGGGATCGCATCCGCGGTAAACGCGATCGAGGGCAGCCGCCTCTCCCCAGTAATCGATGCCCGGCTCGGGCCCGTCCATACCTGCATCGCCTTCATGATTGCGCACGCAAGTAAGCCCAACGGGAATATCCTTTCGTGCGGGTTCCTCGATTGCATAGAGCCACGGAAAATACGATTCGGGTTGATAACCGCCCACAATCAGCCCCGTAGTCCAGTCGGTGTCGTTATATTCCAGATCGCTCGCTGCGACATTAGGGTTGGAGAGGGCCTCGCGTTGGCGCTGCTCGATGTCGGCCTTCATATTTTCGCGAAATTTGCGATGTCGCGAAAATATGAATTCAGCAAGACTGGCTGCAACGTCGCTTACAGCATACGAACCGCTTTTCTCAAAAACGGGTCGTTTTTCGGTCCACTCGTCAATGAGATTACCGATTGATTGGCGGCCGACAGCGCCAAGGCCGTACGTCATCGCGGCCATTGAGAGATTGGGGAGTTCGAAGATTTTTTCGGCGTTCGGATAGAACTTGCTCGAGCTGGTTAGCGGATCGTGCAGCTCTGTCATGGAGTCGGCCGCGAGGATCAGGCCGTCGCTGGTCGTGATACCGACGCAGAGGGTCATCGGCTAGCCCTCCCCATGGAGCGGCAGGGCGGGCTACCGCCTCCCGAACAGGGGTTCGAGAGGAAGACGGGACGGGACTCCGCAAACTGGCCTCTCATGCAACCCGGTTCCGGTTTCCCGGTTTCGGGTAAGTATACTACACCACGCATCTCCCCCACCTTATCACCTCTGACGGCTATGACTGAAAACAGACGACCATCGACTCAACCTCGAAAGCACAACTCGCTGGCGGCGGCGTGCCCCCCGGCTATCTTTGACAAGCTCATCCAGCGAAAAGTGCAAAAGGGCGGCTCAGTAACCCTTTCTGCTGATCTGCAGCGCGGGGTGAAGGCGACGGTTGCGCGGGTCAATGAAACGACGTTTGTTGTAAGCACTGGCCCGATATCACAAATTCAGGCGATCCTTGAAGATCTGCCCAAGAGTACTCCTTCGCCTTTTGCTGCGCTTTCAGAACGCCTGCGGGGTCAAAAGCACGAAATTGCGACGTCGCGCTCGAGACCCGCATTTATCGCCGGCACGGCTGTCCCCGATCTTAGCGACGAGGAAGCGATGCGCGACGCGATCACGGAACGCTCTAGCCGCACACGCTAGCACGACGCGTGGCATGGTTTGATAATCCCGCCGAATACTACGCCGAGCTTCCTCAGCAAGATGCGGCGCTGTCGCAGGGCGATATCGTCATCGCGCCGACCGCCATCATCTTCCCCGGCGAATCAGAGAGTGAAGTAGCAGGCCCCACAACCCTTGATGAAACGCGGGACACTACGCTGTGGCGAGCATCAAGCCAAACTCTTCCGGGTGCACCCAGCTTTTCGTCTCGGACACGCTGGGGACTCGCAATGGTTGTCCCGCACAGCTGTGCTCTTGATAAAGAATGGAACGAACGAATTGCCGAACTTATCGAGGCCGGGAACGACAAGGGCAACGCGATTCGGGAGGCTTCCAAACAAGACGACCTCGACGCGCACATAACTCTTGCATCGGTCTTAGCGCTTGAAACGCTTCCCGCATCGAAACGCGCCGGCGTTCGGATGAATAGGCGGCTCGGTAACTTCCCGGTGTGCGCCAAGGATGATTTGCCCGAATCTTTTGTTGACCTAACGCAGCTTTCCACAGTGCATTATTCTGGGATCCCGCAGGCGCAGCGGATCGCGGCTCTTTCGAGCAAGAGCATCGCACATCTGCACTTTGCACTAGCAATGCATTTCGCGTATCGTTCGCTTTCCGGATTAAAACACATCGAAGATGTCGTCGGCCGCAAGATTGTCGATCTTAACGTGGCAGAACGCGCTGGAGGCAAATTGATTGTGACGCTGCTCCTAGACGACGATCGGGAGATTGTGCTGCAAGGCGACAATCGGGGCGTTGAAGCGCCAGTTCAGGAATCACGACCTGCTCGCACATGAGACTGAAATCGGCCTGGAGGTAATATGGTTCAGATTCTTCACAAACGTGCGGCTCAGCCAGCCACGGACGAGAGTCATATTACCGAGGTTCGCTGGTATGAACCGGAGAGCGGAAATATAAACGTAGCCACGACTGCCACGATGGTGGAATGGCTGCGCGATAAAAAAGGTCGCGCTTATGTCTGCAATGGATTGGTCGTAGCAGACGTTGAGGCGGTTGAGGGGGCAACGCCCTATATCCGCGTTAAGCCCGGTCCAGGGGTGACTGTGAGTCTCTTAAATCTACCCGATTTTTAGGCATGTCCATACGAATTACCACCGTTGATGCGAATGCGCTGCTGGCCAATATTTACAAGGCGATCGATGACCGAAAGATCGTAACTTGGCAATATGACAAAGACGGTGACTTTACGCATACGGCCGAGCAGTGGCGCAATAAAGCGTGGCTTCGACCCAAGAAAGAGACAGGCGCCCTAGTTTTGACGATCATGCCTCCGAAAGACGTGGCTCTTTCCACTGAGATTTACGCGATTTATCATGGGCGGTTCATCGAAGCCGTTCTGGCTCATTTTGATAAGCAGTTCAGCTCGGCGGCGGCAAGCGCCCTCCCTAAAGACGGCGATCGCGTCTAGGCTACAACCAGTGGCTTCAGTCTTTCCCCTGACGGCCAGACCTTAGCCGCGCCTCTCATCAGCCCAACTAAAGCGTCGCGCTCGCCTACGGCTAAACTCATCACCAACGATCCAAAGCTCGTCATGGCTTAGCTCTGTTTTAGCTTCGACGTCAATTCCAAACGATTGAAGTACCGCGATCGCCGCCCCATGGTTTACTGCCTTGCGCGCAAACAGGCGCCGCCACCAGGGAGTAGATGCGTACACTTGCTCCATGGCGCGCGCCGCGGCACGTACATGCTGCGCATAGGCAATGTTGTTACTGAGAGCTTTCACTTCAGCCGCCATTGGTCCGTTTCAGCCAAGCGGGCCATTCGTCAACCCATCGATCGGCATGGAGGTACCGCCCGAGCAAACTCTGCGCGCGGCGCAATGAGGTCATAACGTAGATGGAATAGACCAGCAGAGGCAGCGTCAAAACGCAAGCGTCTACAATCCGTACCAAAGGGATGTGTCCTACCTGAGCGAGGATCACGCCGGTAAGAACTAACGTTGGCGTCCCGATTGCCGTCGAGATGCCTAGCAATGGGCAAATAAAATTCGCGGCCGCCCTGACGAGGCGAGCGGATCTATTCGAAAATGGTAGCGACAGCGCCCAGAGCCCGAGAGCGCTGCCGACGCAAAGCGACATTAGGGCAACGCGGGCGACAAGCAGCATTTGTGCGGCGATCCACGGCAGGTGGAAATTTGAAAAAGGCTGTGTTCCAGCGATGAGGGTGAGACCGACGAGAACGACAAATGCGGCCAGGTGACGCGTTTGCTCTCCCTTGTACGCGGCTTTAATGAACTCCGAGGCAAGCTTTTGAGGGGGTAGCCACTGGGCAAGTGCGTTGCGCTCGGCTACCTCCACCGGTTCGCCGGCTTCGATGCGGTGGCTGATAGCGTCAGTAAGGTGCGCTGCAATGACATCAACTTGATCGTCTATGCCGTAAAGAGTACCCGCGAAATGACGGAATTTGAAACAATAATTTGTGACGCCGAAGTACTCCATTATCGGCCACCTGCCGGCGAGACTTTTCCGAAGACTCCGCTGAGCGCGCGAACCCAATCCATCCAGTCGGCCTTGGCGCGCTCAAGCTGCCGGCGGCCCTCGGATGTTAAGGAGAAGATCTTGCGCCGGCGCTTTCCGTCGGAGTGCCAAGTTCCGGCGATCGCTCCAGAACGCTCGAGCCGATAGAGTGCCGGATACAAACTGCCGTCGGCGACTTTTATCTTTGTGATCGCCTGGAGCCGTACCATCAGCGAGTACCCGTGGTCCGGATGCTCGTCTAGCAGCCCCAGGATAAGCGGGTCCAAGCCGGCCTTAAGCAAATCCGCCATACCCAGATTATAAGGGGGGAACAGGCGTTTGGCAAGTCGGTCGCCCGCCGTGCCGTTCAGGGAGACGGCCAGCGCCAGTCGAATCGGCTCGTCTCGATGTGGGTGCTAAAGATCTGCTTTCATGTGGGGAATCGGATCCTGATCTGGATCCTGACCGTTTTTGCGCTGGGAGCCTTGCCGATCGCGCTGCATCTTTGGACGGTCAAGATCAATAGGGCAGGCGACCAAATGTTCGCCGCAGCCCTGATCTCGGACGCCTACCTTTACACTTTTATAGTGGCGATGACGGCCTTCATCGACACTTTAGTTGATGACCGGCTGCGACCGAGCAAAATGCTAGTGACCTTCTCTTACTGCGGCATCGCAATTTTGGCTGCTCTGGGTTACTTTGCCGCCTCGATCAAGTATGTGCTCGATGGGCCAGGCGGACGGGTCTTGCAGGTCTGCGTTTGGCCGCTTCTCATCATTTTCGTGGCGAGTTATGCTATATATAAGCTACCGATTTTATACGGAGCCGGAAGGGCTGACCTGGAACAAGAAGTGCAAAGCGCAGTGCGAAAGGGACAGGCGTGAACGGGAGCCTCGTGAACCTCATTAGTGAACTTGGCGGCGCCGCTGCGGCGGTGGCCGTTGCAACATCGCTATTCTCGTTCGTAGCTGCCCTAAAGTCAGCGCGTCGGCGCATGCGGCAAAGCCAAGCCGAAGAATTATTGCGCTTGCGCGCTAAAGCCAGGCGAACGAGCGCGGTTGTCCCCGAACGCGAAAAGATTCTCGCCTAAGAATTAAGAAACGGTTTTCGCCCAACCGATGCGTCATCGCAGGCGAACAAAAACCGCGTGACCCGCATGTAGGACAAACGGTTAATAAGCCGTGTGCGTTTACTTGCGTCTGAAACCTCGAAAGTACTCCCGCTTCGTCATCGCAACCCGGTTGTATTCGCTAAAGCAATCAGCCTGATGTGAGTGGTCGCAAGAAATCTATGGCAGCAATAGACATTCTGAAAGAGCCAATTATCCTTGTGTGGTACGGTTAGGATAATGAGCAAGGGTAAACCGCGTCCAGTTCGTCAGACGATTAATTTCCAAGAACATCCGAATGTTGCAAAACATGATTGGCGGCTACACGCTGCCACCACTATTACGAAGGAAGCCACGATCAACGGAACCGTGTTTCCTGTGGGGTCTGTCGTAAAGGCTTCTAGCCAAATCCGCCTTTCCAAAAAAGGCGAAATACTGAACCTTGGAGCGCCCAACGTGCCGGCGATGTTGCTCAATCTGGCCGATCAATTCGATTTAAGAGCTACAACGCTCCACCAAGATGTCCTCACTCTGGCAAAGTCCGGCAAATCGGAGGCTTCAGACGATACGCAATTATTCGATGCACTTGAAGCACGAATGGGAGCAGCGGTCTTCGCATACACTGCGTTGGAAGCATTCGCCAATGAAGTCATCGAAAATGCCTACGGTAAGGGCTTTCGCTACGCGCCCACGCTTCGTAGCGGACTAACAGTCAGCTACGATTTAGAGTCCATTGAACGCAAGTTGTCTCTGGAAGAAAAAATCGCATCGGTCATCCCGGCAGCGCTTGCGGTAAATTCGCCGAAGGGTCGAACGCCATACAATCGTTTTAAGCGGCTTAAAGACCTTAGAGATCGTATTATTCATTTGAAAGGAAGAGATCGCATCTATTCAAACGATAAAACGTTCTGGCGGGAACTAATGAGTGCAAAATCGGCCGATTTTGCTATCCAAGCGTACGACATAATTGCATTTTTCTTTAACCAGATCCCCGGTGAAGTTCCACGTTGGTTCGCCAAATTCGGCATGTCGAAAGGGCGGCTCTAACGCGGGCCTGGTCCATCATTGCGTTGCAGAAGCAAGGCTTTTCAAGCGTTTTCGGGGGCAGTTTATACCTCGCGATTACTGCGATGTCCGAGGTTCAATTTTGGCAGCTAATTGCGCACTTACGAGTGAAAGGAGTACGCTTTTGCACGTATGCGGAAACGGCGCACAAATATAGGATTACGCGTTCGTCACATATTATGCCGGCGCGTCGACTAGCCAGGCAGCACGCTCCGAAGCTGCCTGTGTTCCGCGCAACAAGCTCTCATCCAGCCAAACCACGGCATGCTTAAGCATCTCGGGCATTTGCGTCTGTCGAGGAGGGGTGGACAGCACGATCACTGCCGAGTCGTTGGCGAAGATGGCGCGATCAGGTCGGTATTGGACTTTTATGATGATCGGAACGTCATTGACGATAAGGTCAACACCCGAATCGCGGCCAGCAACCGGCGGCACAGTGACGGATTGCCCCGATGCGCGGGCCCGAATGGCGCGCTCAAACCATAGCGGATCGCTCGGTAACGCGTGGAGGCGATCTATGAGCTGTTGGCCTGCAGCGTTGATGTCGTCTGCTTCGTTTTGGATCACCGACCGACCGTGCAACGCGGCTGATGCGACGTTGTAAATCTGACGCAAAGCGCTTTCGATTCCAGGCTCCAAAAGCTCATGCGTTCGCATTGAACGCAGCATTTCGGAGAATGAAGTTGCACGTTTTGCATCGATCACGCGCGCGATCATACATAAGCGTCGCAATTCGCGTTCGATCGAAATCCTGACAGCGGCCAGCTGCAAAACCGGGTCTTGGTCGGTAGGGAGGGCAAGGTTCCTGCTGACGTTGGCCCTCTCCAAACCTAACGCATGAAGCTGTGCACCAAATTCCTCGGGACCCGCGGCAGCGACGCGTTCGGCCTGGCCGGGCGCTTCGGCTGGCGGCAGCTGGGCGGCGGCGCTATTGAGCACCCTGGAAATATCGACGGGCCGCAATATCGCAACGTCGGCCACATAGAGTGCGCGCGAGATATAGAGCCTCACCGAGAAGAAACCCAAAAGAAAGCCCAAAGATGGATAAACCAAGATAATGGCCAGGCTCAATACTGTGGCAGGACCCGCCTGCATGGCATGAGGCTGACCCGAAATTGCACCCCCGAGATATTGCGCGGCATGTACGACAAACGACTGGATTCGAGATGCTTCAACCAAGCCGACGCCGACAATGATCTTCGTTAGCCAATCAGAGATCTGCTCCAGGTTTGTGTTGATCGAGTATAATCTCTTTGCGGGTTGAGTGGCGGCGTCATCTCCGGAGGCCGCGTCGCCGGCATTTGAAAGAACGCGCGGCAGCGAAAAGAGCAGCCCCACGATATAGCCGGCGAAGATCAGGGCCGTAGCAAATACGAAAACAATGCCCCAAGAAGAATCAGCGGCGATCATGCTGACGACCAGCGTGGCGAGAATACAAAGTAACAGTATACCGATCGTTACGGCGCGAATCTGCATCGCCACCCAGGAATCGGCTGTCGCTTGGTCAGCCACGGGCGCGCCGGAAAACAGTTCTCTAAACCAACGCATGGCGAACCCCAAGTGTCATCTGTGATCCGTTAAATCAAACTTAAGGTGATCCTCCCGAATGTATGCGTATGGTCAGATCGCGTTGATCTACGAAGCCGGACCCGTCTTTGTTGTGGCAAATCGGGAGATAATTTTTTTGTCGTCCATGTCTAGGACTGCAGCTTGGCATCTCCGCCCAGCGAAACCAACATGTGGCTGCGCGATTACGAGGAGAACGGGAGGGCGATAAGGATAGCACCGGTTAACTACAAATCGGCTGAACGTTCAGCCGAAACGGATAGCGCGAATCACCGTGAATAATACATACACTTGGATCGTTGTCGGAACAGTATGCCTAGCGGGGGCAACAATGGCGCTTGCCGCTATAACCACTCGCATGCTGCGCGATACGAAACGATTGACCGAAAAGGAATTGGCCGAATACAGAGACCAGGTCAAGTCGGCTGGATCAAAAACACTTGTACGAGAGGCACTCCGATCGTATCGGTCCTCAATGGGACTAACCCTGATAACGTTGGCCGTGGCGCTCTTGACAACGTTTGCGATTTTTCCAACGTTTCAGCATCGCGCAGACGAAGCGAAATCAGGCCAGGCTGGAAGAACAACGTTAAACGGCTCGAGTGGCTATACGACGAAAGTGCAAATCGAATCCGAGCCGATTTACAAAGGTGATACCGTGATAGTAGCGCTTTCGGTGGCGCTCGGCGACGGCTTTCTCAAGGAGCACGGCTACCCCAAAGATCTGCCGCATTATTTCTTAAAGGCAACGCTGGACGCGCCAGATTTTGAGATTCAGCCTGTCACATCGTCGCGCCGCGGTATTGAACCAGGTACTACGGATGTGGACTACATCTGGACTGCGACAGCCAAACAAGCAGGGCAAAAAGTATTCGTGTTTTCACTCAATGGACAAATTAGCGGCACCACTTCTCCCGGGGGTGGCCCGCCGGATATTGCACAGCAAACAGCTACGTTTATTACGGTGAGGACGCCGCACGACTGGATCGCCATAATGGCATCGGTCGGAACAATACTGGGTGCGTTACTCGGTTCGGGCGGAATTTTCCTTATTCTGGGAAACGCGTTCCCACGGATATTTTCGAGAACCGAAACCAGATGAAAAAGGATGAGTCTTTTGGTAACGTTTTTCGCCGAAGATGATTCGCTGCGCGTACTGAAGGTCAAAGGTGCCCTAAGTACCTAAAGCGCGGCCTACGCAATCCACTCCCCGAGCTACACACGGTCGATGAGCGCTGACGGGCCGCGCAAGGCGTACAGGCCAACGAAAAGATCCTTGCCTAAGAGTCGTTGGCTTTCATCCAGCTGTGAGCGTAGCGCTACCGATTCCTATTGAATGGGTTTAACCCGCTTAGCTCGTGGGCGGCGCGAGACCGCAATTGGGACAGGGCTGTTTAGAAAGCGCGCCATGTCTTGCGGTCCAACGCTGACGAGCTTCATTAAAGATAAGTTCGTCTAGTAGAGGTCTAACGATCAGTATCCGCTTGCCTTTCCG
Organism: Vulcanimicrobiota bacterium; assembly: GCA_003136355.1. Taxonomy (GTDB): domain Bacteria; phylum Vulcanimicrobiota; class Vulcanimicrobiia; order Vulcanimicrobiales; family Vulcanimicrobiaceae; genus Rubrimentiphilum. Next base: position 12,961 of record PLED01000103.1, on the reverse strand, counting down.
GATATGCGGTAGAAGACCGGCGTGGGCGTCGTCATAGATCGTCTGTTCGGAGACACGCAGATAGAGGGCTGTTTCCTCGACACTCATTACGGGGCTGGGTAGTTCTTTTTCGCGGCGCCGTCGCTGCTCGCGCCTGGTCGCCGATTCCGCGCCCCTCGGGCCTTTCGGAGCGCCACCTTTACGTTTAATTCGGTCCACGCCTAGGAGCGCCGCTAATTTTGTGGGTTCATGCTCGGCTTCAGTCGTTCGGTGCGATTCCATGTCAATCTCCATGTCGGCACATCTCGTAGCTGATCGCCAACCTGTGGTCATATTGCATTATGTCGGTTGGCTGATTCTCTCTATCATCCGAAAGGTTTATTAGGAAGCCCGTTCGGTTTGAGTGATTTCAAGTCAACCTTTCAGGCCTCACTACTACACTGTCCGTGTTTCCCCTGAACATCGCCAACTTTTGTTAGTGAGGGTCCCGATGAAGAAACTGTTGCCACTGTTGCAGATAAAAACGCGCTCTGAGCTCTTGGATCTAAAAAGGCAAGCCTGCGAAACGTTTGGCGCCGAAGTCGTCTATTTCGGGCCATTGGAACCCAACCGCCGGCGTGTGGTTGTGCCACTGGCTAGGTCTATGATACACTCTAACGGCACTCAAGCCATGGAGGCGCGGATGCAAGATCATTCGTTAGCAAATTTAGTCGTTCCCGAAATGAGCGGCGCGCTTACCAAAAAAGATTGCGCGCGCATTGAGCGTTACGCTCGGCGGTTTCGTGCCCCGCGAACCTACAAAGTATGGAAGACCTGGTGGACCATTGTCGCTTGCCTATGCGAGCAGATGGGGCGGCCGCTTTTGCCTATGGACTGGGAAACGGCGGCCGCGATCGTGACGCGCATGGCCGATGTTGGATATGCGTTCGGGACGTTGCGCTGCGTACGCTCGGTCATGGCCGTAGCGCACCAGTACAATGGGCTCCCTGATCCCACCAAAGATCACCGCTTCCGGCGCGTATTTGCCGGCATCGCGAAGGTCCTTGGCACCGGCAGCCCCTTCCGGAAGGAGGCAATCGCGGCGACTGAGCTGCGCGCAATGAAAGACGCCGCATTAGAGTGTGGCAGCACGCGAGCGCTTCAGGAGTGGACGATTTTGGCAGTCGGATATTTCGGCGCTTTACGGGTTAATGAGGCGGTAGCGCTGGATGTAGAAGACGTGCATTTTCAGCCCGACGGCAGCGTATATCTGCATATCCGTAAAAGCAAAACAGAACAGACTCGCTCCCGATGGGTAACCATCGATCCCATCGAAGGCGATCAACTCTGCCCCGTCTTGGCGTTGCGATCGTGGATGGTCGTCCTAGGCGTCAGCGGCGGCCCGCTTTTCCGGCGCCCGGGCCGTCTGGGCACGCTACGATCCGCGCGGTTATCCGACAGAACGGTTTCACGTATCGTCAAGCGGTACTGTGCAAGAATCGGACTCAACCCCGAAGCGTTCAGCTCGCATTCGTTGCGTGCTGGTTTCATCACCGATGGAATTGCCAATGGCGTATCCGACCTCGAGCTCGCCTACCACGCCCGTCAGAGCGATCTGAGCACATTGTTGATCTATAATCGCCCGCGGAACAACCGCCGTAACCTTTCGCAGGCGATGTTGAATGGATAGTCCTCCTCGTCCGGCCAGTCGCCGCACAATAGGGTACTACGAGGTGTCGCGCATCGAAAAACGCTATTTGGAGGCGGCCGAGCTCGCCCGAATAAATTGCGAACATCCTGACATAGATTGGCTGGTCGGTTGGCTGAATAGCCTTGCCTACACCAAGTCATTCCGCATGCTACGACTTGCGCTTAAGGTTTTGCCGCGCTACTTTGAGCGGCGCGGTTTGCCTAATCCGTTTGCAAGCGACGACCTGCGCGCGCGCCTGATCTATCCTTCCGCAGCCGCGCTGGGCGTGACCCGAGATCTATCCGACGGTGACCTGACGCTCTCGGGATTGACGGCCGCCGGTTTGCGCCGCAATCATAATAATGGGCACGGTGCAAACTATAAAGGGCTGCTCGTACAATACGCGTCCATGTGGGAGTCGTTTGCGGTTTCATCTGCCTGCGATCCCAAGCGGCCGCTGCCGGAGAACGTGGCGAGCTTCTTTGCAACTTTAGCCGATTATAGATCTTATAAGGCAATCTCAATTGCTAGGCTTGCATTGCGATATTACTTCCAGTCTTGCGTAACCCCAGACCTTACAAGGACCCCGGTTGTGCGGCGAGTGCTCGACGGGATCCAGCGTGTCCATCGTACCAACGGAGTAAGGCCCCTTTTTCTTCAGGATCTACGAACACTTATCTCATCGCTCGGTGAAGATGCCTTCGACTTGCAGGCGCGCATCGTCGTATTAGTGTTGTACTTCGGCGGCCTCAAAACTCCGCAGCTGCGCGCGCTCGATCGAAGTCGCTGTCGCATCGATGGAGAGAACACGTGCTTAGGTCCCGTCCATGATTACCGCGGCGAGGTCAACATAGGCCATGTTGATGACCCGAGCATGGATTTGCGCATTTGGCTTCCAAAGTGGCTAGACGTTATCGGACGTGATTCCGGCCCATTGTTTCCAGCCTGCAATCGTCAGGGTGAATGGCAAACAAATGTCATGAGCGTGTGGTCAATGCTGGCTGCATTGAGACGTCTGGCGCAACACGCTGGGTTTCCGACGATGTACGTAGGAGGGGCGCTCCGCAAGGGATTCATCATCGAAGGTGTGCGCAAGATTGGGATTGTCACAACAGCTCAGCACTTGGGCTTCACAAATGTCGATTCGATGTCTTTCCATACGCCCTATGTACGCGCGGTTGCCAACAAGTTACAAGCGCAATCGGGAAGGTGCGCGTACAATCGTTTACCACTAGCGGGCCGGCGGAATCGCGGAAAGTATGTGAAGGGCCGCGACGCCTGAGAACCTTGAGGGCTTCCTACAATCTGTTTCGGTCAAGCCCCCGCAGTGCGGACCTGTTGAATGACCGGTCGCGACGGCGCCTGGTGTGGGCACCATTTGGGCGCTGGTGCCGCCGCAACCGGACTTTTTATATGGTGCCCGTTAGGAAGCCGGACTGGACCCCGTCCTCGAGATTATCGATCTTCTCCGCGCCGTCTAGTCAATAACAAATCGGCGGATACTCGGATCTTGGGCGATATTTTGAATCGAAAATCACCTAATGGTATATGGCTAGTACTCGTACAACATAGGCGCGCGTTTCCGCATAGGGGGGAACACCATGATATTTATCGACAGCCCCCGGTCCGGCATTGTACGCGGCGACCGCCAGCCGCACGTTTCCGTTGTACCGTTTTAACTGCTGCTGCAGATAACGCGTGCCGCAATCGATGTTTTCAACCGGATCAAAGACGTTCTGTACGCGGCATTCGGCCGCGGTAGCGGGCATAAGCTGCATCAACCCTTCGGCACCCGCATTACTGATCGCGCGTGCGTTGCCTGCGGACTCCGCCATGACAACGGCTCGCACGAGCCCCGGAGAGACCGAATACCTGGCCGCGGCGTTGCGAACGATGCTGCCGATGTGCATCGACGCCGGAGGCACTGGCGCAGGCGGCAAAAAATGCGACGAGCAGCCGGAGAGAATGGCGACCAATGCGCCGGCTGTTGTGACGTGCCTCATCTTGGCCGTCGATTGGTCGAGGTCGCCGAGGTTCGCGCAACCACGCTTACCGGGATCGGGATGACCGAGGACGTTCCGTCGCTCTTGGTTGCCGTGAGCGAAAGTTGAATGGTGGCATTTGGTTCCGGTAAGCCAACGAGGGTGAAGGGAAGTGTTGCCGACCATTGGCCAGCGCCGGTTTGCGCGATTGACGTCTGCACCCCGTTGTAGCTGAGGGTGAGCGCGCTGACATTGCTGGTTGTGATTGCCGTTATCGTAACAGGCGTTCCATACGAGACGATCGTTGGGGAGAGCGATGCGTAGAAAATCTGCACGCCATCGCCCGGCCCGGCGAAATTGTTGGGCGGCGGCGAGCCAAACGTGTAGACGTTGGCCTGCGCAAAGACCGACGGCATCGGCGAAGGAGTCGGCGTAAGCAGCGCCGTGATGGGCGTGGGCATGCGCCGCGAAAGCGGCCGGAACGCCGGCGGCGCAGCCGGCAACCGCCGCTTCAACGGCACCGGCAAGCGCTGACTGATTTGCTGCGTCGGCAGCACAGTACCGGGCGGCAAGGTCGGAAGCGGATTCGGCGTCGGCACGCTTTGCAGCGGCACCGGATAGACTCCGTCAGGCGCACCTGGTATTACAACGTGCGGCGTCACCGTAATGATCAGTTCGTTGCTCACGCCATTAAGCGTTTCGTTCCGGAATAGATGGCCGACCAGCGGAATGTCACCCAGCAGCGGAACTTTTGACTCCGTGCGCTGCGTGTTGTCTTGTATGAGGCCGCCGATGACCAAGGTCTGATTTTCGCGCAAAGCGACGGTCGTCTGCGTGTCGCGCGTCGAGATCTGTGGAATTCCGTTGAGAATGCCCGTCAAACTATTCACCACCGGATGTAACGCCACGGTAATTAAGCCGTCGTCGTTGACGATCGGCGTGATGTCGAGCGTGACGCCGGTTTGAAACGTCTGGATTTGTGTGGTCGCAATCGTGCCGGCTCCGCCACCGGCTTGCAGTTGAATTGAGAGATTGTCGCCGGCGCGAATCGTCGCCGTGTGCCCGGAGAGCGTGGTGATGCGGGGGTCGGCCAGCACGCGAGCCGAACCGTGCTGGATTGCCAGGTTCAGTTGGAAGCCAAACGATATCGGCGTGCGGAACAGCTTCTGCGGCCGCATGAGCGGCGGTGAAATGCCGGTAATCGGATCGGGCGGGGGTGTCGACTCGCCTATCAGCGTGCCGATACTGAAATCGCCGCCGAAAATCGACGAAAGCGAAATGCCTAGGTTCTTAGCCGTGTTTTCGTCGACCTCGAGGATCTCGGTGTCGAGCACGACCAGCTTCTCCGGAACGTCCAGCTTCGCAATCAAATCCATGGCGAGCTTGATGGAATAGGGATTGCCGGTTAGGATCAGCTTAGGCGAGCTGGGTGAAACGGTGATGTGCAGGTCCGGCGCTTGCGACTGCAGCGACTGGGTCACCATGGTTGCGAGGTCGTTCGCGCTGGAAGACGTGCTGCCGTTCGTGGCCGGCAGTGCCGCCTTTAGTGTATAGATCTCAGCGTTGCCCCCGCCAACGCCGCCTGCTCCCGGACCGGGACTCGGCACCGCGTCGAGCTGCGCGATCCCTTCGGCGATCCGGCGTTGCTCCGCCGGCGTTGCGGAAACGCTCAATGAGTTTATTTGCGCATCGACGTTTACTTTTACGTTGGGATACGAGCGCGATATCAAGTCGCCCACCGATTGCGCATCGAGCGTTCGTAAACGATAGATCGAAGTATAGCGCGCGCCCACCGACGGCGTGTCGAGCACAGCAATTACATCTTTGGCGCGCGATACGAGATCCGGCGCGCCCGCTAACACGATCGTGTGGCCCGCAACGCCAATGCGCAGCCCGTGAACGGCACCCGCCACCTCGCGCGCGATCGTTCGAGGACTCGCTTGCAAGATTTGTACGGCCTCAGTGTCGGGGGCACTTGGTGCTGGGCGCGGCGTCGGCGTTTGGGGCGGCTGATCGATCGCCGATACCAGCGATTGCATTTGCTGCAGATCTGCATTGACGGCGCTGACAAGCAACGTGTGTTTGTTCACTACAGCGATTTTCGCGCTCGGATATAGGGGTTGCAAGCGCGCGGCAATCTGCTGCGCGTCAATGCGATGCAGAATCAATGATGCCGTAACAGGTTTGAGCGGATTTTTCGTGTCAATCGCCGCGCCAATCTGCCGAAGCGCCGCCGCATCATCCGGGCCGGCCAACACGACCACAGCATTGGCCGTTTCGTCAATCGTGAAGGACAGATGCGGATAGAGCCGGCGCAGTACGCGAACTGCATCTTGCGCGCGCACCGTTGTGAATGTCAACACGACTGGCGTTGGCGGTATACCCGCCGCTCTATGTTGTGCAGCGGAGAGCCCGCCGGACAACGGGATCATTAATGATGCGGCGCATAAAAATGAAAACAATAGACGGGTTTTCATTCAGCTTGCCCAATCGCACATGTCAGCTATCCCGGCACTTAGAGCGATGACCGCGCAATCCATCATTTATCCAAAACTTCCGCAATGTCGCTATCGCATTCACTGTCAATCGCTAAGAAAAGCGCCGACACCGGTATAGATTTCATCATAATAAGCCGGTAGAATGAACCGGGGAGCAGCGAGCGCGAACGCATCGTTCGAAAATCTACACACGAGAAAAATCATGATGCTGTCCCGGGGTTCGAACTAACCCATTAGCTGAGTCGTAGCCTGCGAGAATGTGTTGCCGAAAGGCTGTCGGCGTGAATCCAGTGGCACGTTTGAAATTTCTAACGAACGCTGAGACGCTACCGAATCCTAACTCCACCGCGAGCAACGCAACACTGCGATCACTTTCCGCCAGCAGCTGTTCCGCCATGGTTATCTTGACGACATGAACAAAATCGCAAAACCCCATGCCCGTTTTGCGGCGAAAATATCGGCAAAATGAAGTCCGCTCCATATTGACTGCGGTAGCAACCACTTTCAAGCGAATGGGGGAATTAGCGTGACTGACGATATATTGCATTGCAACTCGCAGAGGTTCGTGAAAAAGGATTCTGCGACGTAAAGCTTTGGAAAGCGGTAGCGCTGTCGCGAGACCCTCCGAAGACTGAAAAAGGCCGATATCCATTGCATACTCCCGTACTGCAGCAATAATAGGTTGCGCGCCTCATTCGAGACGTGGGGCAACGCTATTTCGTGACTGAAGTATTTTGCTACTCCATAATTGCGCGCAATTGTTGGCCGATAATACGCAAAAGTTGGCTTACAAGCTGCAAAAATTGGCCTTCGGCGGTCAAGTGTTGGCTCTAGTACCGCATTTATTGACCTTGCAAGTCAGATTGTCGGCAATGTAGGCTCCGATTATCTGATTCTTGGAGGTCGCTATGCGACGCACAGTTTTTCTTGCACTTGCGATTCTGTTTGCAGCTCAAGGTACAGGAGCGATGGCCATGGCGAGCTCTGCGCAAAACGGCGTGCCTTCGCTCTTAGCTGAACTTAGATTGGATCTCGAACAAATTATAGCAAGCGGCACGGCGACTTACATCGGTGCGTTGCTCACAAATAATGCCGATCGCTGGGCGGCGATGCATGCGCCGCCGCCCGTGCGACCTCCGCACACCGAGCCCAAATTCACATCCACCGATTTCAAGAACACGGTTCGGGAGCGCCCGGCGAACTGGCGCAACGGCCCGCCGGGCACGCACCTCCCACGGATGCTCGATCGCCCGCTCCTGCCAAAAGACTCGAAGAGAGCTCCAGAGCTTGCAAGCAGCACGTCGAGCACTGCTAATAATACGTTCCGCGGTGCCTTTAGCACCATCTTGCGCGGCCCCGTAAACAGCGCCGCAAGTACGCAACATCCGCACATCGGTTCGCGCCCAAGAACGTCGCTCAGCGTTACCACGGGCAGCTCCAACAACACTGGTATCAACCCGTGGTGGACCTTTGAAGAAGGCGCGATTCCCGGCGTCGGCAAGTACATGGTCAACGTTGCCAACGGTAACTTGATTGTTCAATCGGGCGACGTCGACATTCCCGAACGCGGCATCGATTTGGCCTTCCAACGCACCTACAATTCCATGAGCGGTCGCGATTGGAACGCCGACGACGGCTCGCCGACGCCCGGGCAATACGGCGACGGCTGGACCAACACGTTCGACACGCATCTGGCTACGAATTCGTCTGGTGGAATCTCGGTCTTCGACATTGACGGCGCGCGTTACGATTATGCGCCGAGCGACACCGGCTGTCTGACGGCGCCCGCCGGCATGCATAACACACTTTGCTGGGACGGTGGATGCGGATATTTCTGGACCAAAACGAGCGGAACGGTCTACTACTATTTTGAGCCGTCGTTTGGATCGGGCTGTGAATACTATACGAATCAGGCCCCTGCATATGCCGGTCGCCTCTACATGATCTTCGCACGCAATAACAACAACTGGATCCGGCTCACGTACTCATGGGCGGGCGGGGACGCTACAAGTTCGGCCAATCTCACCCAGATCTCGGTCGCCCATGAAGATGGGCAGGCATTGACGCTCAACTTTGCCGTTGCGAGCAGCGGCGCAACCCTACTCTCGAGCTTGGTTCGTTCATCCGACGGCGCATCCATAACCTATGCATACGACGCGAGCAATGATCTGACATCGGTCACCGAGCCGAGCAACGGTAGTAGCAATGGCTCAGTAAATAACACCATGCACGCCTACGGATGGTTTGCCGGGCATCAGATGAGCGGCGCCGCGGGGCCGCGATGGACGACAGGGAGCTGGGGCGGCGATGGCGGCTACATTGCGTTCTCGTACTCAGGCGCGCAAGTCTCCAACGTCTGGCATGTCGGGATCATGAATTTCACGCCCGCCGATGGGACAGGTACGCAGTTGCAGACAGGCGCACCCACCGGCGGCTGGACTTTTGGTGATGATCAATTCGGGTACTCAAGCGGTGTTACGACGCTGCGCGACTGGGACGGTCATGGCACCAATTGGTATTACGATTCGATTGGCCGCACCACGCAAACGCAGGAATGGACCGGCGCATTCTGGCTCTTGACCTACGCAAGTTGGGATGCGAATAACAACCTAACGGAAAGCGTCGATGCGCGCGGGAATGCAACCGACTACGCCTACGACTCCAATGGCAACACAGTAGCCGTCGCGCTGCCGGCGGTATCAACGAATCAGGGAACATTCCGGCCGACGAGTCTTTACTCGTACGACCGCACGAACAACGCGAACAACATCGTTGCGTATTGTGATCCGGTTAGAACCCACGCGCTCGGACAAGATTGGACGGACTATCCCGGCTCGAGCGACGCGCTGTGCCCGAACTCGGTTGGCGCGACGCGCTATGCCTGGTACGACGGCGACTCGGGCGAGCCGTTCGGGCGGCTCACGGACAGCTACACGCCTCTCGGCTACCACCGCGTGCTCGGATACGACACGGCTCGGCAGGGCGGCGCGCAATTTGGGCTGCCGACTAGCCTCACCGGGGACGCGGTGGTGCAAACAGACAACACAACGCGCACGCCACAACAATCCTTTACGTACGATTCGTATGGCAACCTAATCTCATATTCAGCCGGCGTCGGTTCAACATCGCTGATCAATGATAATCTGAACCGCGTCACGGCAGTAACAGATCCGGACTCTGTGACTTCTCGCACGTGCTATTACCCGAACGGCCAGGTACAAGCCAAACAAAGCGCCGCGCAGTACGTCCTCGACGGGAACATCGCATGCGGCAGCCATTCCGTGAGCTACACGTATGATCCGGACGGCGATCTGGCCAGCGAAACGCACCATTTTGGCACCTCCGCAGGAACGACGAGCAAATACTATGACGGCGCGGATCGCCTCGTCGAGGTGACCCAGCCGCACGATGCAAGTGCCGACCTCTACTCCTACGGCTGGCTGACGCGCTATCTGTACGATCTGTCTCAAGGCAACTCCGTCTCAGTCGACGGCGCGACCTTCCACGCCTACGGCAATCTTTTCAAAACGCAGGAGTATCTGCCCAGCACTCCCGTCATCGCTGTCAACACCACGCCGACTAGTCCGGCCTGGACCGACGTGCGCGGTACGTCGTTTGACGCGCTCGATCGCGCCACGGTCGCCTATGAAAATGCGTTTGGCACGACGCCCAAGACGACGAACACATATGACTCGAACAGCAACTACGGACTGCTCTCGCAATCGCAAAACGCGGCCGGCCAGCAAACCGTGCTCTCCTATCTTTCGACCGGCTGGACGTACCAGAAATCCTTCCAGAACGACGGCGGTGTCACGCCCAGCGAAACCTACTCCTATGATCCGAACGGACGCGCGGTTTCGATCCAGTCCTCGCAGTTCGGGTCTGAGAATCTCGCCTATGACAGCGATGGGCGGCTGACGAGCGACGCCGAGCCGACCGGCGGCGGCTACACGTCGCCTGCAACCATCGCATACGGTTACTATGACGATGGCTTGCGCAAATCGCTTTCCGTCTCATCGAGCCAACTCACCGTCAGCAATGCGTTCCAGTACTCCTACCGCGTCGACGGCTTGCTGCAAACGCAGCATCTGACCTATCCGATTACCGGTGATTTTGCCTGGACCTACACCAACGCCGGCAGAGAGCTGACCCAGAGCGACCCGTACACCGGAAGTGTGATTACCCTTTACAACAGCCAAGATGGTCCGATTGGCATGACGCGCACTTTGCAAGCAAAAACGTTCACCTATGATGCTTACGGTCGGGTTGCATCACTGGTTTTGCCCGAAGGATACACCTACGGATCGTTCACCTATGATACCGAGGATGAGACCACGGGCTACGCGCGCAGCAACGCCTACTGCGGCACGACGCTTAATAACGCCAGTTGCACCGGGGGAACCAGGACACAAACATACAGCATTCGTGGTGAGCTGGTCACCGTCGGCGACGCGAATCAGTACGCGCGGTCGTCGCAATTGAGCGCCGACGGGATCCTGGTCAATGGCAACTCCTCGGAGTCGTACGACGGTTTTGACGCGCGGAGCGGCATGGCGTTCTACCGCCAGCAAACCGCGTTGACCTATGCGTATGATGCCGCTGGGCGCCAAACGCAGATCACAAATACTTATCCCTACGGTTACGCCTCCTATGCGACGCGCAGCTATGACGCCGAGAACCATCTGATCTCGCAAGCTTACACCGGGACCTCGTTCTCATGCACGAACCAGATCCAAATGTGTGGCGACGGGAACAACGTGGTCTCAGGCGGCGCGACGCTCACGTACGGATGGGGGCCGAACGGTCATCCGATCGAGGTTTCTGGTCCTGGAGTTCAGGGAACTGCGTCGATCCATTGGGATGGTGACAATATCCTGATGGCGGGCGACTTCGAGGTGGGCAAGCTAGGAACAGCCGACTATGCCGGCGAGCAGTACGCGCAGAGTTTCACGGTCACCGATCGCGACATGAGTGGGCAAGCTGTTTCGGGTCACACTTGGAAGGATTTCGGTGCGTGGGATGCTGCGCCGCCAACGCGGCAATGTGCGGCGTGCTCCAAGGGTCAGGCAAGTGAAGGCTATGCGCTGCCATCAACCAAGCCGTCCGATAACGACATGTACGCCCCGCCCACAAGCTATCTGAGCGGCGTGCGCGGTGACGGCTACACCGATGGCTACGGCAACACGTTTCAAGGCGTGCGCGCCTACGATGGCAATCTTGGCACCTGGACTACGCCGGATGAGTTTGCCGGCGTAGTGCACGATCCAACATCGCAGAAGCCTTTCATGTGGAATCGGAACAACCCAATAGGATATTCGGATCCGTCAGGCTACGTATCCCAGGTCAGCACAGCTACGGGGTCAAACGGGCAGATTAATGTTACAATTACTCTGTACGTCCAATTCAATGGCGACGGTGCATCGAAGGACACGAAGGATGCAATCATCAATGCAATTCAAAGCGCATGGAGTGGAACATTTGGCCAATATAACGTCAAGACTAATGTGGTAGATGTCACGGGTGTCACAGGGTTTAATCCAAGCTTGCTTAATACAATTTCGGTCACCCCAAATACCTCGGGAACCGACCCATTTCATACCGACATGTATAACAATCACATGATGGTGGGTGCCGGAGACAAGTCGGGTTTTGGTTACGCGTATGAGGCTGGCCACTTGATGGGTCTAGACGACATGTGGGACAACAGGAGGCTGCTGCCCACAGACGCGAACGGTCATCGAGCACCGAACCCTAACTTTGGGAAGCCCGATCCGGGAAGGGGAGATGACATAATGACCCACTGGGGAGGCAAAGTAATGCCCCTTGATATTCAGGCTATCGTAACGTCCCCGAGCAATGTGCACATTTAGAGCCTTGTCCCTGCCGCGCACGTGTATCGCGATTATCGTTGCGGTAGCTGTTTGCTCTTTTGAGCACGGGATCGCCTTTGGAGATACTCCTCCGCCGATGCGCTTCGTTCAGCCAAATGGCGCGCAGGCAAAGAGCAAACCTGAAGTCGTTGTATCGGCGGACGACTCCCGCTTCTTCCGCGGTAGCGAAACACACGACTCGGGTAGCATGTACGACACATCGCGCTATTGCACCGTCGTACTAGACATCGACGTCGGTAAGGAGACCCTAGGGCAATTATTCGTGGAGGGCTCGCCTCTTGGGACTCCGGCAGGCTGGGTTGAGGAGATAACGCCGATAGATATTGATGGTCACAACGGGACTTTGCTCAGCATCAGCGCGCCGCTGCGACACTACTACACGGGGTTCAGGTGGGTCCCCGACAAAACGTCGCAACGACACGGTCCGATTTACGTCTACGCTAGTGCTCTGCCGTGTGGTGCAGCAATCCAGGCAAAAGGGCAAACCTAAACTAATCTGGCAGTGGGGACGCCACGGCTACACGACCCCCTATTGCATCGATGCTACGTGACACGACAATTACGATTGGCAATAAGAGCCGGCCGAGGCTTGCCTCACCTTCCTTCGCTTATAAGTGACGCCAACCGTCTACGAAGCCTTGGATTCAGTTGCCTTGACCTTCAGCGGTATCGTGTTGTATGACGAGTGTCGCCAGCCTCGAGGAGGCGGAGGCTACTTGACGATCAGCTTTATTGGACTTGACTGAGATCTTCTAACGACCTGACCGAGACCGTTGACGCCCGCGGCTATGCCGTGGATTGTATGTCTGATACCAACGGCAACACGACCGCAGTTGCCCTTCCGTCTGTTTTGCTCAATAACGGTACGTACCAACCGACGAGATTGTATTCGTGCGACCGAACCCCACCACTGATGTTGAATCGCCTTAAGATTTTTTTTTG
>PLED01000083.1 GCA_003136355.1 Vulcanimicrobiota bacterium | reverse complement strand
TTCGAACGCGGCAGTTTTGGCCCGACCGCAACCGATCTGTGCGCCGGCCTTTTGCCGTACGCGGCCATCGGCCTCGTAGCTCTGGCAGCGAACGTGGTTCTGTCGCGCGTCTGTTTTGCGTGTAACGAAACGAATTGGGCCGTCGTCGTCTCGATCATTGCGGTCGCCATCAACGTCGTTCTTTCACTCGCGTGGCTGCCTACACTCGGCGCCCGTGGCCTTTTGTTGGCAAACTCACTCAGCCAGATGTTCCAGGCAGCGCTCTTGCTGACGATTGTGGTTCGCATCGTTCGCGGGGTCGACTGGACGTCGCTTATCATCTCGGTTGCGAAAATTCTCACCGCTTCCGCGGTAATGGTCGGAGCGCTGCATTGGATTCAAGCTCTGGGCGTGCAGCCGACGTATTCGTTTGCGTCGCGGGCGTGGTTCTTGTTCGGGCAAATTGCGATTGGCGCACTGGTATTTCTTGCGGCCGCGCGCATCTTGCAGGTAGAAGAGCTGCCGATGGTCGTGCGCCTTCTGTTTGAGAAGTTTGCGAAAAACATTCCGAGCGCGGCGGAAAACCGGGACGCGCCGATTGCGTAGGCGCCGCCGAAAACCCTGGACAGGGCCTTGCGACTGGGGACCCAAGCGCGGATGCGAGAAGGCTGCATGCCCACGGTCGCCTAAGGGTGTCCAAGACGCCCCGTTGCAAGTTCTTCTGGAGTTTATTTGAGCATGCGCCTCTTGGTTACCGGCGGACTAGGATTTATCGGTTCGCATTTCATTAGGCTCGCATTAAGAGAAAGGCCCGACTGCCGGGTCGTCAATCTCGACGTCATGACTTACGCGGGGAACCCCGCGAACTGCGCCGATCTGGAAGCGGACTCGCGCTACAGTTTTGTCAAAGGAGACATTTGCGATCGCGAGGCCGTGGAATCGGCGATTACCGGCGGCGTCGATGCGATCGTCAATTTTGCCGCCGAAACTCACGTCGATCGATCGATCTTGGATCCGGAACATTTTATCAGAACCGACGTGCTTGGAACGCACGTTCTGCTCGAAGCCGTTCGCCGATTTCAAATTCCTCGGTTCTTGCAGGTTTCCACGGACGAAGTATACGGCGACGTGGCAACTGGCGCGTCGACCGAAAGCGATGTGCTTCGGCCACGGAGCCCGTATAGTGCGAGCAAGGCGGGCGGCGACTTGCAGGTATTGGCATACTGGGCGACTTATCAGGCGCCGGTTCTCGTCACGCGCGGCTCCAACACGTACGGGCCCTATCAATATCCGGAGAAACTCATTCCGCTCTTCATTACGAATTTGATCGACGATCAGCCGGTTCCGCTCTACGGCGACGGGAAACAAGAACGCGATTGGATCCACGTGGAGGATCATGCTCGCGGAATTCTCGAGGTCTTGGAGCGCGGGGAGATCGGAAACGTTTACAATCTGGGTGGGGGCAACAACCGCACGAATCTCGAGATAACTCAGCTCTTGGTTCGCGAGCTCGGACGCTCCGCTGACACGCACGTGACTCACGTCCTGGACCGGGAAGGACACGATCGACGCTACGCGCTCGATACCGCAAAGGCTCGCAAACTGGGATGGAGCCCGCGGATAGGTTTTCAGGATGGTTTGCGCAGCACGATCGAATGGTATCGGGCGAACGAGAGCTGGTGGCGTCCGCTGCGTTCGGGTGAGTTTAAGGATTACTTCAACCGGCAATATGCGCATAGGTTGGTGACAGCATTATGAAGGGGATCATTCTCGCCGGGGGCCTCGGTTCGCGCCTGAAACCGTTGACGAAGATCACGAATAAACACTTGTTGCCGATTTACGACAAGCCGATGATCTATTATCCCATCGAGACGCTTTGCCGGGCGGGAATAAAAGACATCATGATCGTCACCGGCGGAAACTCTGCCGGCGACTTCTTGCGGCTGCTCGGTAACGGCCGGCAATTCGGCCTGAAAGATATCGCCTACACGTACCAAGAAGGCGAAGGCGGAATCGCTGACGCGCTCCGGCTCTGCGAGAACTTCGCCGATGGTGAGCGTACGGTGGTCGTTCTCGGGGATAATATCGTCGAAGACGACATCAGCCCATATGTCGAGGAATTCGCGCGGCAAAAATCCGGTGCGCGAATCCTCTTGAAGGAAGTGGACGACCCCGAACGGTTCGGCTGTCCCGAGCTCGACGGCGATCGGATCGTCCGCATTGAAGAAAAACCGCTCGCCCCCAAAAGCCGGTACGCCGTTACCGGAATTTATATGTACGACCTTCGTGTGTTCGGCTTGTGTCATGCGTTGAAACCGTCGGCCCGCGGCGAGCTGGAAATCACCGACATCAATAATGCGTACATCCAAGAGGGCGATCTTCATTACGACGTGCTCCGGGGGTGGTGGACCGACGCTGGTCAGTTTGAGTCGTTGTTTCGTGCAAATCAGTTGGTGGCTGCATCTCGTGGCCTCGTGAACGTATAAAGAGAAGTTCTTTGCAAGAAAGCGACATGCGCATCGCCGGGGTCTTGTTATTGACTCCGGCGGTTTTCCGCGACGAACGCGGGTTTTTTAAGGAAACATTTGTCAAGTCTCGATACGCGGACTTCGGGATAACCGCCAATTTCGTTCAAGACAATGTTTCTTTCTCCAGGAAATCCGTACTGCGCGGGCTACACGGCGATAATCGAATGAGTAAACTCGTGCAGGTTCTGCGAGGGGAGGTATTCGACGTGGTGGTCGACGCTCGACCGGAGTCGCCCACATTTGGGGAATGGGAAAGCTTCAAACTGACTGAGAGCAATCACCATCAAATCTATGTGCCTGAAGGGTGCCTGCACGGCTATCTGGCGCTTTCCGAGGACGTCGTTTTTTCGTACAAACAGACGGCAGAGTACGAGGCGAATCGCGAAGTGGGCGTTTTGTGGTGCGATGAGGATTTGGCCATTCAATGGCCCCTAACAACCGCGCCCATCATGTCAATGAAAGATAGACAAAACCCACGTTTCAGAGATCTGTTTGGAACTCGTCGTGGCGATGCGCCAGGAGCAGCCTCCGCCCGCATTTCTCGATAGCCAGGCCTAGAGTAAGCCTTGGTGCGGTCAAAAAGTATCTTGCCCGTCGAACCGACGCGCATGATTCGCTTCGCTAGTAGCGTTGCTGCGCGTCAGGCGAGAGTCGTAACTTAATAAGGCTCGACCTATCGCAGAGCGACATGGTTAAGGTCTCTCATTGCTGTTGAACGAAAGGCAGTATACTCGCTCGGCATCGGCGAAGCCTTAGTGAGGCGCGCCTAGTTTCGCAACCGCACTCTTAGCGAGGACTCGTGCAAGAATCAATCAGAGGCCGGCTTACGGATAGCGCCCTGATGCAAGCGCGCCGGCGTCTCCTGAAAATGCATTTTGAGAGCGGTGTCGGGCACATCGGCGGCAATCTTTCATCACTGGATGCGATCATGGTCCTTTTGCACGAGTTTGTCATGGAAAAGGACACGTTTGTTCTCTCAAAGGGCCACTCAGCCGGTGCTCTCTACACGACTCTTTGGTCGCTGGGTCGCCTTTCCGATGCAGATCTGCGGACGTTTCATAAGGACGGAACTGTACTTTCCGGCCATACGCCTGTCGCCGCTCTTCCCGGCGTACCGTTCGCAACGGGCAGTTTGGGACACGGTTTATCGCTTGCTGCCGGCACCGCGCTCGGATTTCGTTTCAAACAGTCAAGCGGAACGGTATTTTGCTTAACATCAGACGGCGAATGGCAAGAGGGTTCAACGTGGGAAGCGATGATTTTTGCAAGTCATCACCGGCTTTCCAATCTTAAGGTATTCATCGATCATAACGAGCTGCAAGGCTTTGGCAAGACCGCGACCGTTGCTTCGATGTCACCCTTGTGGGATAAAATAAAGGGATTCAACGCACACCTTCAGATCGTTGATGGCCATAACTTAGATGATATTCGTCGCGCTACGAATGTGGAAACAGATTCGGTGTCGATAATAGTGCTTAAAACAAGAAAAGGACACGGCATATCCTTCATGGAGGATCGTATGGAATGGCACTACTTGCCGTTATCAAAACAGCAGTACGATGAAGCTTCGGCTCAGCTGTCCATCCGATGAGATCCGAGTTCTGTAACGCATTAGTCGGGCGCTCTGGAAATGAAAACGTTCTTTTCATGACGGGCGATCTGGGATATATGGCCCTCGAACCGCTTCAGGAGGCGCTGGGGGAACGCTTCATTAACGCTGGAGTGGCCGAGCAGAACATGATTTCTGTGGCCGCCGCACTGTCGAGGCAAGGGTTTGAGGTCTGGGCGTACTCAATTGCGCCATTCTGTTATGCGCGGCCGTTCGAGCAAATTCGCAACGACATAGCATTCAATGACTTGCCGGTTAAATTAGTGGGCAACGGTGGTGGATATGCGTATGGTGTCATGGGCCCTAGTCACCACGCCATCGAAGACTACGGCGTTTTGTTAACATTACCTAACATGCGCGTTTACGCACCAGTTTTCAACGAGGATATCTCGGCAGTTGTCAATTGCCTTTCATCGGAATTGCGTCCGTCGTATCTACGCCTGGGTCGGGGCGAAGCGCCAGACGGGTATGTGATCCCGCAGTATGCCGCCTGGCGCCAACTAACCTACGGTGACGGGATAGTTATTATAGCGGTGGGACCGTTGGCATCCACATACATTGGAGCTTTTGAAAAGTTACCAAAGACACAGCGACCGAATCTGTGGGCGGTTGCGCAGATGCCGATATCGGCAAACCCTTTACCGAGCGAGTTGCTCTCGCAGATCTCTAGCGCGCCAGCGCTTTGTGTCGCTGAAGAGCACGTTAAACGGGGCGGATTTGCCTCCGAGCTAGCGTTGTATCTAGCTGAAGGCGGAAAGATGCCGAAACAATTCCGTCACCACTACGCCTTGGCGCATACCTACGGCACATACGGGTCGCAGCAATTTCTTCGTTCGTTGTCTGCACTGGATGAGGGGACACTGCTATCCACAATCGCGGAGTTTGCTCCTACATCAGTTTAAATGAAGACCGATCTTAACGACTACCTTCGCGCCCTGCGCGGGCCGATATTAGTGACAGGTGCCTCCGGATTTATCGGGGCGAACCTTTTCCGGCGCATCTACGCGGTGCGCTCCGACGCATTTGCGGTTGAGCGCCGCACGAAGAGTTGGCGCTTGGGCGACATCAGTGATGGGGCTGTGGTTACCGTCGATCTAAATGATCTTGCCGCAACGAAAAACTTGGTGAACAGCATCGCGCCCCAAACCGTATTTGATTGTGTTGCTTACGGCGCGTATTCGTTTGAAAACGATCCTGATCTAATTTATCAAACGAATTTTCAATCGGTCGTGAACCTCATCGAGCTATTAGCTAAAGACTCTTTTTCGGCATATGTGCACGCTGGAAGCTCATCTGAATACGGCACCAATTGTGCAGGTCCTTCAGAGGACGCGATCTGCACGCCCAATAGTCATTACGCCGTGTCAAAAGTTGCCGCGACAGAATATTTGCGGTACATGGGAAAGTATCAGCATTTCCCATGTCTCACGTTACGTCTGTACTCGGTGTATGGCGAGCTCGAGGATACCTCGCGTCTTATTCCGAGCTTGATCCGCGGCGGTTTGGGCGGATCCTTTCCCCCACTTGTTGCCCCTGACATCTCACGAGATTTCGTTTACGTTGACGACGTATGTCGGGCGTTTATTATGTCAGCCGCGAAGATGCAGCCCGGGTTCTACGGTGAGATATTTAATATTGGTTCGGGTGTAAAAACGACGATCAGGAATCTGGTGGATATCAGCAGCGGCATCTTTAGCGTCACAGGACAGCCAAAGTATGACACGATGCAAGACCGTTCGTGGGATTTGTGTGACTGGTATGCCGATCCAAGCAAAGCGCGCGATCAGCTAGGATGGGCTGCGGAGACACCCCTTGACCAGGGTCTTCGCCGGACCGCCCAATGGATTCGCGAGCTTGACGCGCAGACGTTCCTTATAACGGCTAACAAATCGTTAGCTAAGCAGAAGCGCAGCATTTCGGCGATTATAGCTTGTTACAATGATAAACAAGCTATACCCGTGATGCATAAAAGATTAAGCGAGACGTTTTCTAGGCTAGGTGTCGACTACGAACTAATTTTTGTGGATGATGGTAGTCCAGATGGCAGCGCAGAGATCATTCGAAGTCTAAGTGAAGATGACCCACGCGTAATAGGAATTTCACACTCTCGCAATTTTGGGTCGCAGATGGCTTTTCGCAGCGGCATGGAGTTATCAACGAAAGACGCCGTCGTACTGCTCGATGGAGATCTTCAAGACCCGCCCGAAGTGATTGAAGCTTTTTACGAAAAATGGGAAGAAGGCTACGATGTCGTTTACGGTCGCCGCGTAAAGCGCGAAATGCCCTGGTACCGCGATGCTTTATACAAAATGTTTTACCGAGCATTTGCTGCCTTTAGTTACGTAAAGATTCCGGTGGATGCCGGTGATTTTTCGCTGATCGATCGACGTGCGCTCGGATGGCTACTTAATTGCCCTGAGCGTGACCTGTTTGTCCGGGGTTTGCGTGCGTACGTCGGTTTCCGCCAAACAGGCGTGGATTACGTGAGGCCGAAGCGCGCCTTCGGACAATCGACCAATAGTCTGTTTAGAAATATGGAGTGGGCGAAGAAGGGCATTTTTTCGTTCAGTAATGCGCCCCTGACGATGCTGACGTCATTAGGAATCGTATGTCTCTTGATTTCGTTTGTTGCGGCGGTCGCGGAGGTCATTCTTCGCATTATGTTTCCCACTATCGCGCCGCGTGGTGCCACGACAATTATAATCGCAATACTTTTGTTTGGGTCATTCAATATTTTTGCCGTTGGTCTTGTTGGCGAGTATGTCGCTAAGATTTTCATTGAGGTTAAGCAACGTCCTCGCCTCATACGGTCTGCGTTGATACGGCACGGGGAGTCAAAACAGCTGTTGCCGGATGGTAAGGCTCAGGTGTGATCGCAAGCGAGCGCGGTTGTCCGGTATGTGCTGCGAATATAGACGAATCCGATCTGTTCTTAAGCGAAAACATTGATCCGAATCGCTTATCAGCCTTAAGCTACTCGTCGCGCAAATACCCAGAATTCATGTGTCACCGCCTAGTACGTTGCAGGAGGTGCGATGTCGTTTATGCGCCGTGGCCCCCGCCGGAGATGCAATTGGAAGAGGCGTACCACGCCGCTGATTATGATACGGCAGCAGAAGCAGCCGACGCTGCGGCTGCTTATGCTGCCGTGATCGATGAGATCTTGCCACGCCTGCCTCAGCGGACCTCTGCACTTGAGATTGGCACGGGAACCGGCGCCTTCCTTGAGGCGTTGCTATCGCGCGGATTCCGGCAGGTTTGTGGAGTCGAGCCCTCCGCCGCCGCAGTGAATGCCGCGTCTCCTCCTATCCGAAAGCTAATAATAAAAGGCGCGTTTCGTGAATCGTTATTTTCTCCGGAATCGTTTGATCTTATCTGCTGTTTTATGACGATGGAGCATGTTAGCGAGCCAAAGCATATTGCAGAAAGTGTCCTCCGGTTGCTGCGCCCGGGTGGGGCCTTTGCAACGGTAACTCATGACTACAGCGGATTATTGAACCGCATGCTGGGTCGGCGCTCCCCGATCATAGATGTCGAACACCTGCAGCTGTTTTCGCAAGAGAGCATACGCCGATTGTTCGCGTTATCAGGATACAGCGGCATTAGGAGCCGGTCCTTTGCTAACAGCTATGCGCTACGCTATTGGATACGCTTGTTGCCGCTTCCGTACAGAATACCAAGCAGTGCCATAAAGGTCGCTGAATTCTTGCGCATTGACAAGATTCATTTTAGCTTTAACGTCGGGAATACACTAACGTTTGGATTCAAGTAGCACTTGTCCCAAGCCGATTTCAGCGGTTGGCAGCGCCCGATAGGGAATAGCCAGTCAAGGACCGGGCATCTGCGAGCGTGCGCGCAGCGCTACCTCCGGTTCGGCAAATGCTGCCCACGCGGCGGTTTGATTGCCACCGATCGCATTCGCACCGAAGGTAATTGCGACAACGTGCCCGCTAAATCGGTCCAGCGGTATAGCATAGTGACGCCACAGTGGGCCGGCTGAGACGGAGGCTGGTGGGAAAATGCGTTGGAAAATTGGATATATGCGGCCATGTTCCTCGACAACGATGAAGGCCGAAACTCCTACCCCAATCGAGTAAGGCTTCGCACCGCTAAAAACGAGCAATGCGCCCTTTGGAATCGGCACCGACCGGAACGAGTAGCGGTAGCCGGAAAGGACCGTCAAACTACGGATACGGCTCGAACGGAAGGGCCATTCCGCGATTAGCACGCCACGGCCGGTAGGAGTTAATGCGCGAGCCATGGAGTTAATTCTACCGCTGCCAAACCTGTCAATAAAAGAAAACTCGGCTTGGAAATAAGCTGCGATTGGAAGAGTAACCGCAGCAGTTCCGGTCATGTCGCGGACCTCGCTACCATCGACATCGATTTCGAGCGGGCTTGCTCCTTGATTCTGCGTCGCTCCTCCGCTGGATAGATCGTCTACATAAGTAACGGGTAGATTGCCAAAACCATACTCGTCAAAAAATTCATGGTCATGAAAAATCCAATCTTGGATTTCCTCGGTATGATGGGTAGCAATCGTGAGGCTTGACGGGCTCCGGCGTTTGATCGTATCAAGAACCGCATTTGCGATTCCAAATGACGATTCGTAATAAATATTCCTGACATAGTGGCGATAATAAACAGCTGAAATGAGCGAGATGAGCACAAACATTAAGGCCGCAATTGTGACGCTCAGTCTACGCCTGCCATATTCCCCGGCAACCCGTGACATTGAAATAATGACGATCGCAAAAGGGGCGTAGAGCCATCGGGCTTCCTGCCTAAACGTCACCGAAGCGCTCAAAAGGAGTGGGACATAGAGCGCTAACCCAAAAAGGATGCTCCGCCAAAAACCTGTGGCATCACCACGACGTAAACATTTCAGATACAGTACAAATGTGACGACGATCGGAAGACAGGAAATGGCACCCACCGCATAACCGAGGCCGCCGCCCTCAGGCAAGCCTATGCCGCTTAGGTAGTCTGGACCGGTGCTGAATCCTAGCGTGCTTACAAACCCAGACCATACGAAGCCGATCATTGATGCCACGGTGAGGTGGAAAGGCTGAGCGCCCGCACCTTCCAAAAAATCCGCGTGCAAAAGTGTTTTCAAAAGATAATTCGCGACAAGTATCCCAATGGCAAGCCCTGAAAATGCTATCCTCCGTTGAAGATCCACCTTCGGCAACAACAACGCGCAAAGCATAACAAACGCGATGACAACCATATATCGCTCGTCGGTAAAAACTGATAAACCAAACCACAAAAGTATCCGGGGCAATCGGGAAGAGTCTTCCCGCTCAAAGGCGATAGCAGCGTCATAGATGGCGAGGAGCAGAAAGCCCAACGCCAAGCTTTCCATTGCTCCAAAAACCTGAAATATAGCATAGTACGCGAACCGCGATGACACAAAGACCATGGCTGCGGATACGCTGACGACGAGATTCTTGTGAGACAGACGCCATGCAATCAACGCGATTAGGACGGCGTTTCCTATCTCTAAAATGAGGTTGAGTCCAACGTAACCGTAAAATGCTTTACCGAAGATCGGAATAACCAAAGAAAACAAAAGCGTCAAAATAGGCCGGTATCGAGTATAGTCGACTTGGAAGAGGCTCGTTATGGGATTGCCGGCGTAGCCGCCGTGTTGCGCATCGTAGACAAGGCGCAAATCATCGCCGATTAGGATCCCTCGCGGGAAGCTCAGGAACCACCAAATGACCATCGCGAGCAAGAGCATTCCCGCAATGACCCAACGTAATTGGCCGAACCTGTTCGATGCCGACAACCTAAACATCGATGTTTATTATTCCCTTAACAGTTAGGAATGACCGCCACACGAGAGGGCAGTCGGGAAATGATGGAGATGATTTCCTCGCGTTAAACTTCCGATTCCGCTTCTAGGGTCGCATCTCGACAAACGGTATGGATTGTATTGGCGCTACAGGAACGCGACACTTCTCAGGACCATGCTCAATTGGCGAGTGTCCGCATTGATGTGCAGTTTAGCTGGCACGAAGAAAACCTTCATCGTTAGTGAAACCGGAAGGTCACCGGTGAATGTCTGATATTTCGGCGGAACATCAAACGAGGCGGTGCGCATCCCGGGCTGCAGTCCTGATCGCGTTTGCATTTGACCGTTCGGAAACCTGATCGTCACTTGCTGCGGATTGGCGACGAACACGGAGTTTTCGGGAAGATAAACGGTTATGATGATGCGCTTGGCAGGCATTTTTTTGGCCAGAACGATTTGCGCTTTCGGTGCGAGCCAGCAGCAAGATACTGCATCGGCGGCGCTTTGCGAGAGATATAACCCGCGCACCCGGTACTCCGCTGGCGGCGAAATCTCGACCCCCGGCGGCCCGACGGAACGAAACGCGGTCCCGTCTCCACCGGTATGAGCTCCATTCGAACATGCGGCAGACAAAGACACGAAAAGCAAAACGACGATGGGCAATAGGCGCGCAGAAACTGGCCGATGCATTTCGCGTCTGTTTTGCGGCTCAAGGGGAGTACCCTTCCATGATTGAACTGAAATCGAGTCAGTTGACTGATTGAAAATCACAGCGGGCGCCGGACTAACGTCGACGGTACCTTCACGACGACGAAGAAGCGTGCGACGCGAAACCCCCGGTGCTATACCGGCGCATCTGGCATTGCCGCGGAATTCCCCACTTAGGCCCGCGCACGTAAGGCGTGCGTCCGAAGAGTCGCCTGGTTCCCGGTAGCCACTGTCCTTTTGGTGGAGTGAGGGAACAGCGTATATGTTTATCAGCTAGCAAGTCCGTGGCATATGCTGGCGTCCTGCATATCGACTGCGGATACATCGCGCAATGCAGGTCTGGCCCGTGATCGCAGAATGCGCGATCAGGCGCGCGTTTCGATGCCAGGCCTGCGACCTCGCACGGAGAAATCTTTGTCGTGCTCGGCGACAAGTTTCTGCTAAGGCGAATAGTAGCATCGGAGTATAGCATGATCGTCGCAAATACGGTCTCAAATCGCTTACGGCAGATCGCAGCCTCGAGGCCGGGTTCCCTTTTTTGTACGTTTATCAAAGGAGCATACCGAGAAGAGATAACATTTGCGCAGCTTTTCGAACGCAGCGTGGGCTACGCACGTTACTATGAAAGGCTTGGCATAAAACCCCGCGACTTGATCGTCGTTATCCTGCAGCACACGCCGCATCTGTTTTACAGTCAAATCGGAGCGATGCTGGCCGGGGCAATCCCTTCGTTCATGCCGTTCCCGACGCCCAAGCAGCGGCCGGAACTCTACTGGGCCGATCACGATGCGCTCTTCGCTCGCATCGAGCCTCGTCTCATCGTCACCTATCAAGAAAATGCAAATGACCTCCGCAGACTGCTTCCCGGATTTGGTGTTCCGGTGCTCGTCGCCGGCGACTCGATCCTCGCGGGCGACGGCGGTGACGTCGATGCGCTGCCTGGTTTTGCTGCGCAGCCCGGCGATGTTGCCTGTCTACAACACAGCTCCGGTACGACCAGTTTGAAAAAGGGCGTGATGCTGACCCATCGCGCAATCCTTGCGCACGTCGACGCTTATGCCAAAGCCCTGAAGTTCGGGCCCTCGGACAGTATCGCGTCGTGGCTTCCGCTCTATCACGACATGGGTTTCATCGCCTGTTTTATGATGTCGCTGATCCGCGGCACGCATCTCGTCGCGCTGGATCCGTTCGAATGGGTCGTGCGTCCATCGCTTTTGCTCGACGCGATCGATCGTTACCGCACGACCTTGTGCTGGCTGCCGAATTTTGCGTTTTCCCACATTGCCGGAGGAGCGCGCGGGGATCGCTCGTGGGACCTCTCTTGCCTTCGCGCGCTGATCAACTGTTCGGAGCCGTGCAAGCCAAAGACGTTCGAACGTTTCGTGTCGCGCTTCAAGCAGAGCGGAATATCGCCGGAGCAGTTGCAAGTCTGTTATGCGTTAGCTGAGAACGTCTTCACGGTTACGCAGACGGAGCTCGGCCGGCCGCCTCGCGTCCTTTATGCCGATGCCGAAATGTTTTCTCGCGGGCGCGTGCGCGAACAGACCGGCCCCACGTCTATCGGCATACTATCCTGCGGTGTGCCGGTTGACGGCGTCAGCGTTATGGTGACCGACGAATCGGGTTGCGCCGTTCCCGATGGCGTTATCGGAGAAGTTCGCATCCGCAGTTCCTTTTTGTTCGAAGGCTATTATAAGCTTCCTGAAGCGACGCGCGCGAAGTTGCGCGACGGCGTCTATGCTACGGGCGATATGGGGTTCGCGCACTGCGGGGAGCTGTATGTCACGGGGCGGCGCGACGACATGATAATTGTAAATGGCCAGAATTATTATGCGCACGAGATCGAAGCGATAGCCGCTGAAAATGACGCGGTGATTGCCGGCCGGAGCGTGGCAATTGGAATCGAGGAGCCGCAAAGTGATGCCACGGCCGTCGTGGTCTTGATGGAGTGCGTCCCCGGCCGCGGCACCGAAACACTAGCCACGGACCTGCGGCGCGCGATTCTCGAACGCACGGGGCTGGCAGTTCATGCCGTCGTTCCCGTGGAGCCTGGGCAACTAGTCAAGACGACCAGCGGGAAGATCAGCCGCAGTAAGAACAGGGAACTTTACGTCCAGGGAATACTTCAACGCAGACTTTCATGAACGCCGCTAACGATGAGATCTTTGCGCAGATAAAGGCCATTGTCATCAAGACATTCAGGCTGCCGGACGATGCCCAGGTTGGTTCAGCCACGACAGCTGCCGATGTCGAAGGCTGGGATTCGCTTTCCCACGCCGTCTTGATCATGAACGTCGAGGAAGCATTTCATACCGACCTGCCGCTTGAACGCGTCTACGCGGTGAAAGATCTCGGCGAGCTCGCAAACCTCGTGCGCGAGGCTATGGCGGCAAGCGCATGACGCCGGGCGCGCGCAGCGTTCTCGTCTACGGAGATGCCCAAGCGGAGGCAATCGCTCTGGTTTTGCAATCGCTGCCGGCAGTCGCTGAACGCAACCGGATCGTCTACGTGCGCGACGACGGCACGAGCGATGTTGCGGCGGAAACGGCGGAAGCGTGCGATCGTTTTTTCGAACAGCGCAGTTCAAAGCCGTTCAATCCCGGGTTAACGATTCCAAAAAAAGCAAAGCGGGTGCGCTTTCCGGTATTAGAGCTGCACCTGTTGTGGCCGTTTTGCTGCCCAAATCCATTCAACGTGCCGGAGCCTCCGGAATTCCCCGTGGGGCGCTTTCCGTGTGCGGATACGTTCATCATCAACTGCGCCGAACAGGGGATGCCGGCGCCTTTGATCCGGCGCCGGTACGTACCCGAAGAATGGCCGGCGGTCTGGCCGAGTTTGGATCGGTCATTTCAAATGGAAAGCGCGCGTCTGTCGGCGCAAGACGCGCAGAGCGATGTCAAGATCGGCTCTTTTATCTTAAAATACTTTCGCAAGGCGCGGCTGTTCTGGGCTGTGAACGTTCCCGCGAACCGCCTCCTGGCTGAAGTGATCTACCGGCTGATCGACGCGGGCTTCGATGAGACGGAGCGGTGCGCACGCGAAGACATCGAGGCTGCGGTAGCCGGGTTTAGCCCGCGTGAGCTGCTCGGTGGCGTGAGCAACCCGGTTCATCCTCTGGTTGCAGAGCACTTCGCGCTGGAGTGGTACGACAGAGATGAAGCATTGGCGTGCCCCGGCGATCGCGAACTCACTTTCGATCAATATACCGCCGAACTGATCGACGACATTATCAGAACGCGCGGCCGGGCGGCGGGGAAGACCCCGGCTTGACCCATCTCAAAACGCTCATTGTCTATGGCGATTGCCAAGCCGAAGCGACCGCGCGCGTCTTAGAAAAAGATCCGGTGGTTTCGAAACGGGCGCGCGTCATTTACTCGCGCAGCTATGAGCATCCGGTCGAGCAACGGCAGGACGTCGATCCGGCCGACGTCTCCCGGTGCGCGATCCTCTGCGAGCAGCACGATCCCGCCGGGTTCAGGCAGCGCGATCAGTTGCCGGCGGGCTGCCATATCGTAAAATTTCCGGCGCTCGATTGTAACCTGCTCTGGCCGTTCAGTTGTCCCAACCCTTACAACGAGCCGGAGCCGCCGGTCTTTCCGTTTGGCCGCTTTCCGTATGGCGACCGCGTGATAGTAGAGGCGTTGGACAAGGGTCTCCCGGCCGAAGAAATACTGGATTACTACCTGCACCATTACCAGGAGTACAAGATCGATTTGGATCATCTATTGCGTCTGGAGACTGCCCGCATACGTAACCGCGAAGCAACGTGCCACGTCAAGATGGCCGATGGTATCTTAGAACGTTTCACAACAGAGCGGCTTTTTTGGGCGATCAACCATCCCACGAACGCGCTGCTCGAGGAGCTGATCGAACAATTACTCTACTATTGTGGCCCGGCCGATCCGCAGCTTGTCGACGCGGATGCCGGCGCGACGCTGTCGGCGTATTTTGGACCACAGGGCCCGCTCGGTGCGGCCAGCATACCTATCCACCCGGAGGTGGCTAAGCATTTCGGGCTTGGCTGGTACGATCCTGATCAGCTCTTTCGGACGTGGGACGGAACGATGTATTCTTACCAGCAGTATTTTGCTGCGATGATCGACCGCGCGGTGGCGTTTAGAGCGATGCGCCGGCCGGCGTAAGCGGCTTGGATTGGCGCGGCCGCAAGCTGTCAAAGACGTCGAGGAGTGCCGGCTTCACCGCATTACTTTGAAGCGGGGCGAGCGCCTGGGGAGCTGCGTTTGAGATTTTCTGCCATAACGCCGCATCGTTATAAAGACGCAAGATCGCGCTGGCAAAGGCCTCGGTGTCGCTTGCCAAGAGGCAGTTCTGCTCATCGCTAAGCGAAAAACCGTCGGCCGCATTTTCCGTCAGCACCGGGGGCAGCCGGTACGAGAGTGCTTGCCCGACCTTGCCGTTCATACCGGCCCCGTACCGGAGCGGTGCAACGAATACTCGCGCGCCGACAAAGTGCGAGCTCACATCCCGAAGGTAACCCGGGACACGAATGCGCTCCGACTGCAGCGCACGCACCGCGTCGGGGGGATCGCTGCCGAGCAGCGTTACGATCAGCGTCGGATCCTGGCGCCAGACGCGGGGCATGATCTCTTTGCACAGCCACATGACGGCATCGACGTTGGGCGGATGGTTGTAGCCTCCGATGAACAGCAGGCCCGACGAGGCTGAGAAATCGCGCAGCGCAGTGCTCTCGACGTCGTGAATCGTCGGGATAACAAAGACTTTTTCGATCCCGCGTTCTTGCAAAAGGTTTTTCTCCGACTGCGTCACGACCACCGTGGCATCGGCGCTGCGTGCGGCGCCGAGTTCTGTTCGCTCGAATTGGCGCCATGTGTCATCGGCGGCATGCAGCAGATTGGCCTCGCGCTGCTTTCGCACGAAATGCAGATCGATCGTGTCATACACACAGGGAATAGGCGGGCGCTTGCGTACCAGTTGCGCGTATTTTTCGAACAGTTCCGGGCGACAAATCCATGCAAAATCCACAAGCGGCAAAATGGATTCGACCGCTTCGCGCATCGAGCGGCTTGAATCGGAGTGGTACAATACTTCGACTCCGAGATTTTGCAGCTCTTGTGTATACGGCTCAAGAGCCGCGTAGTTGTCCGGCAGAAAGATCACGTGGATGCCTGCTCCGGTCAATATGCGAATGAGCTGCATCATTCGGGCCGATCCCGCGTCTCGATCGTACATGGGCACGTACGAGTCGACCATGAGGACGGTGAATTTGCGCCAACCGCGCCGCGCGGCGGCCTCGACTGCGGAAGGACTGTTAGCGAAATGACTTTCGAGCGCGGCGGACCATTTGTCGCGGAACTTCGGACGGTTGATCTCTTGGAAGCGTTTTGTTCCGGCGGAGAGGTCGGTTCCCGAGGTTGCGCCCTCGATATGAACGACCTCCGCGCGCGGCTGATAAACGACGCGAAACCCGAGCTCGCGTATGCCAAAACACAGATCCGCGTCTTCATAGTACGCCGGCGCATACATTTCGGAAAACCCGCCGAGTTTTTCGAAAAGCGATCGGCGCACGAGTAGGGCCGCCCCCGAGCAGTAGTCCACATCGCGCACGTAATTATAATTCGGATCGGCGGGATCGCGATTGCGGCCGTAATTCCAGCCGGTCCCGTCGCGCCAGATAATGTTGCCCGCTTCTTGAAGCGTTCCGTCCGGGTACAACAGCTTGGCTCCCGCGGCGCCGATCGCCGGGTCACTCTCAGCAATACGTACTAAATGATCGAGCCAGCCCGGCCGCACGACGGTGTCGTTGTTGAGAAAGCAGATGTACTTGCCTTGAGCGAGCATAGCGCCCCGATTGCACGCGCCGATGAATCCGCAGTTGCCGGGCAGCCGGAGATACTCTAGGCCGGGAACATGCGCGAGTGCGGCGGAGGTCGCGTCCGTCGAACCGTCGTCGACGACGATTACCTGCGCGGAAATCTCGTCGAACCACGTGTCCGCGATCGATTGCAGGCAGCGTACCGTCACCTCGGCATTGTTGTAAACGGGGATGATGACGGACGCGATGGGCGGTGAGCTCGAACCTTGTGCGCGCTCTACGCGCGCCCGCCACGCCGATTCGAGCTGCGTTTCGTCGAGCCCAGCCGCGATTTCCGGAAGCACGGAGGGGGGCCGGTCGCTCACCGCCATCCCCGAACTCCACGCCGCGAAGCGATCCTCGGCAGTGTTCAGCCCCAAGACGGCCTTGAACGAAAACCAAAGCATCCGCAAAGCATGAAAGCGGCTGGCTTGAATGCGTTCGTAGTCGCGTCTCAAGGTCTCGGCCCGCCGCCGTTCGTCGGCGAGACGCCGCAGTGCGGCACCCGTATCAAATTGATCTATGGCGTCATATCTCCGGCCGTTTCCTTTGGCCTTGGCAGGCAGGGGAACCTCGTGGCGCGTACCCATCATAGACGAACTGGCCGCTGCGCTGTATTCCGGCGCATTTTTTAAAAGACGGCCGTTCCGAATCTCTAAAGCCGGGAGTTTGCGCAACCGTTTGAGACAATTTTTACGTAGAGTTGTGCGGGCGGACGTTGCACGAAACAGCGTGCTGGTTCTGAGCGCGATTCTCTTGGGCAACGTCTTCAATTACGTCTATTACGTGCTTTTGGGCAGGTCCGTGAGTCTGCGCGATTATGGCTCGGTCATGTCGCTGGTGTCCGCGATCTTATTGGCTTTCGGAGTGGGAAGCATCGTCCAGACGATCGTCGCCAAAGTCGCGGCCGATCTGCGAGCGGCAGGCGATCCGCGGCGCATGGACGCGTTCTCGCGAGGGATCCTTCGGAGTTCGTTGTTCATGGGATCGGCCATACTCGTTGCCGCAATCTTGCTGCGCGGAATCGTGGCCCGGTACTTGCACTTGGAACGGCCCGAACTCGTGGCGGTGGCGGGCGCGACCGCAGCGATCGGTTTTCCCGTCCTCTTTCAACGCGGTCTCTTTCAAGGCTTCGGATCGTTTAAGCGCTTCGCGATATCATCTTCACTCGATGGAGCGAAGGCTTTTTTCATTCTGCCGCTGGCGGCGAGGCTGGGCGCGCTTGGTGCGTTGTCCGCCTATTTGGCGGCAGGTGTGTTATCGGCCGGATACGGAGCGGTGATGCTCCGCAAGCGCTTTTCTACGGGCCCGCTGGACGCCGGGTTGGATTTTCGGCGCCTGCTTCGAACGGCCGGCGCGACGGGCGGTGCGTCGATCAGCATCGTCGTTCTGATGTTTTACGACGTCGTACTTGCCAAACATTACGTCACGCCCGGGGAAGCGAGTCTGTATAGTGCGGCTGCTTTAGCCGGCCGCGTGTTGCTCGCGGCCTGTTCGTTTTTACCGATAGTCTTGCTGCCGGATATTGCGCAGCGTTCCGCGAGCGGACGTCCGGATCGCCACGTGTTGGGCGCGACCGTCGGCATCGCGTTGGGCATCATCGGCGTCGCCTTAATCGCGTGCGCGCTTGAGCCCGCTTTGCTGTTGCGGATTCTCGCCGGCCGCGCGTTCGAGCGGGCGGCGCCGCTTTTACTGCTCTATGTGGCAGCATCGGCAGGCTTAGCGCTCGCCAACCTTTTGGTGATGTATGCGATCGCGCGGCACCGGTTCAGTTTTACGCCCTATGTGGCGCTCGCCGCGCTCTGCGAGATCGTCGCGGTTCTCTTGAGGCACGGCACGTCTATGCAGATCGTGCAGGACGTAGTCGCCGGACATCTGGCTGTATGCGTCGTGATGGTCGTGTGGGTCGTGGCGCATCTGGTCAATGCGCCGGTTACAGGCCCGCAGCCTTNNTGAACGACAACACGGTCGACCTCGCACCTCTGACCGGCGACTTGGAGTTGGAGCGGGGGATTCTCTCGGGCGGCGGCTTGTTTGACGAGGCCTATTACGTCGCGCAGAGCGGCGCGCCGGCGGATCCCATAGGTCACTATTTGATAACCGGATGGAAGCTCGGCCTCGAACCCAATCCGAGCTTTCCAGGACGGTTTTTGCTACCGTACTTTACCGCCGCGGGCTTTCGCGCAGCGCCGGCCGTTACGTGGTTGCTCTTGAAGTCATTGGGCTGGCCGGTCTACGATTCGCGGGAAAGCGCCGAGGCTCAAGCTGAAGCCGTCCGCACGTCAGGCTTTTTTGACGAAGTGTCGTACGCGACGCGCGCTCGCCTTGCCGGCACCGCGTTAGAGCCTGCAACGCACTACGTGCTCGTGGGAGAACGGATGGGGTTTAAACCCTCCGGCCTCTTCGATCCGGCGTACTATGCTGCCCGCAACCCCGATGTCGGCGCCGTGAATCTCTTGCTTCATTACGCCGCTCATGGCCTCGGCGAAGGGCGTCGTCCGCTCCCGCTGCCGCAACCCCCCACCGCCACTAACGCCGAGCGTTTCGATCCCGCTCGGGAAAACGTCTTGCTCGTCATCAACAACGCGTCTCGCACCGGTGCGCCGATTCTTGCGTGGAATATCGGCGTCCATCTCGCGCGGCGTTACAACGTTTTCACGGTACTCATCGGCACCGGTGATTTGCAAGCCGACTTCGCGAGCCTGAGCGCCGAACTGTACGGCCCCTGCGTCCCGCACGGCGCGGCCTGGGACGGCGTTACTCCCATCGATTTCGAGCACGCGCTTTCGCCAGTGCTCGAAAAGCGGAAATTTAAGTACGCGATCGTCAACAGTTCTGAGAGCTGCACGCTTATCGAGCCATGCATGCGGCATTTTATCGCAACGCTGTTCCTGGTTCACGAGTTCGCGGTGTACGTCGGACACTTCGCGCTCAGCGACTACCTGCGAGATGCACTCAACACGGCGAGCGAGGTAATCTTTCCGGCTTCGCTCGTTGCCAAAAACAGCGCAGAATACTTCATGGACCTGGCGCACCGGCGCGTCCAGATCCGCCCGCAGGGCCTCTCGCAGCTGCCCGGGATGCACGAGCCGTTGAGAGAGAACCAGGCCCAAGAGTTGGGTGCGCTGCAGGAACGGGTCGCGAGGGAAGATCCTTTCGTCGTGATCGGCGCCGGGTGGGTCCATTTCATGAAGGGCGTGGACTTGTTTCTCGCGATCGCTGCTGCCGTTAAGCGGGCGGAGAGCGCGCGCCGGATCCATTTCGTTTGGGTCGGGCAAGGCTTCGGGCTGCACGGAGAGAGCCAGTACGCAGATTTTCTGCGCGAGCAGGTCAAGCGGTCGGGGCTGATCGACGAAGTGACGTTTCTCGGCGAGTTGACCGATTTGGATCCGCTGTACGATTTGGCCGACGCCTTCTTGCTGTCGTCGCGTCTCGATCCGCTGCCGAACGTCTCGATTGAGGCAGCCGTTCGCGGCTTGCCGGTGGTCTGTTTCCAAGACGCCAGCGGTATCGCGGAGATTCTTGGGAGCGGTCCCGAGACGGCCAGAAGCGTCGTCGAACACCTCGACACGCAAGCCGCTGCCGATCTGATTCTCCAGCTCGCAAACGACGAAGGGAAGTGCGAGGAGCTGGCGTCGGCGACGCGCCGTCTCGCGCACGACGTTTTCGACATGGAAGCCTACGTCGCGAGCCTCGACGTCTTAGGCGCGGCGGCTTCGCAGCGGGCCGAGCAGCAACAGCTCGACCTGAACCTTTTGCTTTCCGACGACGCCTTCGACCAAGATACGTTCTTGGGCCCCTACGAGATCGTCGAGTCGCGGCGTGAGAGCATCGTGCGATACCTGGCCATATCGGCCGCGCGTCAATCGAATCCCGACGTGCAAGATTGGAGCATCCGCCGGCCGGCCGCCGGTTTTAATCCCAACGTCTACATTCAAGCCCACGCCTCGACGCTCGGCAACGTCAACGCGCTGGCCGACTTCGTGCGGCGCGGAAAACCGCCCGGTCTCTGGCAAGCGCAACTCTTGCGTCCGCCGGATCCGCTGGCGGAGGGGCATGCACCGGGGCAGCTGCGGGCTGCTTTGCACGCGCATTTTTTCTATCCGGAGCTCGCCGTCGATCTGCTCGAGAAACTTTCGATGAACCAAATGAAGTGCGATCTGCTGATCAGCACGAGCGACCAAGTGAAAGCTCAATACATCAACCGCATTCTGTCGAAATATCGCGACGGGACCGTCGATGTTCGTGTCGTTCCAAACTGCGGGCGCGATATTGGCCCCCTTCTCACGGAGTTTGCGCGCAACGTCCGGCAGTACGACGTCGTCGGGCACGTGCACGGAAAGCGCAGTTCGTGGCACGACAACAAGGACGTCGGCGAAATTTGGCGGGAGTTCCTTTGGGAAAATTTGATCGGCGGCCGTTTTGCGATGTTGGACCGGATCATGGCTCAATTCGAAATGCAAACGCAGCTCGGCCTGGTTTTTCCGAGCGATCCGCATATTATCGGCTGGACGAAGAATCTCGAGGTGGCCGCTCCCGTTGCCGAACGGATGGGGTACGGCAAACCGTTGCCTCCGGCGTTTGATTTCCCGGTCGGAACGATGTTTTGGATGCGCACGGCGGCGCTGCGGCCCTTATTGGATTTGGGTTTGAAGTGGGACGACTATCCCGCCGAACCGATTCCAATCGACGGTACAATTTTGCATGCGCTGGAACGGCTGCTGCCTCTCTGCGCCGAGGTCGCCGGCTACGGCTATGCCGAAACGCATGTACCCGGAGTCATGAGGTAGCCGGACATTCGTCATGTAATTTTGGGCGGCAGCGGGTTCATCGGCCGTCACATCGCACTCGCGCTGCTCCGGCGCGGGGAGGTCGTGGTGATCGCGGATAAGTCGCCGCTGCGGGAAATGCCGCCGGCCGATACGTCGCGATTATCGTTCGTTCCGTGCGATCTCGGTTCAGCCGACTGGGATGCGCTGCTGTCAGACGGCGACGTGATCCACCATTATGCGTGCACCACCGTTCCGGAAACTGCGAACAACGATCCGCTCGGGGACTTGGACGGCAACGTGCGCGCTACCGTTCGTCTGCTCGAAACGCTGCGCAAAAAGCGCGGAACCCGGACGATCTTCCCATCCTCGGGCGGCACGGTCTACGGCCGGCTGCGCAAGAGTCCCGTCTCCGAAGATCACCCACTCGACCCGATCACGGTCTACGGTGTTTCAAAAGTCGCGATCGAAAAATATTTCGGTTTTTACCGGAACATCCACGGTCTCGATCTCCGCGTGGCGCGTTTGTCGAATCCTTACGGGATCGGCCAGAACCCGCTCGGAAAGCAGGGCGCCGTCACGACATTTTTCGACCTCGCGATGCGAGACCAGCCCATCGAGATCTGGGGCGACGGCAGCGTCGTCCGCGATTACATCCACATATCCGACGCCGTCGACGGCCTGCTGGCCGTTCTGAATGCGCCGCTAGAGGGTTGGAACGATCAGCCGGTCTTCAATATTGGAAGCGGCGCCGGCACGTCACTTCGCGAGATTTTGACGGTCCTCGAAGAGCGTTTGGGCCGCAAACTGAATGTGCGGTATTTACCGGGCCGGCGGTTCGACGTCCCGAGCAGCGTTCTCGATATCGGCCGCGCGCGCGCGACTCTTGGCTGGGCTCCGAAATTAGCGTTTAGCGCGGGGATGGATCTTATGATGAGCGACTATCGCGCCAAACAAACCGCCTACTCGACGTTACTGCCCGCTTAGGATACGGCTGACCTAGCGTTTGTAAAATTCGCGAACGCGTTCGACAGTATAATCGAGTTCTTCGCGCGTCAGATGCTGGTGCGCGGGCAGCGAGATGAGCGTGCGGCTATCATCCTCGGCGACCGGAAAATCACCTTCTTTGTAGCCGAGATATTTGGCGGCCGGCTGCAAGTGCACGGGTATGGGGTAGTGGACTTTCGCTTCGATTCCGCTGCGCTGAAGATGTTCGAGCAGCGCATCGCGCCTTTCGACTCTGATCATGTACATGTGGTAGACGTGCTTGACGTTGGCCTCGCGCTTGGGGATGCGCACCTCGGGAATCGACTCGAGCGCACTGTCATAGAAGCGTGCGTTTGCAATCCGCGTGTCCGTAATGAACGGCGTTTGAGAGATTAGCCTGTTGCCGATAACGGCTTGCAAGGTATCGAGGCGCGAATTGTGCCCGAAGAAAGCGATTTCATCGCGATTGATCATGCCATGGTTTCGCAGCAGCCGCAGCCGGTCGCGCAGCTCCTCGGACTTGGTCACGATCATGCCGCCGTCGCCCCACACATTTAAATTCTTGAGCGGATGTAAACTGAACCCGGCTGCAACGCCCCACGATCCCACGTGCTTTCCGTCGCGCTCCGCGCTGATCGATTGACACGCATCCTCGATAACAGCGAGGCCTTTCGCTTCGGCGATCCGGGCGATGTCGTCCATCTCCGCAACGTTTCCGGAGTAGTGCACCGGCATAATGGCTTTGGTGCGCGGAGTGATCGCGCTTTCAATGCGCCGGACGTCAATGGTGAATCCCTCGTTGCTGTCCACGAACACCGGACGGGCGCCCACCATCGCGATGGCGCCGACGGTGGCGATGAACGTGTTCGGGGACGTGATCACCTCGTCGCCTTCACCGATGCCGAGCGCCTTCAGAGTCAGGATGAGCGCGTCGGTTCCCGACCCAACGCCAATCGCGTGCGGAATCCCGCACATCTGTGCGAACCGCGACTCGAACTCGGAGAGCGGCGCTCCAAGCGTGAAGTCGCCGCTTCTCACCAAGCCACGGACGTCGGCGAGGTAATCGTCGATATCGGCAAACTGGCGGTCGAGGTACGAATAGGGAACGCGCAGGGTGGTGGGCACGGATATCTCCTAACTGGTCTGCTCGAAGAACTCGGTGACGCACTGGGCAACATACGCAAGCTCGTGCTGCTCCAGATCGTGATGAATGGGAAGACTTAGTATTTCGGCGGCTTGCCGCTCTGCAACGGGGAAATCGCCGCGCTTGTAGCCTAGAGATTTCGCAGCCGGCTGTAAGTGGATCGGAATGGGATAGTGAATCGACGAGCCGACGCCTCGCGCGGCCAGGAAGGCCTTTAACTCGTCGCGGCGCTGGCTTCTGATCACAAACGTGTGATGCACTTGATACTCGCCCGGACGATCGAACGGCAGCTTCAGTCCCGGAAGCCCGGAGAGTTTTTCGAAGTAATAGGCGGCGTTCGCCCGCCGACGCTCGGTCCACGCTTCGAGCCGGTCGAGTTTGACCAGCAACATGGCGGCTTGCAGCGTGTCCAAACGAGAGTTGGTCGACCATTCGGCGCACTCGTCGCGCGTGCGCAAGCCAAAGTTGCGCAGCACCCGCAACCGGTCGGCGAGGTCCTGGTCGTCCGTGGTGATCACGCCGGCATCGCCCAGGGCGTTGAGCGTCTTTAATGGATGAAGGCTAAAGCAGCCCGTGGTTCCCCAGGCGCCGACGCGCTTGCCGCCACGCGCGGCCAAGACCGCTTGCGCTGCATCTTCGATGATATATAAATGAAAGCGCCCGGCAATTTCGGTCAGCCGTTCCATGTCGGCCGGACGTCCGGTGAGATGGATCGGCATCAAGGCCTTGGTGCGCGGGGTTATCGCGGCTTCGACTTTTGCGGGGTCGAGATTGAAGCTGTCGTCGACGTCGGCGAAGACCGGCTTCGCGCCGGTAAGCGCGATGCTTGAGGCCGAGCCGACGAACGAGTTCGGCGCGCTGATAACTTCGTCGCCATTACCGATCCCCAAGACTTTGAGGGAAAGCGCCAACGCTTCGCCGCCGGAGCTGACGCCGACCGCATCGGCCGTTCCGCACAGGTCAGCGAACCTACGCTCGAATTCTGCGACCTCCGCTCCCAGGATGAAATTGCCGCGATCGATCACCCGGCCGGCGGCGGCGAGCAGATCGCCCTTGAGAGGTGCGTGCTGCCGCGCGAGGTCGACGTACGGCACCTTTAATTGCGTGACGGCCATCAGAACGGACCGATGAAACTCAGATCCGGCTGGTCCGCCGGTGCCTTTCGGACCAGCGCCCAGCTCTCGGGATCCCGTTCTGATTTCCCAAGCATCAGCGCCACGTGGTTTGCGATCGTAACGGCGGTCGGGTAGTAAAATCCGGCCGCAATCGGCGAAGCGGCCGTGTGCCAATCCGGCAGCGTGACGCGCACGGGCGGTGTACGCAGCTCTTCGAACGCGTGCTCGGCAGCGAGCGCGATCAACTCGCCGGCGAAGCCCATGGTTTTCCATGCGGCGTCGCAGGCGATCAGGCGGCCGGTCTTGCGGACCGATGCCATGATCCCGTCGACGTCGATGGGCCGGATGGAGCGGACGTCGACGACTTCGGCATCGATGCCCTCGTGAGCGAGCGCCTCGGCCGCGCGCAGCGCCTCGATCACCATGAACGACGTCGCAACGATGGAGACGTCGCTGCCGGGCCGCACCACGTTGGCTTTGCCGAGCGGCGTTTCGTACATATCCTCCGGGACGTGGCCGAAGGTACTGTGCAGCCAGCGGTGTTCGATGAATAGGACGGGATCGTTATCGTGGACCGCCGCGATGAGCATGCCCTTTGCGTCGGCCGGAAGTGCCGGTGCGACGACCTTTAATCCTGGAACGTGCGCGAACATCGCCTGCAGGTTCTGGCTGTGCTGCGGCCCTTGCCCCCAGCCGCGTCCGACGATCGCGCGAATGACCATCGGCACGCTTTGCTGGCCGTTGAACATCGAGTACCATTTGGCCGCGTTGTTGACGATTTGATCGAAAGCCAGCAGCAGAAAGTCGATCCGCTGATGCACCATGATCGGCCGCATGCCCAGTAGTGCGGATCCGATGCCGACGCCCGTCATGGCATTCTCGGAGGTCGGCATGTCGAAGACGCGCTTGGCGCCGTATTTCTCGCTGAGATCGCGCGTCGTCCCGAAGACCGACTTCGGATCGGGGACGCCCAGACCCATGACGTAGACGCGGTCGTTCTCGGCCATCAGCTGATCCGTGGCTTCGCGGATCGCTTCGCCGTAAGAAATTTGCCGGTTCATCGTCCGGGGACAGCCGTAGAGAAGACGGTGCCGAAGTCGCCTTCGTCCGGAAACGGCGACGAGCGCGCGAATGCAAATGCGTCGTCGATCTCGCCGGCATATGCGTTGGAGATTTGTGCGGCTTGCTCGGAATCGAGCGTACCTCTCTCCAAAAGACGACGTTCGAGCGTAGCTATGGGGTCACGTCCGCGCCAGGCTTCATACTCCGCGACGCTTCGATACCCCAAGTCGTTGTCGTAGGCGGATCCGCAGTGTTCGCGCCACCGGTACGTTTCGAGCTCGAGCACGTACGGGCCGGCTCCCGATCGTGCGTGGTCGACGGCGGCTTTCGCCAATTCGTAGACTTGTTCGGCGTCGTTACCATCTCCACGCGCGCCCGCCATTCCATGGTTCTTACCAATACCGACAACGTCGCGCGCCGCGGGCTGCCGCACATCGAGCGGCGAGTATACCGAAAAGAAATTGTTTTCGACGACATACACGATCGGCAGAGATTTCAGCGCCGCGAAGTTGATGCTTTCCAGAAAAGCGCCTTCTTCGGTCGCGCCGTCACCGAGATACACGACGGTCACATCTTTTTCGTTTTTCAGCCAACTCGCGAAAGCGATTCCGGTTGCAATCGGCACGATGTTTCCGACGATCGGCGTCGATCCGAGCATGTTCACGCTGAGATCGATCAAATGCATGGAGCCGCCGTGGCCGCCGCAGCAGCCCGTCGAGCGTCCGTAGATCTCCGCGATAAAACGGCGCAAGTCGCCGCCCTTCGCAAGATAATGGGCGTGCGAGCGATGCGTAGATACGACGTAATCGTTGGGTTCGAGCGCTGCCGAGACGCCGGCTGCGATCGCTTCTTGACCGACGCTTAGATGCACGGGGCAGCGCATCTCTTGCTCCGGATAGTGCTCCGCGATACGTTCCTCGACGGCTCGTATGCGCGACATGGTGCGATAGAGCCAAAGGCTCACCGAATCGGCAGGCGACGGCGGAGCGAGCAGGCCCGGGGCGGCAGCCGTTCCAGCCTGCTCGTCGGCATATTTCGAACGCGTCATGGGCATCCCGAATGTTCGCACGTGCTTGGTCCGAACCTTCTCCGGATTGCGTGTCCTGTAGGGAATCGCCGCCTTCAGTTCCGAAAGAGGAGCGACCTATGGAGCAAGCTATCACGAGCGATCGCGTTTCTGTTTATCTGGACGAAACCGAAACAGTCGTAAAATCTATTTCGCGCGCCGACGTGCGTAGTGTCGTGGAACGACTGTTGCAGGCCTGGCGCGGAAACCGCACGACATATATCATCGGAAACGGCGGAAGTGCTTCAACCGCATCGCACATGATGAACGACCTCAACAAGATGACGACGGTGAAAGGCGCCAAGCGCTTTCGCGCGATCGCGTTAACAGACAACGTTCCCTACATGACGGCGATCGGCAACGACATCGAATTTGCGGAAATTTTCTCCGAGCAGTTGCGGAACGTGCTGATGCCTGACGACGTCCTCGTCGCGATCTCAGGATCCGGGAATTCCGAAAATATCATTCGAGCTGCGACGTTCGCAAGAGAAGCCGGAGCGTTCGTCATCGGATTGTGCGGTCAGCCCGGGAGCCGTTTGTGCGAATGCGCGGACCTGGCCGTTACGATTCCCTCGAAAAACATCTGCCAGCAAGAAGACGCGCACCTCATTCTCAATCACGCGATCGCGCTGGCCCTTCGCGATCGCATCACCGACACACTGTGACTCGGATCTCGCGCGCCGTTGTCACCGGCGGTGCCGGGTTTATCGGGAGCCATCTGGTGGACGCGCTCCTTGCGGGCGGGTCAGACGTGACGGTGGTCGACAATTTTGCATGCGGGCGAGAAGAGAACATCAAGCACGTGCGCGACGACATCACGCTCGAGCGTTGCGACATCAACGATACCGATCGGCTGCAGACGATTTTTCAAGAAGACACGAGCGTCTTTCACTTGGCCGGTCTTGCGGACATCGTGCCGTCCATCGAGCGGCCCACCGAATATTTCCGGGCAAACGTCGACGGCACCCAAAGCGTCATGGAAGCGGCCCGGCGCGCCGGCGTCTCGCGCGTAATCTATGCGGCATCATCGTCATGTTACGGAATACCGGACGCTTATCCGACGCGTGAAGATGCCGAGATCCGGCCACAATACCCGTACGCGTTGACCAAATACTTAGGCGAACTGATCGCCCTGCATTGGGCAAAGGTCTACCGGGTGCCAACCTTGTCGCTGCGGCTATTTAATGTTTTCGGTGTCCGTTCGCGGACGTCCGGAGCCTACGGCGGCGTCTTTGGCGTCTTCCTCGCGCAAAAGCTCGCGGGGAAGCCGTTCAGCGTAGTCGGCGACGGCACGCAGTGCCGCGATTTTACGTATGTGACGGACGTCGCGCGCGCCTTCATTAAAGCTGCTGAGTCGGGACTTACAGGCGAGATCATCAACATCGGCACCGGTCAGGCGCAATCGGTAAACCTTTTGGTGGAACTAATCGGCGGAGAGGTCGTTCATATTCCCAAGCGGCCGGGTGAGCCGCCGCGCACGCAAGCGGATGCTTCCAAAGCCACGCGGCTGCTGGATTGGGGCCCCGAGATTCCGTTCGAGGAGGGTGTCAAACTGGTGCTTGAGAACATCGAGTATTGGCGCGCCGCCCCGGTGTGGGACGAGAATTCAATCGCGCAAGTCACCAAAACTTGGTTCGAAAGGCTCGGAGAAACCACTACCGCGTGAATACTGTGGACCAGTCGCGTACGTCCGACAAAGTTTTATCGGTGGATCGCGTCGTTCAGCGCGTCGCCGAGTTAAAAGCGGCGGGGAAGAAAGTCGTCCTCTGCCATGGCGTGTTCGATCTGCTCCACTACGGCCACATCGAGCATTTTGAGGAGGCCCGGCGCCAGGGAGACGTCCTCGTCGTTACGATCACGCCCGATGTCTACGTGAACAAAGGACCCAACCGTCCCGCCTTCACCGAGGCCCATCGCGCGCAAATTCTGGCCGCGCTCGAGATGATCGACTATGTTGCGATCAACCAATGGCCGACCGCAGTAGAGCTCTTAGAAGCGGTGTGCCCCGACGTTTACGCCAAGGGACCCGATTACAAAAATCATGCAGGTGACGTCACCGGTAAAATCGGCGACGAAGAAGCCGCCGTGCTGAACGCGGGCGGAAAGATTTATTACACCGATGGCGTCACGTTTTCGAGCTCGACGCTCATCAACCGGCATTTTTCCTCGCAGCCGCCCGAGGTGAACGAATACCTGGCCGAGGTCCGCGGCCTGTTCACCCCTTCGCAGATATTCAAAGCGCTCGACGCTCTGCGCAACCTTCGGGTGTTGGTCGTGGGTGAAGCCATCATCGACGAGTACGTCTACGTCGACCAGATGGGGAAATCGTCAAAAGAACCGGTGCTCGCGATGCGGTACGCGTCCGAGGAGCAGTTCGCCGGCGGCGCCCTTGCCATCGCGAATCACATGGCAGCGTTCGTCGAGGACGTCACCTTGATGACGTTCTTGGGGGCATACGACTCACACGAGGAGTTCGTCCGCAAGAGCTTGGCGCCGAACGTGCATCCGATCTTCCTGAACAAAAAAAGCTCGCCGACGATCATCAAGCGGCGTTACGTCGAGCAGTATTTGCTGTCGAAGCTCTTCGAAGTCTATATTTTCAACGACGAATTCCTAGATGACGGCGATAATGAGCGCTTCGGCTCGCAGCTCGAGGAGATTGCGGGGCGTTACGACGTAGTCGTGGCTGCGGATTTCGGCCACGGCATCTTCACGCCCAAAGCGATCGAGGTCTTACAATCCAACGCCAAGTTCCTGGCGGTCAACACCCAGCAAAACGCCGCCAATATCGGATACCACACAATCTCGCGCTACTCGCGCGCGGATTTCGTGTGTACTAATCAGGGCGAATTGCGCTCGGATTCGCGTACGCGCCTGGGCGATATCAAGCCGCTCATCTTGGAGTTGGTCAATCGCGTTCACAACGAAAACACGCTGGTGACACGGGGCAAGCAGGGTGCGCTCTTCTACCGGGAAAGTGAAGGTTGGTCGAGTGGCCCGGCATTCGCGCGGTCCGTGACCGACCGAGTAGGAACCGGCGACGCCGTGCTTTCTTGGACCGCACCGATGGCGGCAGCGGGACTTCCTGGGGCGATGATCGTCTTCATCGCAAACGTGATCGGCGCGCAGGCCGCGCAGATCGTCGGAAACCGCACCTCTGTTGACCGGATCGCAACATACAAATTCATCGAAGCACTGCTCAAGTAATGAAGAAGGACTGAATGACTCAGCAAGCTCGAACCGTCGTGGTCACCGGGGGCGCCGGATATGTGGGAAGCAGACTCGTGCCCAAGTTGCTCGATGCCGGCCATGCGGTGCGGGTCTTCGATCTTTACCTGTACGGAAAAGAGCCACTGGCGGCCGTGCGCGAGAATCCGAGGCTCTCGGAGATACGGGCCGACCTGCGCGACCGCTATGCGGTGCGCAGCGCGGTACAAGGGGCAGACGCCGTCATTCACTTGGCATGCATCTCCAACGACCCCAGTTTCGAACTCGATCCAGGCCTTGGAAAATCCATTAATTACGACTGTTTTCCGGGTTTGGTAGAAGAGTCGAAAGCTGCCGGAGTCAGCCGCTTTATTTACGCGTCTTCCTCGAGCGTCTACGGCGTTAAAGAAGAGGAGAACGTTACTGAAAATCTCAGCTTGGAGCCGCTGACTGATTATTCGAAATTCAAAGCGATGTGCGAAGACGTGCTGCTGGATGCGAGGGAGCCCGGATTTGCGACACTCGTGCTCCGTCCGGCAACCGTTTGCGGATACGCGCCGCGCTTGCGCCTAGACCTGAGTGTGAATATTTTGACGAATCACGCCGTGAACAAGCGGGTCATCACGGTTTTCGGTGGCAATCAGGTTCGTCCGAACATACACATCGAAGATATGACCGATCTCTATGTGCAGACGATCTCCGCTCCGGTGGGGCAAATCGACGGGAAGATCTACAATGCGGGATACTTCAACCAAACCATCGGTGCGATTGCGCAAGACGTGCGCAGCGTCGTGGGACCGGACGTTTCCATCACTGTCGAACCGACCAACGATCATCGTTCTTACCGCATCAACTCCGACCTCATCAAGCGCGAGCTCGGCTTTGCACCGCGCCGGGATATCCGCACTGCGGTCGCTGATCTTTGCCAGGCCTTCGAAAACGGCCTCATCCCCAACTCAATGAGCGATCCGAAGTATTTCAATATAAAAATGATGCAGCTCGCCGGCCTGAGATAGCGGACTAAACGGATTGATTCTTGGGGCTGACGCTGGGCCGCCGCAGATAGACGTCCACAAGCAGCTGACTGAGACATTGCCCGACCTGTACGACATTCTTCAAGCGTAGCGCCGAGCTGCGCCCGACCGTGCGCTCTACGATCATCACAGGCACGCTTTTGAACGATGCTCCAGCGCGGATCAGCTTCACCAAAGCTTCGGCCTGATAGGCGAAACTGTTCGTCTTGATTGTGATCGATCGTAACAGCTCGGTCTTGTGCAGAACCGTGCCGTTATAATAGGGCACGTTTAGCCCGAACAGGCTGTTTACCAGCCAAGTGAAGGAGCGCGACAGAGCAATTCGCGACACGTTACGGGCTTCGGGGTTTACGGCGTACGGAATAATAATGTCAGCTTCGCCGGCGCAGCTGACGATCCGGGTGATGCCTTCCCTCGGGTAGGAGTTATCACCGGGAATCATCATCACGAACGCGCCGGCGGCCTGCTCGATGCCTGCTTTGTAGGCGCCCCCAAATCCAAGATTTACCGGGTTACAGACAAGCGTGACATCAGAGCGCTTTGCGCAAAGAGCACGCACGACGTCGCGTGTCTGGTCGGCGCTGCAGTCGTCCACAACGACAACGTCATAGCTCCGTATTCCGGCGTCCGCCATCGCGGCATCGATTTCCCCGATGGTCTGCTCGATATTTGCCTGTTCGTTGAAACACGGAATAACAAATGAGAACATTAACGCGGCTTTCATATCGAAGGGCTGAAAAAGCCCAGCCGCGACCCGGCCCGCCGGCTGCGGCTGGAAGCAGTTCGCATGTTACACATTGCCCGGGCAAATCCTAGAAAAGGCGGCGTTCGGGCCGCCCTAAGGGGCCGTTGGGAAGAAAAGTAATGCGGCCGATGCTGCCGAACATCCGATGGCCGAATCAGAGCGACTATGAACGGAGGCCGTACTGCT
Source organism: Vulcanimicrobiota bacterium (assembly GCA_003136355.1). Lineage (GTDB taxonomy): Bacteria > Vulcanimicrobiota > Vulcanimicrobiia > Vulcanimicrobiales > Vulcanimicrobiaceae > Rubrimentiphilum. Next base: position 7,321 of record PLED01000083.1, on the reverse strand, counting down.
GACTGATGATCCGGGGCTCGCGCCGACGGGTGCTCCCGCATTTATCGGGCGCGCTGTTCCTATTTATTTCGTCGGCGACAGCCACACGCTGATTCACAATCATCTCTTGTATTCCAAGAATGGCACACACTACATTACCGAGTCGCACTACGTTCACGGCCTTTATGCGCGTGAGTTTTGCCTCGACGGAAAAATTTCGGAAAAAGTGATGGCGCCGCTAGTCGGCCTTCTGGCGCTGACCGACGACGGGTGGCGGCTGCGCTGGAAAGACGTCACGCTCATCATTCAGTGCGGCGATCTCGATGCGCGCCGGGCAGCGATCGAACTGGGCGCCGAAGCGGGGCTTATCTTACCATTCGCTCCGGAAGAACGCGTCGCAGGATCGCAGCCGGTGCCGTATGCGCTTGTCGAAGGCGAAGCGCGCCGGTCGCTCGCGCCGCTTTTTGCCGGACTGAGTCAGTTTAAGAAGATTGGATTCGAACGGCTGGCCGTGGCTGCTGTTCCGCCGCCGATGCACGAAGAAGAGTGGCGTAAGCATCAAAGGCCGGGACCAACCGAGGCGATGCGGTACGCTGTCGTAAAGACTTACAACCATGTGTTGAAAGCCTGCGCCGCTGACGCGGACGTTCGTTTTCTCGACTATTGGCCGCTCGTCACGAAAGATGGCCGGCGCGATTCGCGCTTCGACCTCGATGGAGTGCATCTCAATTTGGAGGCCGCCGCATTGCTCATGAATATGGTATTAGGATGAGAGAAAACGGATTTCCGTACGACGGACTGCCCTCGCATTTTAACTGGAAAGACGCGTTCGCTGACTCTGCTCAGACGGGATGGGACCCGCAGGGTCGCGTGAAGTTCCACTTGACGCCCGCCACCGAGATCGCATCGGCTGGCAGTTGTTTTGCGCGGAGGATTGCCGAAGATCTGCGCCGTTTCGGATTCGCTTACGTCGTGGAAGAAGAGGGCCCGCCTTGGCTCGATGAAAAAACGCGGCGCGCGTACCATTACGGTCTGTATACGGCCCGTTACGGCGATGTGCTTACGGCGTTGCAGTTCGAACAACTGTTGTTGCGCGCGCTCGGCCGCTTCACTCCGCGCGCGCGGTACTGGACATCGCGCACCGGATCGTTTCTCGATCCGTTTCGACCGTTGATCCAGCCGGGCGGATTTGCGAATCTCGACGAACTCGAAGACGATCGGCGCGCCCATCTCGAAGCAGTCGTCAGAGCGATCCGGCGAAGTGACGTCTTCATTTTCACACTTGGACTGACGGAAGCGTGGGTGGATCGCGAGGACGGCGCAGTTTATCCGGTTCCACCGGGACGCGGACGCGGCACGTTCGATCCTGAAAAGGTCGGGTTTCAAAACTTCACGGCGGTCCAAACGGCTTCTGCAATGGAGCGCGCTTTCGCGCTGCTGCGCGAAATCAACCCCAGCATTCGGCTGATCCTCACCGTTTCGCCCGTACCGCTGGCTGCAACGTACGCGGGGCCGCATGTTTTGCGCGCAACGATTTACAGTAAATCCGCCCTACGAGTTGCGGCAGAGATTGCATGCAGCGCTCACGACGACGTCGATTATTTCGCCTCGTATGAAATAGCTACGGCCAACGGATTCCGGCCGCCGTTCTTTGACGAAACGGGACGAAGCGTAACGGAAGCCGGGGTAGCCTCGGTGATGAAGTCGTTCTTTCTGCACTATTTCGGATTAGATCGCGAGAAGCTTGCCAAGACCGGTGAGGCCGCTCCTGCGCAAACCGAAACGGTCGAGCCGTGTGACGAGGATGCCGTACTCGCGGCGATCGAGGAGAACCTTCGCTCCAAAGCTTGACAGCGCGAGAAGGTTTCGCGGAACGCCAGCCCAAACCCCATGCCGCGCGTGCGGCTTCCTTTTAAACGCGCGTACAATTTGGATTCTCGGATCACTTCGCGGGAGCACGAAATATCGTAAACATGCTCGGCAAACTTCGCCGCACAATGCAGGAGGACGGACCGCGCGCGTCGCTCTTGGGCGTCGCGGTGTTGTTCATTATCGTCAATGTCGTTTTCCTTCCGTATCTCTGGGCTGGACGGTCGCTCCAACAGAGCATTGAAGATATGCCGAGCCTTTATCCGTCGGGCAGTAGCATTATTCCACCGGTAAGATTTGCCGAACTGCGGACACTCGATCCGGGCGCCGCCGTTTGGTACTTGGAGCCGATGTTCGCTGCCGAGCACAATATCGTCGTAGGCCAGAAAGAGCTGCCCCTGTGGAATCCTTATAGTTTGTACGGTGTTCCGCTTGCAGCTGATGCAGAATCGCAGCCATATTCGCCCTTTGCCTGGGTTCCTATTTTGTGGTCGAGCGCCGAAGGTTACGACGTCTACCTTGCGCTGAGAATCTTTGCCGCGGGCGTCTTCGCCCTGCTTTTCTTGCGGCTCTTTCTGCGAACAATTCCGGCGGTGGTGGGCGCGACCGCGTTCATGTTTTCCGGTTACTTCTGGTCCTACCTTACAATGCCACACTTGAGTGTCGAGGTGCTTCTGCCCGCGCTACTCTACGGTTTGGAGATGGTCATGCGCCGTCCCAAGCTGCTGTGGTCGGGCGTCCTCGCACTAACCGTAGGTTTCGCCATTCTCGGCGGCATGCCTGAGTCGACGACGCTGGTGCTGCTCTTCGCAGCACTCTATTTCATCATGCGGGTTCTTAGCGCTCGGTCGTTGCGGGTTACATGGCGCGCCTTTACCCCGTATGTCCTCCTTAGCGCGATCGCGGGTATCGGTTTGTCCGCGGTTTTTCTGGTGCCGTTCTTGGAGTATGTCCCGATCTCGTCAAACCTGCACGTGGGCTCCAGCGTAGGTCTGGTGACGGAGCCGCTGACATGGTCGGGGCTGGCTGGATATCTTGCGCCCTTATATTCGCGTTCGTTAGGGCGTATCGCAGCAATGGGATTTTTTGCCTGTAGCGCGCTTTTCTTTGCGCTGCTTGCACTGTTTTCGGCCATTCAGGACCTCTTGAAACGGCGTAGCGACGAGAATACGCCGATTATTCTCATCCTCGGCGCTGTGGCGATTGCATTGATTGCAAAGCGCTTCGGCCTGTTCTTTATCAACTGGATTGGGACGCTCCCTATTCTGAGAGAAGTCGTCATTATCAAATACGAGGAAGCCATCATCGGCTGCTGCGTTGCTCTTCTCGTCGGTTTCGGCGTTTCGCGCCTGAGCGAAAAACGAGTTACGCAGGGCGCGTTATGGCTCGCCGCACTCGTCCCTCTTGCCATCCTAACGGGAGCCCTGGGCGAGAACCGGATGGCGGCACTTCATCCCAAAGAAACGGTGGGATATTTTATCTATGCATTTTCCGTGGCGACAGTGTTTCTGGCCTTGACCGGCGCCGCCGCCGCGACGTATTTCGTCGGCAAAACGACGAAGCTGACCTTCCTGTTGAGCGCGTTGGCGTTGGTCTTTCTCGAGCCGCTTGCAGCGTACATTGGACCCATGTTCTACGTGGTTGATCAGCCACCGCCGCAATCCGCTTCGCCGCTCCTCGGCGCCCCCTACATTCAGTATTTGAAAAGGCACATGACGGATTATGGCCGCCTCTATGGACAAGATGAGGTCCTGTACCCGCAATGGAGCGAGGCATTTGAACTGCAGGATGTGCGTGCTCTCAACGGACTCTTTCCCAAACGATCGATGGAATTCGTGCGCTTGTTCATGTCGGACAGCGGCTCGGGTGGAAACGAACTTGCCGACCGTTTCATGGGCACGGGCGACGACGTGACTTCCAAACAAAGTCAGCGATTTTTCGCGCTCTCTTCCGTTTATTACGTGCTAACGGGATCGGACATCACTAGATCGCCTGCCTACGCTAAAAGCGGTGCGTATCGAAAAGTCTTTGAATCGAACGGTGTTCAGATTTTTCGCTTCCGGTCACCGCTTCCGCGGCTGTCCCTTTTTACCCGGATCGTCGAAGCGAGCGACGGGGCCGCTGCCTCGAAATATCTGGTAAACGATGGCTTTGATCCCTATTCGGAAGCCGTGGTCGAAGGAAGCGATCCGAATTTTTCGGCGCTTGCGCAAGGCCGTCGTTCCCCCGTGCGCGCGGCGAAGATTCAACAATATACCGCTACCTTCATAAAGGCGTCCGTCTCGACAGATCGCACGGCGTTCGCAGTTCTAAACGATACGAATTTTCCCGGTTGGCAGGCGTCGATCGACGGCCGCAGCGTGCCCATTTTTGCGGCCAACTACTTGTTCCGCGGGATCGTAGTTCCACCCGGAACGCATAGCCTTGAATATCGTTATGCTCCGCGCTCGTTTGCGGTCGGCGGCTCGGTTTCTCTTATATCCCTTTGCGGAATAGGATTTATGCTCATTTACCCCGGCCTAGGCCGATACCGAAGGAGTACTTAGTGCAGACGCTTGACTTTTTTTTCACGGTTATCTGGATCATCGTCATTTTTGCCGTCATTCGTTTTCTCGGAGTGCGGTTTTTCAATTCTCCCGAAAAGTACCGGGCCGACGTCGCGGCACTAGCGGTTGTGGTCGCGTTTCTCATGGGACTGTTTTGGCCTTTTTCCAACCGGGCGGCATCGGAGCAAGCGCCGGTGGCGGGGAGCGTTCCGGCGACGGCCATGCCCGCGGCAATCTGCCATACGCCCGGTCCGAACCGGTCAAAGTTCATACGCGGGATCAGGCGGGCCCAAGGCGGCCATTATTCGGGCGCTATCGACGCGCTGCTCCCGGACCCGAATTCATCAGCGTCCACGCAATTCCAAACCGGATGCAACATTTACGCGAACGGATGGATCGCAGACATGGACGCAAAGACCCCGGTTCCCGGTATCGGCTTCTTAATCGACTCTACCAAAGTCGTCAATTCGTCCGTCTCATATGGACACGGCCGCCCAGACGTCGCGAAAGCATATAACGCGCCGGGTCTCGTTCTCTGTGGTTACGAACACGCCGAGATTCCGACGGTAGGCCTTCGAGCGGGTCCGCACACGATCCAGCCCGTGGTCCTGAGCAAAGACGGCAGATCGTATCATGCTGTTGCGCAACCGATAACCATAACGCTTCAGTAAACGACAAGGCAAACGACGAGGCGACGTTTTCGTTGCTCGGGACAGACCTAAGTACTTCAGGGTTCGCGTGGTTGGAGGTGTTCGATCCGCGCCGGTAAAAAAGATCAGCAGAGTTCCGTGTTTCCGGCCGCCGTCGGGGCGTTTGGAGTGATTGATGCCGTCTATTCCAAAAATCTTACTTAAGGACTATACGGCCGGGCAGCGCGATATAGACGAAAGCTCGCTCGACCAAAACTCAAGTCTTTACTTCATGCTTCAGCGAGTTGGCCGCCGCAAGGACGTGCTCGATATCGGCTGCTCCACCGGCTATTTTGCAAAGCTGATGTCGAGCCACGACTGCAACGTCACCGGCATCGATGTGAACCCCGACGTCACCGAAGAAGCCGCAAAGTACTGCACAAAAGTCCACACAGCCGATCTCGACTTCGTCCCGCTTGCCGAAGCCGTCGAGGGGAAGACGTTCGATGTCATCGTCTTCGGCGACATTTTGGAGCACCTGCGCAATCCGGCCGCCCTTCTCGATGAGTCACGCCGGTTGCTCCGTGCCGACGGGTACGTCGTTGCGTCAATTCCCAATATCGCCCACGGCGCAATTCGCTTGGCCTTGCTGAAAGGCAACTTCGATTACCGCGAGCTAGGGATCCTCGACGAAACCCATTTGAGATTTTTCACGCTGAAAACCATCGAGGAGCTATTCTTGGAGGCCGGATACGAGATCCGGAACATCGATCGGACCAAAGTAGACGTGTTTGACAACACCTCGGAACTTTCGGCGGTGCCGGCTGTCTCGCGGGACGAATTTCCGGAAGCGACAATCGAACAGATTCTGAGCGACTCCGAAAGCAATACCCTCCAGTACATCGTTCAGGCCTATCCGTTAACCGACGAAGCTAAGGTTCGCGCGATAACCAAACAGTACATTAAGGTCAACACGGAACTCGCTCGCGCGCAAAGTTTGATCGAGCGGCAGACAGACTCATCCGTGGCGACCGGCCAGCTACCTGCAGCCGCCCCCCCGCCAGCAGCGGCGCAGGATGCGGCTTACGCGCAAATTCTAGCAGAGCGCGACCGGCTCGCAGCTCAGATCGTCGGCCTGAGTGAGGAGCTGCGACAGCGTGCCGCCGAACGCGAAATGCTGGCGGCGGATCGCGATATGTGGCGCACGCGGACGACTTCCGAGCTGCCGGTTGCGCAATCTGAAATCGCTCGGCTTACCGCTCAAGCGCGGGACCTCCAGCAGCGTGTCGCCGAACGCGAGTTGCTGGCGGCCGATCGCGACGCGTGGCGTGCGCGCGTGGCTTCCGAACTGCCCGCAGCGCAATCCGAGATCGCCCGCCTGAGCGCGCAACTATTGGAGGTTCAGGAGCGCGCGTCTCAGCGTGAGTCATTGCATGCGGAAATCTCCGTGGAGCGCGATCGCTTCCACTCCGAGTTGCAGGAACGCGCCGCCGAAGTGGCCCGGCTTACCAACCAGGTCGCGGAATTGCAGCAGCGCTTGGAGCAGCAGCTGCTTTCGGCTGCGTCCGCAGACGTCTCGGCCGAGGGCTTTGAGCGCCTTACAGCACAGCTTGCTGAGCTTCACGCCGAGCTGCAGACGCGGGCAAGTGAGCGCGAGGCGCTCGCGGCTGATCGGGACTTGTGGCGCTCGAAAGTCAGCGCCGAGCTTCCGGCAGCGCAGGCGGAGATCGCGCGCCTGACTGGCCAGGCGTTAGATTTGCAGCATCGAGCAGCCGATCGCGAGGCGGTCCACGCCGAAACGATGACGGAACGCGATCACCTGCATGCCGAGCTTCAGCGTCGCTCCGAGGAGCGCGAGGCGCTGGCCGCCGATCGCGATGCGTGGCGCGGCAAAGTTAATGCCGAGCTGCCCATGGCGCACGGAGAGATCAATCGCTTGGGTCAGCTGGCTTCGGACCTTCGTGCTGCGATTCAGGAGGGCACCGCCGAACGTGAAGCGCTGGCAGCCGATCGTGATGCGTGGCGCGGTAAGGTGAATGCGGAGTTGCCCGCTGCTCAAGCCGAGATCGCCCGTCTCACGCAGCAGGTGGCGCGACTCCACGCCGAGATTCAGGAGCGCGCCGACGAGCGCGAGAGGCTGGCGGCGGATCGCGAAGTGTGGCGCGAAAAAGCGAGCGCACTGTCTGGGGCGCAAGCAGAGGCGACTCGACTTTCCGCACAGATCGCCGAACTTCGCGCTGAAATACAAGAGCGCGCTAAGGAGCGCGAGGCGGTCGCGGCGGATCGCGAAGTGTGGCG